>WRHI01000081.1 GCA_009783315.1 Peptococcaceae bacterium
GAGGGTTGTTGTCAACATAGCTTCCCTGTTCAGCCACTTCAGATCTTTTTCCCCTTCCTTGAGTCGCTTGTAAAGGCGTGTAGCATGTTGGGAAGCTTCTCTGAGCTTGGCTGTGCTCACCTGTATATAAGGGTTTTCAGCCGCGTATTGATACCCGGGGGCGTTACAGTATTGGTCCAGATGGATTTGCAGTTTCATGGACAAGTCTCCCATAAGGGTAAGCAGTTTTGCCGTAAGCTCTTGAAACCCGAAGCCGCGCTGTTTAATTTGATCCTCGGCATAGCTGATAAGTCCGACTAAAGCTATCCAAGGCGCGGCGCTTACTCCTGTCACAAATACAAAGGCTCCTGTTGCCAGCACGGAAACGGCCACCGCCGGGAACATACAGAAGAACCCGGCGACACAGAGAGACGTCAGGAACAAAGTGGCGGCATCCTCCTTAACATCAAAGGTTTTCGCAACCATGCCTATCGCCGACGCCGGGAAAATCGTCATGGAAACCAGAATCGCGGAACACACTTCCCAGAGCTGGGCAGGGTCGTCAAACCCGGACTCACCGCCATGTCCCAGAGCGAGCTGGACAAGCTGCATAACCCCGCGCCCGACGGTTGCGCGGGCTTCCGGTGGCAACAGAAGCAGGATTTCGCTGTAGCTTGCGGCAAAATTGCTTAGCGGTCCCCTGCCGCTGACCTGTTCATTGAAGACACTGCCGCCTTCCTCGTAACTGTCGTTAAAGATAGAATGCATATGGTCGATGGGCCACAGAATGCCTCTGGAAAAGTTCCCCTTTACGTAAGTGATGTTTTCCGGGTGAGCCAGTTCTTTCCGGAAGCTGAAAGCGTCAATAATGTTGTTGTTGGCCCGCAGCTGATAGATTCGGGATCGTTGCTGCTCGAAATTGGGGTATTGGGACAACTCCTCAAGAGCTTCCGGGGAGTAGCCGGGACCGTCAAACCCGAAACACAAGTCAATTTCCAGATCCGATTTGATGGCGACAGTTTTGGCATTGTTGTCTCCTTGAGAATGGCCAGTGGTGATGATGAAATCGTCTTTCGTCAGACCCCTTTTGGACTTAATGTAATTCATATAGTTTAGAGCCGCCGCCTGTGACGCGGAAGCGTGTTCATGAACAACGGTTTCGGAGGCTACACCGTTCATGTCATAGGTATAATAAGTATTGTCGCGGGCCGGGCCAAAAGCGTTGGCGTTTTCCACCCAGGCATGATTGGGGGTACCCCGGTAAGCGACGGTGTATTGATCGTTGTTGGGGTCGTAGAAGGTCATAGCGAAGAAGGCGTCAGGATCGTAGGTTTCGCCTGTGGTGTCTTTGGGGGCGTGGATGCTGTGATCGATCAGTTCAATTTCTTTGAAGTTCGGGTTGTTCTCCGCGTAACTTTTGACTATGTGCCATTTTTCGGCCAGGGCAGAGTCTATTTTAGGATCAATGGTCATCCTATCCAGTATTTCGCCAACTGTTTGAACTTCATATTTGCCAATGTCGGTATGCCTGGAATAGACAATGAGGTTGAGTATTGCGGATTGTTCCTGAAGACCTTGAATCTCTTTATCTGATAAATTGCCCATTAGTTGTATTCCCTCCAATTTTGAGACTTGAACATGTAATTGTCGTCCATAGTGAATACTCCTTGCAAGATGCAATTCTCAAGCATCCATTGACGTGCCTGTATTTCATTCATCATATCAGGTTCCTCGTATAATTCTTTGACATAGCTGAATGATAACCCAAGCCGATACTCTTGACTGGCCAAAGCTTGACGAAGGGATTCAAGATCCTCATCTTTTGATGAGGGATCTTTTGTGGTATGAATTTTGAAATCTAAAATACAGTATGGTGTGTTTTTGGCGTTTCGTAGATACTCGGATACTTCCATATCCGGAGATAGATCAGACAGCAACAGACCTGTTCCGGATATGTTACTGCGAATTCGACAAGGCCCATAAATACTTTCTACAAAGGATCTGATATGAGCAATGGCTTGCTCACGAAAATAGAACTCGATGTAGTTTTCCGTGATCTCATGAGTTTTCCTGGTCATACGAACATGAATATAGTATTCAGGATTGGGGAACTTGTCCGAAGACGCGATCATTTCCACATGCGAAGACCCAAATGTCTCCGTACCAATATTGATGAAATGAAAAGTGTCGTCCGGGTATTTTTCCGTCAGGTACGTCATCATCGCCTTCTTGTAGTCAAACTGAAATAACATGCATCCACTCACTCCTATCATCAAAGTCATTATTAGGGATATCAATAGAATTCTCCGCAGAGATCTCCGTGGGTTGTTTCGCAAGATTCACCCGCCTCCTTCTAACACTCTCCTGATTCAGCTTATTTGCGTTTGCCTTAACCTTTATCATCTTAAACCTTATTCGCCCAAGATACCGCATGAGCCTGGGCCTGCTTGTACTTAACCGAGGCATAACGCAGCGTTTGGCTTTGGGCTTCCTGAGCGGTTTCCATAGTCTGTATTACAGAACCTTTACCGGAAACTTCCTGCCATTTAGCCAGAAAAGCCTGATAGTCCGTGCCTTTCCATGTCCCCGAAAGGTTCTGTACCTCTTGCTTAATCAGCGCGAAGCGTTGACGGCAGTATTCAATGTTTTCATCGATAGCTTTAGCGTATCGCTCAAGCTGGGAGTGATCTACTTTGATAGATGCCAATTCATTCTCCTCCTCTTCCTCTTCCTCTTCCTCTTCCTCTTCCTCTTCGTGTGCGAAGTGCCGCTAAAATACCCAGACGGTTATTTGAACAGATCAGCCAAATCAATATTCTCCTCTTCCGTCTCGTCGTATCCCTCGCCAATCTGCGTCTTCAAGAAATTAGCCATGTTGTTGATCAATTTGTATCGTTCCAGCGCGTAACTCCGCATGTGGTAGAAAGTTGCTTTAGCGTTGCCGGCGGCTTGGCCCTTCCAATTGCCGATATGGGATTCATAAGCATCGTCCAAACTCTTAAAATGATCCATGATTTCCTGGTTCAACCGTTTGATGTTCGCGGCCGCGATTGATACTTGCTCAGTATCAATCTGGATAACGTCGTCAGACATTCAGGCAAACCTCCCTTTGTTGTCAATGAGAAGCGTTGTTAAGGCGGCGTAATCGCATCCAACCTGCTCAAGGCGCGAACGTGGGCGGCCACCATGTCTTCCAGGCGGCTGGTGCAGGCGCCGACGCCGATGTTCTTATTGTTGCTTGAATTGAGATCCCAGATGAATGTCCCCATCTCTTTATCAAGAGATCTCAGATCTTCAGTGGCTTGTTGAAGTTTTTCATACCATTTCGCTGTCATAGCTTCCTCCGTTTGTGTTGCGTCGTTAGCCCGGTATCAACTTTGATTTCGTCAGCCATGGTTTTCTTCACTCCTTAGCCTTTAATCATGGCCTAAATCTCCTTGTTGCTCAAAAGCTCTTTATTATCCTATGGCGGTATCATTGTTGCTGTTGCTTTTTAATATAAAAATCGATAGCCGATGTTTTATGTTCCAATGTCTCCACACGATTCTCAACGTTTAAAACTGACTGCATGTTTTCGGTGACCCCTGCAAGGCCTTCCATCATGGCTCTTAAAGAGTTATCAATTTTATGTTCTACCTTGATTTCAAGTTTTCGCAGTCGCGTATCTACAGAATCAACTTTTTCTTCGACCACTGTAAGTCGCGTATCTACAGAATCAACTTTTTCTTTGACCACTGTAAGTTGTGTCTCTACAGAATCAACTTTTTCTTCGACCACTGTAAGTCGCGTATCTACAGAATCAACTTTTTCTTTGACCTCTGTAAGTTGTGTCTCTACAGAATCAAATCTTTTATCCATATCGATCTTAATAGGGTTAACGACAGACTCCATCATGGATTGCAGTTCTAACAGCTCTTCTCTGGTCAAGACATTTCCTCTTTTCACAATTAATAATCACTCATAATCGATACGCCGTTGATCACCCATTTCCTGCTAAAGTTCCGAAAACAAATTTGTAATTGAGGCAGTTGTCTTCCTGTATGGCGGTTGCGATTAATTGAACTTGATCGGGTTGGACTTTGATTTCGACTGACATGGTTCATCTCCTTCTCTTTCCTTAGCTTGTTCTAACCAGAGATCGGTGAACTCATTCAAGGTCTTGAAATGTTGCCGCTGAAAAGCCGCAATAACCTTGAACGCTGATTCGGCGGCTTCGGCAGCGTCCCCCTGCCACACGTAATACAAAACATCAGAATTCCTTTCCAATCTTTGAAATTGATCCATGATTTCCTGGTTCAGCCGTTTGATAGTTGTGGCCGCAAGCGCTATTTCTTCGAGGCTGGTTTTGATTTCGTCAGACATGGTTTATTTCACTCCTTGACCTTTAATATATTAGCACCACTTAGTGTGCTTTTAATTGGTTTGATTCTGGCATTGATTCAACAGTTTCCAATGGCTAAGTTTTCATTTCAACAATGTACGCCAAATTCCTCTCGGATCGGAAAATAATTTCTATTTCTATACACAATCTATAAAATATGTTAGAATCAGAACAATGGAGCATAGCAATGGACAATGGACAAATCAATGGACAATGGACAATGGACAATGGACAATGGACAAATCAATGGACAATGGACAATGGACAATGGACAATGAAAGACAGGAGACAAAGAAATGGACAATGGCAAAACGAATCTTCGACAGGAACAAACTGCCTCTCGTTCCTCATTGTCTCCTGTTCCTCATTGTCCATTGTCCATTGTCAATTGTCCATTGATTTGTCCATTGTCAATTGTCCATTGATAAAGTGTGAGGTGATCAATCTGTGCTTGAGGATATCAAGAAATACGAACCCCTTTGGGATGCTTGGTATGCTGAGGAACTCATCGGTCAGGGTTCCTATGGTGAGGTCTACAAAGCTCGTCGGACAGAATTCGGCAGAACCTTTGAATCAGCGGTTAAGATTATTTCCATCCCCCAGAATGAGGGCGAGATCAGGCGGTTGAAGCTGGAAGGACTTGACGAATCTTCGGTTCGCGGGTTTTTTTATGCGTCGGTTCAAGATCTTGCCGCCGAAATCGATCTGATGCGCGAGTTCAGTGGTACCAGCCATATTGTTAGCATCTTGGATCACAAGATTGTTGACAAATCCAACCTCGCACATTCCAACTCCCAACTGGGTTGGGATATCCTGATCCGCATGGAACTTCTGAAGAGTCTGAACACCCATGTGGCGGAGCATCCCCTGTCCGCGGCGGAGGTTGTGAAACTTGGCATTCATATCTGCCGGGCTTTAGAGCTGTGCGCCCGCAAAAACATCATTCACAGGGACATTAAGCCGGAGAACATATTTATCTCGCCCCACGGTGATTACAAAATAGGCGACTTTGGCGTCGCCCGGCAGGTCGAACGTACCATGGGCGGGTTGTCCATAAAAGGTTCCAGCATGACTATGGCGCCCGAGGTGTTCAAAGGGGAGCAATACGGCGCCAGTGTGGATACATATGGATTGGGTATCGTTATGTATGCGCTTCTGAACATGAACCGCGCCCCGTTTATTCCGGCTTATCCCCAGCCGATATTACCCAGCGACCGTGATACCGCCTTGGAAAAACGCATGAGGGGTGAACCGATTCCTTCTATTCCGGGAATCAGCTCGGAACTGAATGCTCTGGTGTTGCAATCGTGCGCCCATGGCCGCCGGGAACGGTTTAGCGATCCTGCCGCTATGCGCATGGCCCTGCAATCAATTAATAAGGGTGTTGGCGAGAGCCGACTTGACAGTCTGGCTATTGACGGCGAAAGACAGGATCAAGGAGAAGATTTAGTTGATACGGGTTATTCATCGGAGGATTTTCCACCTGAAGTCGAAGAGGTACAGCAGCCGGGACAATTGCGCAAGCTCGCGCCGGGGGCTGACGGCAACACCCTGCACCTGTTGCCCAGCTTAACCATCACGACTACACAGGAAGGAATCACGCAACAAGAGACAGATGACGGCAGAGGCCTCGGTGAGACTGAAGATAACATGGTCGGCAAGGCGGCGGAAAACGGCAATCCTCCGGACTCGGTGATCCCTAACCTTCCCGGGAGCAAGAAAATGATCCCGGTAGTGGTGGTAGCGTTGTCAATCATAGTGGCTTTGGCGATTATGGCGACAATCTTTATGCTTATGTCGCGCAACCCTGTCCCAGAGGTCATAACCTATGTGCAAGGGTATGGCATCAGAGTCAATGACGAGGTGGATATCGTCTTATCAGACAGAGAAGAAGCCGAGGAAGTGTTGGATGAATTTACAGCCTATTACACCAATCAAGCCGCCGCCGAAGGCTATGTCGTGACCTTAGTCACTTATGAGGAAGAAGTAGAGATCGTTGAAACAGAAATCCTTTCCTCGGAAATCAAAAACAAACAAGAAGCCCTGGAAAGTCTGAACGACGGAAGTATCCAAACCGCCTACTTCATCGCAACGGAAATGACGACAGTGCCGGAAATCGCTCAGAAATACAAAGTGACAGCGGACTCAATATTAGCTGAAAATGTTGGCTTGATTCTAGAGAGTCCACTGGAAGAAGGGACACAGGTGAAGCTGGCCATCGTCCAGCCTCGTATCAGCGTTATCCTGGAAGGAACGCGGGTCATAACAGAAGAGATTGACTTTGAGACAGAAACGAAAGAAGACCCTGATGTACCGCGCGGCACGACTGAAGAAAAAGAAGGAGAGAAAGGGATAAAGAGCATATCTCAGACCTTTGTCTCAAGAAACGGCATTATTGTGAAGGACACCGTCATAGAGGAAGCCGTCACGAAAGAACCTGTGAATAAGATTGTTATTATTGGGACCAAACTCTTCGCATCCTTGAAGGACGCGGTTGCCGCGTTACCGGGAGAAGACGCTGTAAGATTCATCTGGCAAACTCTTGACGGGCGTTGGTATTTTACGAAAGGGAATAGCAACGCGTTCAAAATCACCTATATGGAATTTTCACGGGACAAACCCGGCACAATAATTATGGTAGATGATTCCGGCACATATGTTGTGGAATTGAAAGAGGCTGTCAAATACGATGATGATACTATGGTGTGTATGTTCCTGTGGAATCAGCCTCGCCAAGAAGGAAGAAGGCAAATGCTCACATATCTTGGTGAGGCTGTCCTCTACAACGAAATATACGTGAGTTATTCTATACCGGGAATTGAGACTGGCCCTGTCTACAGCAGAAATGATTGGGCAGGATTTGATACATTTAACAGGAGATAAGACGACATACATTACGAATTGGAGGCCTCAAATCATTGAAGACGCCAGACAACCTCCCCCTTACCCCTACACCTACCCCCTCTACCCCTATCCCATCTACCCCTACCCCCCCGAACCCCCCACCCCACCCCAACATCCTGCCGCTCATAGCCTCGCCCCTCCTATGTCTGCTGATTATGACGGTCATTTTTGCGTGCAAAGGTTACTGGCCCTTTGACGGCGCGACCACCGCCATGGGCGATTTGTACGCTCAAGGGGTACCCTTTCTCTACAATTTCTATGATGCCGTACACGGGGGCAGCTTCTTCTACAACTTTCTCTCCTTTGCCGGGGCCAACTTCTTTTCTGCAAACGCAACGTGGGTTTTCTCGCCATTCAACTTGATTCTTCTTATTTTTCCCCGCGAACATCTCTATCAGGCTCTGGACGTTCTGCTTCTGCTCCGGATAGGGTTCACGGCCGCGTTCATGGCATTGTTTTTGCGACGCGCTTTCGCGTCGCTGTCCACGTTTGGGGTTACTTTGTTCAGCACGGCTTATGCCCTAAGCGGCTACACCATGAACGCCTATCTCATCTACCCGTGGCTGGATATCGCGTGCTTTTTTCCACTGCTGGCCTGGACACTGCTGGTGATGCGCGACGAGAAGAAAAGCGGCCCCTTTATGGTGGTGCTGTCCCTGATGCTTATCATGTCCTTTTACATAACGGGAATGGTGCTGTTGTTTCTTCTGTTGGCGGTGCCCATCTATCTTTATCTCTACACACCCCAAAAGGGACGGGCGGCCATGGCGGCACGGTTCTCCTTATCGGTTGCGGCTGCCGTCGCCATCGCCTCCCCGGTTGTCATCCCCGCCGGACGGCAGATTCTCCATTCCGCCCGCAACAACACGGCCCTTTGGGATGTGATGACAAGCGGCCTGATCATCGGGTCAATCTACAACAAATTGGTGTATTTCCTCGTAACCTCCGTTGCTATAGCGTTTACAGTTCTGCTGTTGGTTTTCATCAGAAAACATATGCGCGACAGGATTTTCGTTTTCATGCTTGTCTCGGTTTTCTGTGTGCCTCTCATATTTGATTGCGTGAACAGGTTATGGCACTACGGGTCTTTTATCATGTTCCCCTTGCGATACGGCTTTGTGCCCTTGTTTCTTCTCTGCGCCTTCGGCACCTACTTTCTGTGGTTGAAAGAGAAAGGCGAACTGTCATGGAACCGGACCCTGCCGGTTTGGGCGCGGGGCTTGTTGCTGGCCGCCGCTTTGGCTATTCCAATATATCCCATGGCGACGACCTTTTCAGGCATTTATATGGTCTGGCATCCCGCCGGCATTAACCTGACCCACAACAGTTTTTTACCGTTTCTGAAGGTGTTTGCCGCGTTTCTTGTTTCTTTCTTCATCATGGGATTCTTGCTTATGCAATCCCCCTTACCGGAAAAACCGCTCCGGACTAAGATGTTGCTTGGGGCAAGCAAGGCGCTGCCTACGGCAAGAACAGCCGCCATGTTTCTCCTGCTGGTGGCGCAAATCGGCTATTTTGGCCTCCTTTTTTTTGGCATGTCCCCTGAAAGGGTTGAATTCAAAGAAATGGATCAGCTAACGGCGGTGGCGGCCTATGATTTTGAGGATTCTTCATATTATCGTGTGCTCGACAAAAACATGTTGTTTTCCAGCCCCAACGCCAACCTCATAACCGGCCACAAATCCTTGTCCCATTACACCTCAGAGATCGGCGCGGCGCCGCAAAACCTTCTCCGTTCACTGGGCTACACCGCCGTATCATCCAACAGCCTTGACACTGGAGGCACCTTGTTCACAGACTCCCTGCTTTGCGGCAAATATATGCTTTCCGACAAAGAATTAAATGACGCCGCCTATCTCTTGAAAAAGACACTTTCCGGCGTCTTCATCTATCAGAACACCTTTGCGTTTCCGGCCGGAGTCGTCATATCGGATGAAGATCACTGCCATAACAATTTGCCGGAGCACCCCATAGAAGCGCAAAATATGCTGTACAGACTTCTCAGCGGCGACGACAGCACCACGCCGTTGTTTGAAATCTTAGAGCTGAACTCTGTAGAAAACGCGGACTACGAGTTATCATACGGCCGCACAAGACTTGTTCCCAATAACCCGGAACAGGCTGGAACCATGGGTGATACGCTGACAGTCTCCGGAACGAAAAAGCTCTATTTATACGCGGAACCCTTTAACAGCGCGTTTACCCGAATCGTGGTAAGGGGCGAACCCCTTGTGACGCAACTATCAAATGAAATAAACAGGTGGTATGCCCCCAACGACTACCAATACCCATCGCCATACAAATCCGGCCTTCTCTACCTAGGGGAATTCAGCGACGAGACGGTAGACGTCACATTAGAATTTGACCAGAAGGTAACCTCATCAAAACCCATACAGATCGCGGCGCTGGATATGGAGAAGCTTCGGGCGCTCTCAGACGCGCTGCCCCAAGACAACATCTTCACAACCAGCGGCAAGACACTGACCGCTCAAGTACACGCGGACAAAGAAACCCCGATACTGTTCCTGCCAATCGCCTATGATAAAGGCTTTACCGCGGTCATAAACGGGCAGCAACAGAAACCAATATCAATATGCGGCGGATTCCTGGGCGTCCCCCTCCAAAAAGGAGGCAACGAAATACGCCTGTCCTACATCCCAGAGTCCATGAAGCCATGCCTCATCTTGTCAGCAGCCACGCTCTCGCTGCTGGCGGTACTGTGTTACGCATCCAGGTTCCATCGATTGCGCGCCGGCGCCGTATTCGGCAGAATGCAAGCGGTCGGTCAGAGGGGCCTTTATATTTGCTTGTGCATCCTGTGGGTTTTGGCGCTCCTAGCCGTATACGCGCTACCCATCTTTTATTCGATTGCACAGCTGATCTCACCCCAATAGACCGAGAAAGGACGAAAACCCCCCGGAATTCCCAAAAAACCTCACAATAAGAAAAATAGTTTGCTAATCAGCCAAATCCACACACAATTGAGAATATATGATATGATAGATAAGAAAAGCACAACGCACATAGAACATAGAACATAGCTCATAGCTCATAGCTCATAGCTTATAACACATAGCGGAATAAGGCAGGAGACAGAATGGCCGACATCAAACAATACGAACCCATCTGGGGCGCATGGCATGTTGAGTTCCTGATAGGCGAAGGCGCCTACGGCAAAGTTTACAAAATCCGCCGTGAAGAATTCGGTAAAACCTACAATTCGGCGCTAAAGATCATGTCCATTCCCCAAAACAGAGCCGAAATACAGCAAATGAAAATCGAAGGCCTGAGCACCCCGGACATACAAAACTTTTTTCGTGCCCAAGTCTCAGACATCATCCATGAAATCGACCTCATGAGCCAATTTACCGGCAACAGCCATATTGTCAGCTTAGAAGACCACAAAGTTGTCGAACATCCCAATGAGGAAGGCTGGGACATCCTCATTCGTATGGAACTCTTAGAAAGCCTTACCGCTCGCGCCGAGAGCGCGTCTATACCGCCCGGCGAAATCATAAAGCTCGGCATCCACATCTGCCATGCCTTGGAGCTGTGCGCCGGAAAAAACATCATCCACAGAGACATCAAACCCGACAACATTTTCGTCTCCCGTTACGGCGAATACAAGTTGGGGGACTTCGGCATAGCGCGGCAAATAGACCGCACCATGTCGGGACTATCGAAAAAAGGCACATACACCTATATGGCCCCTGAAGTCTTCCAGGGAAGAGAATACGGCGCCAATGTGGATACCTATGGGCTGGGCATCGTTATGTACACCCTGCTGAACAAGAACCGCTCCCCTTTCCTGCCCGATCCTCCGCGGCCCATCATGCCCAGAGATCGAGAAGAGGCTCTGCAAAGACGCATGAACGGCGAACCCATTCCCGACCTGAGAGGGGTCAGCCCCCGGCTTAACGCCCTTGTATTGCGAGCCTGCGCGTATAACCGTCAGGATCGGTTTTCCAGCCCCGCCAAAATGCGTGGGTTATTGGAAGAACTTGTGGCGCTGGAACATGAGCAGTACAGCCAACGCATGTCAGCCATGCCCACAGACCAAGAGGGATGGGTGGTGGATCAGGCGGCGGAAGTGCCCAACCCCAAGGTGGGAGGGACCTTGGACTTATGGTCCCAACATGGCCAGGATCAGACGCTCTCCGTTGGGCTGGAAAATGGGATCAAAACGGAAACGGACGCGCAAGATACGCCATACGAACATGAATCTCCGTACGGCAATGCCCATCCGGCTGACCGGCGAGACGTCGCGCTGCCGGCTCCGATTTCAGACCCCACCGGCCATCCGATCCCCCCGGCCTCCCCGGCCCTAACTCCAATCGGTTGTCCCACCCCACGCCCGGCTGATCAGCCGGTTACCGATCAACGCCGAGAGCCGCCGGGTGAGAACTCTCGAAACCGGGAACCACGCTCCAACCCAATCAAACGCATTCTCGCGGCCTTATCGGCCTTCTTCTCCGCCCTCAGGGCTGCCATAAAAGGACACAAAAAAATCGCCCTGGTGGTTTGCGCGTCTTTCCTTCTGGTTATGGTGGGGGCTGTGACAGCTTTTACCTTGACTTCCGGAGCTGGTTTGGGAATCGATCCCAGAGGGGATCCCAGCTCTGAAGGCGATCTTGACCTTTTTTGTGACGCTGTCTTTGCCGCTGCCAAAATCTCTTCCGGCATGATAGGCCTGTGTTTAGAAACAGAACCGGTTCCGGGATACGGCATCAGTGTTGATTCAGAGATTAAAATAATCCTGACCAGTATAGAAGAGGCCCAAGAGGTCTTAAAAGAGTTAGAAGCGCATTATACCAACCTTGCTGAGTCCCAAAACTATACTGTATCCTCGGTTGAATTCGAAGAAAAAATAGAAGTTGTCGAAACAACAGGACTGCCGGGTGAGGTTAATAAAAAACAAGAAGCGTTGCAAGTCCTTATTGACGAAATCATCATAAACGTGTTGGTGAAAGGCACATATGAGGTTGAAGAAGAGATCGCATTTACAACAGTTACAAGAAAGGACGTTTCTATTGATTTTGGCGTCAAAAAAATACATCAGGAAGGATCAAAAGGTACCAAGACATTATCCTTCAACTATGTTGCCAAAAACGGCGCTCTTGTAGAAGCTGAAACAGCTGTGTTCAAAGAAACGATCACAAAAGCAGCAGTCGAAGAAATCATTTTGGAAGGGGATAAACCTTCTCCAACGAATCCCCATTCGGTCAGTGGATCGTTCTTGGGGTTGTACTATATCCAAAACGCCTCAACTAAGTATGTGTTGGACACCAACATAGACTTGGATACAAGTGCGGCTCAATCGAACATCCTTCTCCTCGCCGCTCCCAATCAAAGAAATTATTTACACCAATTCAATTTGAGAAACGCAGGCGGAAACGCTTATTATATAAATTTTCATAAGAACTATGGCTCCGACTACTATGTTGATATTAGAACAAGCGACGGCAAAAGCATTGTATCGCGGTATTTAGCGTACACCACATGGTATATTTTCGACATTGGAGACGGCAACCGTGTGATTTCAAACAGCGCCACCCTTGTTCCCAATCAAAGTCTTGTCATAACACAACGTATTAGAGATATTTATTCTAACATAGTTCTTGAGACATATTCACCAAACTCGGCAATATTTGAGCGGCAGAAGTGGAATCTGAATCCGGCCTAGTACTCCGCCAATTTCTAAGGCTGCCGTCTAATCTTCGTCTCCGTCGTCATCCTCATCTGCCTCGCTATTGACATAGACGGTGCAACCCGGCACCGCATTTTTAAACGCCTTAATCTGGGCGGTGGTTACAAAGATGTTGCCCTCAAGATGGAGCTCAGTCAAGTTTGTTAACTTGTGCAAAGCCGCGATATTCGAAATGAAGTTGCTGTCCAGATGAAGAGACTGCAAATTCGTCAAAGACTGCAGCGGTGAGAGATCAGTGACTCTGTTGTTGTTCAAATTCAGGTATTCCAGACTTGAAAATGACTGCAGCGGCCCAAGATCGGCTATGCCGTTGCTGCTCAGATCCAGATCCCGCAAGGCTGCTAAGGATGATATTCCGGAGGGGAGGACATAAATGCTGTTGTGGTTGAGGTTAAGGCGCGTCAACTCAGTCAGGAACCGCAAGGGGCTTATGTCCAGGATGGAATTGCCGCTCAGATCCAAATCCGTCAAACTGGTCAAAGATTGCAGGGAGGCAACGCTGACGATTCTGTTTCCGCTTAACGACAACTCAACAACGTCCGGCGGTATCTCCTCATCATTGATCATTGAGGAAAGACTTGTGCTGTTAAGGTTTTGTCTTGAAATATCGATTCTTAAAACCTGAGGCGTTAATGGGGTGGCGAGTGTCAGAGGTATATCCTGTTTTGCCGCTTTGTTTTCAGGGAAGGCTTCATCAGCAGCCGGCACATCGACTGTAGAATCAGGGCCGAATTCGGGATCGGGCGCGGGGGAAGAAACCGCCGCTGCAGGCTTGTCGGCCGGCCGGCTAAAATAATGAACAGCCAAGAAGTATCCAAACATTATGGTGGCGGCTCCGAGAAGGCCCAAAGTCAACCTGAACAACATGCGTTCCTTGCCTTTGATTAATCCCGCGAGCGCCGCCAGCTGAGCAATCAAGGCTTTCCGCACAAGCAAAAACATCTTCGGTTTGACCACTTTCGGCTTGGGATTCTGTTCTTGATCCGAAATCAGCGCCGCGGTATCCATTGACAACGGCAGGGCACCAACTTCCTCAATGGCAGCAGCCGCGGCCTCCAGCGCTGTCAGCATTTCCTCCGGATCGGCAAAGCGATCTTCAGGTTTAAAAGCGCAGGCTTTCTGTATGAGGTCGTTCAGTTCGGGATGGACATGTTTAAGATCGGGGATGGGTTCGCCGCCGATACGTTTATGCAAGGCCTTATCAACATCGTTGGGCAATAGAGAGCGTGGCTGGAAGGGAGCGCGGTTGCGATTGAGCAGCGAGTACATAACCAACCCCAAGGCATAGATATCGGCTCGGCAATCAAAAGCTTCGCCCATAAAGACTTCCGGCGCCATGTATGTGTAGACGCCTCTCTTAGCCAAAGCGGACATATCGGCTTCTAAAGGTCGGGCAATCCCCAGATCTCCCAGCATGTATTGGCCGTCGGAAGAGACGAATATGTTCTCGGGTTTGATATTCAGATGAACAGCTTCTTGTTGCTGGCATAGCGCCAAAGCCTGACAAATGTGCATTCCGAGCTTGACAACATCAGCATCCGTGATAGGGTTTTCCGCGATGTGGGCGGGCAGGTTTTGACGCCAATCCAGGTGCAGCAGAACATCCAAGGTGAGCCCGTCGCTTCTTTCGTGAATCGAGATATCGTTGTAAGTGGCAATATGGTCGTCGCCAATATCGTTTGTCAGGTTGATTTCGTGAATCATGTTTTTGACCATCATTTGCGAAAACTCGAGCAAGCCTGTGTCGTCGAAACCCGCCTCCCGCATCTGCTGGATTTCAGAATCGTCATAGGGGATAGAGACTATTTTTGCCGCCGCGTAGGACTTTTGGTCTGAATCCTCCCGGAAGATCTTGTAAACTTTGCCGAATGACCCCGACCCCACGCAAGAATCAATGTGCCAAGCTTCCCAAAGCGGCTCGTATTTCTTAATGTTGTTAGACATCTCGCCATCTCCTCTGTTCTTGTCTAATTCTGATCTCATATAAAAAGCATTGTCATCAATTGTCACCATTATAACATATTTCTGTTTAAAAAAGGAAGAGGCATCTTTAATTTGTCAGAATTGTTCGAGGTGGGGGTTACAGGTTAGACCCCTGCCCTCCGGCTGGGGTCTAAACTGTAACGAGGTGGTGGGTGACCGGATGACCGAGTGGTGGGGCTTTCCGCATAACAAACCGCAATGCTTCAGCATTGCGGTTTGTTGGCTGCTTTTT
>WRHI01000082.1 GCA_009783315.1 Peptococcaceae bacterium
GCCTCACCGCCCGACGCAGCCCCCGAAAGGCGAAAAAAATACGCGGGCTTTTGGAGTCTGCCGCTCCCCAACCCCTGACGTGGCACTGTTACTGGCCAGCGCGGTATCTGCCTCCAATCACCATTGAGTTGCGGGAAAACACCGCGGCAGAAAGCTCTGCTTATCCTTATCGTCAGTTCATGCACTTTATAAATATGCACCGTTTATTGTTTTGCATTGACTACCTTTATGCGGTTTAGTACAATGTAATGAATGATAGGCGAATGAATGAATGCCGGAAAGGATTCATGCTTATGTCCCCAACAGCGGCTCTTTATGTTAACAGATTGAAAGTCAACCCGGAGGCGCTTGTGCCCCAGATCAGCGCTTGGCTTCATGCCCGCGGCTGGCAATCCGTGGTTTGGTATACCGGACGTCAGGGTGATGATTTGGCGTGTCCTTTTGGTGAGGGGGAGATCGATTTTGTGCTGTCCCTTGGGGGCGATGGAACGGTGCTGGAAGCCGCGCGGGAGGCGGCGCCTCATGAGATTCCTGTGCTGGGAGTGAACTATGGGCAGCTTGGGTTCCTCTGCGAGGTTGAGCAGGGGGATATTTTTACGGCTCTACAGAGAGTTCTGGCTAAGGATTTTTCTGTGGAGGAAAGACTCATGTTGACGGCTTGTCAGCTGAACCAGGAAGCGTCGTCACCTTTCACAGCTCTTAATGATGTGGTTTTTGCGCGGCAAGGCACAGACGCTATGATGACCTTTGAGCTCAGATTGTCGGGAGAACCTATTGCCAGCCCGCCCTGTGACGGGTTGATTTTTGCCACACCGACAGGGTCGACGGCTTATTCTCTTTCCGCGGGCGGATCCATTGTCAGCCCTGATGTGGAAGCCATTCTTATTACATATCTGGCAGCCCACGCGCTGTCAACACGTCCTATGGTGGTTTCTTATAAGGCGGTGCTTGATGTGACAATTGCTTCGGTGCATGGCGGCAGGGTGACGGCGGACGGACAGGGGGTGTTGTCCCTGCTGCCCGGAGAGACTGTTCGCATTAAGGCTTCGGATGTCAAAGCGAGGTTTATTCGGTTTGCCGGAAGCAATTTCCCCAAGATGATCCGGGAAAAGTTGGGGGATCGGTGAGGCTGGGAATTTTTGCAGAATTTGTCGAAAAATTTTTGACTGAATAGGGTGAATCCGCGCGAAAGTTATGGTAAAATAAGACATAACATCCGGGGGGGAGGAGGAACGCTATGGCCGAGCCGGTACAAGAGCGGCATAAACACCTATATATAAGGCTTTTGCTGCGGATCGTGCTTTTTGTTTTGGTGTGTCTTTTTTTGGTTTATGTTTTGCCGTCGCTGCTATCGTTGTTCGCGCCTTTTCTCGCGGCGTTTGTGGTGGCGCTGGTGCTCAATCCGCTGGTCACTTGGATCCATCGCAAGACCCGGCTGCCACGGCGGTTGGCGGCGCTTGTTTTGGTTGTGCTTGTTTTTGCCGGTCTGGCGGCGTTGGTCAGCTGGGGGGTTTATATATTTGTTGGGGAAATGGTTTCTTTGGCGAAGGACTATCAAACCGCTTGGGCTTATTTGTCAAGCGCCTTTGATTATCTTTATACACAGTTTGCTGTGGTTTTTGAGATCTTCCCTCAAATTAAAGATTTTAGCCTTATGGATAGCCTGTATGACTGGATTCAGGGGCTTAGCCAGACTTTTCTCGATTCGCCTTATTCCAATATTGCGACGTTTTCGTCAAAAGTGGGCAACGCGGTTGTTGTTGGCATCATTTTTATGATCGCGGCCTACATCTTTACCGCGGAGTATCGTGCGATCAGCGATCTGATGGAAAGATATTTTGGCAATCGTATTTATGGGTATATGCGTCTGCTGAAGGATTCGACCCAGTCAGCTTTGTGGCGATATCTGAGGGCCCAGTTGCTGCTGGCGTTGCTGGCTTTTGTTGTTATGTTTGTGGCGCTGCTGATATACGGTCAACCGTATGCGTTCCTGATTGCGCTGAGTTTGGGATTTGTTGATCTTTTGCCCATTGTCGGTACCGTCATTATTTTGGTTCCTTGGGCTATTGTGGAATATGTCGGCGGAGACGTCATTAAAGGGATTTTCCTGCTTGCCTTGGGAGGCGGGTTCTTCGTCCTGAGAAGGTTCGTTGAGCCGAAAGTCCTGGGCAGCCAAACGGGGCTTCATCCTTTGGTCGCGTTGGGCAGTGTTTATCTGGGGTTTAAGATGGCCGGGGTCTTGGGCGCGATTTTCGGACCTGTTGTGATTATGGTAGCCATCAGCATTAATAATACGCACGTCTTTGATAACACGATAAAAGACTTCAAGGATGTGTTGAGGCATATGGCAAGGTTTTTGCACCGTGAGGATTTAGGACAAGAGGATAACGGCGTCTTGCTGATAACTGACGACGGACAAGGGGCAATGGGGGAGCGGGCTGTCGGGTCTGAAGGGGTTGTTGGCCCGGAAGGGGCCGGCTCGGTAGGGGCCAATGATTTGGAAGGACTTATTGTGGAGAGAGCTGATGACAATTGACTGATTCGGTTCTCGAATCGGCACGGGGTTTTCGGGCCGGAAATAAGGGGACAAGCGAATTGGGCAAAATCGCTTGTCTGCCGTGGCTGTTCTTGGCAAATATTATTAGGGAAGGCGACCATGTTGTGGACGCTACCGCCGGAAACGGTCGGGACACCCTCGCGCTGGCCCGGCTGGTGGGCGCTCAGGGACGGGTGGAAGCCTTTGATATTCAGGAGGATGCTCTCGCTAAGGCGAGGGAACTTGCTGAGGTTAATCATGTGGGGGAGCGGATTCGATTTTGGTTGCGTGACCATGCGGAATTGGTCCAGGTGGTGGCGCCGGGAATCAGAGCCGCGGTTTTCAATCTCGGGTATCTGCCCGGCGGCGATCATGAGGTGACGACGAGATCACTGACCACGCTGTCGGCTGTGCGAGGGGCTATGGGGTTGTTGTGTTCGGGCGGCGCCGTTATTGTGACGGTTTATCGCGGGCATCCCGGCGGCGCGGCGGAAGGGAGGTGTCTGGAGGAATTTTTGCGTGAGGTTTCGCCGCAAGAGTATACGATCATGGCAGGGAATTATCTGAATCATGAAGAGAAGGCTCCGTATTGGGTGATTATTCAAGCGAAAGGGAGATAGTTATGAAGGCCCGGCGTCAAAGGAAAATTCAGGAACTGGTTACAGGGCAGACTATACGTACACAAGATGAGCTTTGTCTGCAGTTAGACGCGTTTGGCTTTAAAGCTACGCAGGCGACGGTTTCGCGTGATATTAAAGAGTTGGGGTTGGTGAAAGTACCGGGCCCGGGCGATGATTATCATTACGCGATGGCGAATGAGGCTCAAACAGTGGGCGTGCAGGAGCGTCTGGAGAAGGTCTGCCGTGATATTGTCACGGCTTGCGCCTGCAGTGATAATCTTGTGGTGGTTAGGACGCTGCCCGGTAACGCTCAGGCCCTGGCGATTCTTCTTGACAATGTGGGCTGGCAGGAGGTTATGGGGACGATCGCCGGGGATGATACTGTGTTTATGGCCGTGCGGCAGCGGGCCGGCGCGGAGCTGGTGAGAAAGCGGTTGCAGGGGTTTATGGAGTAAGCGGGTTTTTCGAACCTCGAACATCGTATATTGAACACTTGAGCAAGGGGGGTGGATGTGTGCTGGCGGAGTTGAGTATCGAGAGTTTTGGCTTGATGGATAAGGTGAGCCTGACTTTTGGGGAAGGGCTGATTGTTTTTTCCGGGGAGACCGGCGCGGGTAAGTCGATGCTTGTGGACGCCTTGGATCTGCTTCTGGGCGGCCGGGCGGCGGCGGAAAATATCCGCCATGGGGTTCAACGGGCTTGTGTGGAGGGGGTCTTCTGCAACCTGCCGTCAGAGCTCTGCGAGCTTCTGACCCGGGAGGGGTATGAGCCGGAGGAGGGGCAGCTTTTTTTGGCGCGGGAGGTTAACGCGTCGGGACGGAATGTGTGCCGGGTCCAGGGCAAGATGGCGCCTTGGTCTCTTTATCGGACGTTCTGTGTGGGTTTAGTTGATATTCACGGGCAGATGGATCACCAGTCGCTGCTGCGTTCGGAGTATCATGGTGTGCTGTTGGACAGGTTTGCCGGGGAAGAGCATTTGGCGTTGCGGCAGCGGGTTGAGGCGGCGGCGCGGTGTTATTTGGATGTGGTGGCGGCGGAACGGGAGTTCCGGCGTTCGGAGCGGGAATTGTTGCAGCGTGAGGATTTGCTGCGGTTTCAGGCGGAGGAGATTGAGCGGATTAATCCTGTGCCCGACGAGGACAAAGTGTTGGAGGAAGAGCGCGGGGTGCTGATGAATGCCGAGAAGATTATGAGTTTGGCGGAGAGTACTTATGGTTATCTTTATGAAGGCGGGGAGCGGAACGCGTCCGCTTATGATTTGATGGGGCGTGCCAGCCGGGATTTAGCTGAGTTGGCGCGTCTGGACGCCGGTGCGGAAGAGATTGCCGGCGGGGCGGCGGATGCTTATTATGCTTTGGAAGATGTGGCGAACCGGTTGCGTTCCTATCGGGATGAGCTGGATTTTCAGCCGGGGCGGTTGGATGAGATTGAGGATCGGCTGGCGGAACTGGGCAAGTTGAAGAAGTACGCGGCCGCACCGGCGGAGGCGAATCTGATGAATCAGGTGCTTGAGCATTATCAATCCGTGCTGGCGGAGCTGGAGGGCATTGCGGCCCGGAAGCGGGAGAGCGCGTCGGTGCGTTTTGAGATGGAGCGGACGTTAGAGGAGTACAACAGATTGGCGGCGGCGCTGACTGAGTCCCGCCGGCGTCATGGTGATGTTTTAGCGGAACGGTTGGGGCGGCAGCTGCAGGATCTGGATATGAAAGGAGCCCGGGTTGAGGTGGCTCTGACCCCCCATCAGGAGCCGACTTTGCGGGGCGCCGAGAGTGTTGAGTTCTTTTTTTCGGCCAATCCGGGTGAGCCGGTGAAGCCCCTGGCGAAGGTGGCCTCCGGTGGTGAAATGTCACGGTTGATGCTGGCTTTCAAGAGTCTGTTGTCCGCTTTGGAAAACGTTGATACGTTTATTTTTGACGAGGTGGACAGCGGGGTTGGAGGAACAACTGTGGCTAAGGTGGCCGACAAGCTGGCGGGGATCGCGCGGAATAAGCAGGTGTTTGTGATTACCCATTCGGCCCAGGTGGCGGCGGTGGGTACAAGCCATTATGGCATCAGCAAGGAGCTGAGCGGGGAGCGCACGGTGACTTATGTGACGGAACTGGATGAGACGGCGCGGGTGAGCGAGCTGGCCCGGATGCTGGGAGGCGGGGCTGTGGCTGGGACGCTGGCGCGGGAACTGCTTGACCAAAGAGTCAGGAGATAATGGACAGGACAATGGACAGTGACAATGGACAATGGACAAGGCTGATATCCTTCAGCCTGTGGACCAATGGACAATGGAAAGGAGAGGAGAGAAAGGGGAAAGGGGACGGGGGATACAGATTAGTTGTGCTGGTGTCTAATGGAGGGGAGAGATGTATTGGTATGAGAAAGTTTAGGGCTTTTGTTTTGGTTTGGTGCCTGGTTGTATGTTTTTTTGTCTTGCCAGGGTGTCATGATGAAGGGTCGTTGGGCGAGACGGGGACGCCCCTTGAGCCGGATGCCGCGGCGGCCAGTTACCACAAGATTTCCGCTCAGAGAGCTAAGGAGGTTATGGACAGCGGTGAGGCTTATGTTTTGCTGGATGTCCGGACTGAGGGAGAGTTTACGGATAAGCGCATTGACGGCGCTGTGCTGATTCCTGATTTTGAAATCGCGGAAAGAGCGTTGACGGAATTGCCTGACAAAGCTAAGCTTATTCTGGTTTATTGTCGCAGCGGAGGAAGGAGCGCGGGTGCCGCTAAGGTTCTTGTCAAGATGGGGTATACAAATGTGTATGATTTTGGCGGCATTAACGATTGGCCTTATGATACGGTGAGCGGGCGTTTGCCGGCTCCATGATTTGATTGCCCGCCAAGTTTTCAGGTATAATGGAGCCAAACTTTGTCCATTGCTTTATGGGGGGTTGTTGTTTATGAGTCTGGAAAAAGACTTTCTTATGCGGCAGTTTATGATGTTGGCCCGGTTTCTTAGCCAGGTTTTCTTTAAGAAGATGATGGCCGGGCAGGAGCAAGTTATTTTCTACGATCATTCGACCGCCAAGCGCAATGAGGATTTGAGTGATGACCTGAATGAACTGGTTGGGATGGGCGAAATCAATGAGGCGGAGAATAGGCTGTTTCAGGTTTTTGAGCAAAATCCCAGTGAGGAGAATTTCGCGACGGCGGTTGCTTTTTATGGAAAGCTGATGCAGTGGGATGAAGGGGCTTTGCGGGAGAACCATTTTTCCCGGGATGAGGTTGGGAGCGGGTTTCAGGATATTTGCCGGATGTATGGGGTGGTTGACAGTGGCTAACCCCCAAGGCGTGTTTATGAACTGTGTTTTTGGCAAACCGTCGGGAGTATGAGGGTTAAATATACACGGGTTCCGGTTCCAGCGCCACGCCGAATTGTTTCCAGATGTCGTCCTGAAGGTTCTTGGCTAGGCGCTGCACATCTTTGCCGGTGGCGCCGCCGTGGTTGACCAGAATGAGGGCGTGTTGGGCGTGGCAGCCGACGGGGCCGAGTCGGCGGCCTTTCCAGCCGCTTTGTTCGATCAGCCAACCGGCGGAGAGTTTCTCGCGTCCGTCGGGTTGGGGGTGGTGGGGCATGGCGGGATGGTTGGCGAGCAGGGTCCCACATTGATTCGCTTCGATGACAGGGTTCTTGAAGAAACTGCCGGCGTTGCCGAGTTCGGTGGGGTCAGGCAATTTACGTTGCCGTAAAGCGATGACGGCATCTGATACCTGAAGGGGTGTGGGGGTGGCGTCGCTGCAGCCGCGGTCAGCCAGTTCTTGGGCCAGCTCGGTGTAGCGGGTGATAGGTTGCCAATGTTGGGGCAGACGGAAGCGCACGGAGGTGATGAGCCAGCGGCCGGGTTGATGTTTGAAGAGACTGTCCCGGTAGCCGAAGCGGCAAGCGGCGGCTTCGAAGCGTTGGAACTCGCCGGTGGTGAGGTCGAGGGCGTCCAGGGAGTCGATGCGGTCGGCCGCTTCCAGACCGTAGGCACCGATGTTTTGAACCGGCGCCGCGCCGACGGTTCCGGGGATGAAGGAAAGGTTTTCGAGTCCCGGATAGCCTTGGGTGAGAGTCCAACGGACGAAATCATGCCAGTTTTCCCCCGCGCCCGCTTCCACCAGGAAAGAGCTTTTCGCGTCTGATTCATAGTCAGCCCTTTCGAGCCGGCGTCGTCCGGGTATTTCGATTTTGAGGACAGTGTCAAGGGGTTTGTCGCCCAGAATGAGATTGCTGCCGCCGCCCAGAATCAGGCTTAATCGGGCGAGGCCTTCCGGGTGGCCGGCGAGGAAAGCGTGGGCTTGCCGGGCTTCTTCCACCGAACGCACACGCAGCAAGTGCTTTGCCTTGGCGGGGAGGCCGAAGGTGTTCATCGTTGTCAGGTCGGCGTTAATTTCCATGTTAGGGGTCTTGTCTATCAAAGCCATAGTGTTCTCCTATTCTTCTGAACCGGCTTAATGCCAGAAAGAGTTTCTGCTCCTATCATACATAAATCAGGTCGAGGCATCAAACCACCAGGTCGAGGCATCAAACCACTAGAGTGACCTGACTGCCGCCTGTTGTTTTCTCGACTCGGATTTGCTTGTCAATGCGTTCCCGCAGTTCGGCAACATGGGAGATAATGCCTATAATACGGTTGGCGCCCGCGAGTTCAGAAAGGGTTCTGACTGCAAGATCTAAGATTTCGGTGTCGAGGGAACCGAATCCTTCGTCGATGAACATAGCGTCGAGATGAACGCCGCCGGCGTTTTGCTGGACGATATCGGACAGTCCCAGGGCCAGGGACAGGGAGGCCATGAAGGATTCGCCGCCGGATAGGCTGTTGGCTGAGCGGGCTTTGCCTGTGTAGGCGTCCATGACCTCAATCTCTAAGCCTGTTTTGGTTCGTTTGTCGGTGTATTCTGCTTTCCGCTGCAAGGTGTAGCGGCTTTGGCTCATCAGTTTCAGTCTGATGTTGGCGGCGTGGAGGACGCGTTCAAAGTAGGCTGATTGCGTATAGGTTTCAAAATCAAGTTTGCCGTTTGCCGTGTCAGATAACTGTTTGACAGCGGCGTAGTTTTTTTCGGCTTTTGCGAATTCCACGGCTGAGCGGCGCAGGTCTTTGAGGGCGCTCTCGGTTTTTTCCAGAATGTTTCTGGTTTCGTCGCGTTTATGGCTTAGAGCTATGGATG
Source organism: Peptococcaceae bacterium (assembly GCA_009783315.1). Classification (GTDB taxonomy): domain Bacteria; phylum Bacillota; class Desulfitobacteriia; order Desulfitobacteriales; family Syntrophobotulaceae; genus WRJI01. The sequence continues at coordinate 8,301 of WRHI01000082.1, forward strand.
TGGAGTCGGCTGTTTCCGCGGCGGTTTTGAGTTTTACCAAGTCAGGTTGGTTTTTGCCGGCTGTTTCGGTTTCCAGGCGGTTGATATCGCGGGTGAGTTGGTCGCCGGTTTTTTCGTAGTCTGCGATTTGCTTTGTTAAGCGTGTGAGTTCGTCTTCGTTGATGAGGGCGGCGGCGTAATCGGGGTTCGGAGTTCGGGGTTCGGAGCCGGGGGGTTCTGTGAAGCTGTCAGCGTCGCCGGCAAAACCGTTTGCCAGCAGAGCGTCTTGGAATTGGGTTTGTGCCCGGTCGCGCTGGTCGGAGAGGGCGCGCTCATGGGCCGCCCGTTCAGCAACCAGGGTTTGAGCGGTTTTATAGGCTGTGTCCGCGCCGGCTCTCCGCTTGGTTGCCGTCTCCCAGGCTGTTGTAAGGTCTGAAAGGGTTTTTTCGTCTGTCCCTTTGCGCAGGGTGAGGGCGTCGGCTTCCTTCTGGGTTCGCTCAAGGAGTTCGGCAAGGGTTGTTTCTGATGAGGCCCATGCATCGTTGGGCATTGACGTAGTAACCGCTGACATTTCGGAATAATCCCTGTGGAATCGCTCGGTGAGCGTGTCAATTGTGCCTTGCAGCGAAGAAACGATGGGGGTTAGTTTGTCACGTTGCTGCGCCGCCCGGGCTGATTTTGCTTTGGTTTCCTCAAGGGTTTTCTCCGCGGTTGTTTTCTTTGCGGTTAATTCGGCAACTGCGGCTTTGGTTGCGTGGAGGGTTTCTGCCAACAAAGCAATCTGATCTGGTTTCAGAACGAATTGGCCGGTTACGGGAGCGGCTGGACCGGTTTTCTGAGCCGCGAGGTGTGTTGACAGGTCGTCATGAAAGCGGTTGATCAATGTTTCGGTCTCGGCTTTTAGTCTGCCGCATTCTGTTGATTTGTGCTCTCGCTGTGTTTGGGCTTGCTCTTTGGCTGCGCGTGCTTTTTTGAGTTTGGCTTCGGTTATATCATTCTTGGCTATAGAGGCGGGCGCGGGATGTGCGGTCGAGCCACAAACAGGACAGGGTTCTCCGGGAGTCAAGCCGCCGGCGAGAATGCCGGCTTGGCCGCGCAGGAAAGCTTCTTCTATGGCCATGTATTCGTTGTTGGCGACGGTAAAAGCGGTGCTTAAGGCCGCGAATTCTGTTTGCGCCGCCGCCAGCCGTTGTTGTTTTTCTGTGATGACTGAGAGGTCACTTTGCAGGGATGTTAGTTTGGTAAGGTTGTCCCGGCTGTTGGACAGGGCTTGTGTAACTTGATCGAGTTCGGCTTGGCTGTTGGCAAGGGGCGGCAGCTCCGCCAGAGTTTGGAGTGCGGCGGCCAGTTCCGTTCGTTCCTTGGCCAGCGTGGCTTGTTTGTTAACGATGTCAGCGCGGTTGATCTGCAAGGTTTTGAGCTTTTTCAAGTTCTCGGTGGCGCCGGTCCAGTTTTTGATGAGGAGGGCTAACGCCGCTTGCGCTTCTGCTAATGACGGCAGGGCGCGGATTTCCTGGGTGACTTGTTCCAACTCTGTCTGGGCGGCGTTTTCCTGCTCTCGGGCGGCGGTTAGGTTGGCTTGGGATGTCCGGTGATGAACCGTCGCCTTAGCCGCTTCGTCGGCAAGGGGTTTGACTTTCCGCAGGGCTGCTTCACCGCGGGCGGCTCGCTCTCTGACAGCCGCCATGTGGCCGGTTTTGTTCCGATGGGTTTCCAGGGAAGTGTGGAGGGCCAGGAGGTCGGCAAATTTCCGGCTGAGGTCTTCGGCGAGAGCGAGGTCGGCGGCAAGGGTTTGCTTGGTTTTGTCCCATTCATTGAGTTGATGGTCCAGGTTGGTGAGTTCGGTTTTGCATGCTGCGACTTGGGTTTCCCATTGGGCGAAGTGGTCGTCGCGTTTGTAGACGTCGATACCGTACCGGCTAAAATCGTGGATAATCAGGTCACGTTTTTCGCATTCTGCTTTGGCCAGGGCTTTCAGGCGTTCCTGGAATGTTTTCATTTTTTCTGTGCCAAAAATCCGGCGCAGGATTTTTACCCGTTCGTCGGTGCCGCTTTGCAGAAACCGCAGAAAGTCGTTTTGGGCGATCATGACGATTTGGGTGAATTGGTCCCGGTCAAGCCCAACGATTTCGATGATTTTTGGTTTGATGTTGCGGTCGCCGCTCAGGGTTGTGCCGTCGGGCAGGGTTAAAACGACGTCTTGAGCTGTTTTGTCCTGCCCTATTCTCTTGATGGTTCGTTTGATGTTGTAGAGGCTGCTGCCGGACATGAAATCAAGCTCAACGTATGTTTTGATTTTTCCGTCCGCGAAGTCAGAACGAAGCATGGCGTAATCGTCGCGTCCGGACCCGCTGGCTTTGCCGAACAAGGCAAAGGAGACGGCGTCAAAGATAGTTGTCTTGCCGGAACCGGTTTCTCCCGTGATGAGATACAAACCGCTGCCGCCAAGGTCGCTGAAATCTATGGTTTGGGTGTCGGCAAAAGCGTTGAAGGCGCTCAATGTTAGTTTCAGGGGTTTCATGGCTCCTCCTCCCTTTCCAGGAGCTCCCGCACGATTTCCGCTTGTGCCGTGCTCATGGTCGCGCCGTGCAAGTCAAGAAAGAATTCGTTGAACAGGTCGTAGGGGGAGAGGACGTCTGTTGTTTTGGCCTGTGTTATGGTGTCGGCGTGGATGCTGGTCCGGGTGTTTTCAAATGCCAGGCTCATAATGTTGGGATAAACGCTGCGGAGTTTACCCATGGGGTCGACGATTTCTTCTTCGTCTGTCAGAATGACCCGTAAGTAGTCGTTGGGGGAGGGGCTTTGCGGATCACGACACTGAGAATCGCCCATGAGGGCGTTGATGGTGCCTCTGATTTGGCGCATGTCGTGCAGGGGGATGAGAGGGAGAGGGGTGATGGTTAGGGTGCCTTTTTCTTGGAGGTTCACGAGGGTGACAGATTTTTCCTGAAGCCATTCAGAGAAGGAATATTTTATGGGTGAGCCGGCGTAGCGGATATGGGGTGCTTCAACCGGTTGCATCCCGTGCAGGTGTCCGAGGGCGGCGTAGTCAAAACTCTCGATGAGTTCCGCGTTAACCGCGTCCAGACCGCCTACCGGACTCAGTTCGGATTCAGAGCGTGCAGGGGTTAGGTCCGTTTTCGTAAAGAACTGATGGGCGACGAGGACGTTGCGGGCGGCGTAATCAACGTTGGCCGCCGCCAAGACCATAGCTATGGCGTCGTCATAGGTTTCGGCCAGGGGTTCGCCGGTTTGCTCGCGCAGGCAGGAGGGCCTGATGAAGGGCAGGAGCCAAAAGTTGACGTCGCCGTACGCATCGGTGAGAACGATTTTGCGGAGGGCGCCGTCGAAGGCGGTGTACAGGTAGACTTGTTTATCCGTGAGCAGACGACTGGCGTAGTTCAGCCGTTCCGGCGAATCGTGGTTGCCGGATATGAGCATAATGGCGGTGTCCTCGCCGGCAAGCTCTGTGAGAAAATCGTCGAACAGGCGTACCGCTTCGACGCCGGGCACGGCGCGGTCGTATATGTCGCCCGCGATGACGACTGCGGCGGGGTGTTTGGTTTGGATGTATTTGATGATCTGGGCAAAAGCGTGTTTCTGTTCGTGGAGCATGGAGAACCCGTTAACGCTTTTGCCAATGTGCAAGTCAGCCAGGTGAAGAAATTCCATGTGATCCTCTGTGATTTCTGGTGATGTTTGCTGGGTGTAAAAGAGCTTTTCGCCGGTTCACGTCCTTTTCCCTTTAATTAATTGGGTCGGGGATCGGCATATTGTGAGACGCCAAGGGAGCTGCCGCGAATGGCGGCAGCTCCCTTGGCGAATTTGTGACAGCTGAGATTACGGCTGCTGAAGGGTTTCCTTCAACGCGCCGATGATACTGTTGTATTTGGCAGGGTTATAGTTTTTGTGACCGACAGTGTTGTAGCTTTTGATACCTGCCCAGCCGCCGCCGTAGATGTCAATATAGCAGTTGCGCTTGTAATTAAACAGGCTATTATAAAACTGGGCGTTACGGACGTTCCCGCTTCCATCGAGAAAGCCGGTTTCAGCGGCGCCCCAAGGGCGTCCTTCATTTTCATTGAATCGGTATGGCCAGTAGTCATATAGAGGCCATGCGTCCTGAGGGCTGTTGTAACAGCTCCAGCCGGGAATAACGTCTGCGAAAATGGGATCGTCATTCAGAATCGACGCCATGCCGGAGTGTCCTCCGCCATAATTTTCCGTTGCGGGACTGCACACGGAGTGGGTTATGATCCGGCCCGGATCAAGCCCCAGGCTTATGGCGTGAACGGCTGTAAATCGCAGGTAGTCTTTACAGACAGCATCAAGTGTTGCTTGGGTGATAAGGCCGCCTTCTTCGGTCTGAAGGTCGAGCTCCTGAGCGGCTGCGTATCCCAGCGCCATCAGATCGGCTTTGTTTCTGACGGGCAGTGTCTTGCCTGGTTTCTGCCAGTCATAATAATCCTGCTCATTGTCGTTCCTGTAGTAATTGGCCTGGGTATAAGCAGACAGTTCCCAGCCGAATACTACGCCGCCCAACAGGTATTTCTGATCGGCGGGCAGGGCGTTGTGCCAATTCGCAATGATGGGGATGAGCTCGTTCAGAATATTGGCCTGTTCGTTGCGGAGGGTTTCGGAGGCCAGATTGGGCGCGGGCGCCACCGGCTGCCAGTCACCCCAGTTGCGCCAGCCTACCGTCACGGCGGTTGTTTTGTTCTCGCCCCAGTCAAAACGCTCCACATTGTTGATATTGTCTTCACTGAATCCTGGCATGCCCCGATTCCACCAGTTCCATAAATCGGGGCGATTCTGCCACTTGAGCAAACCATCCAGATGGATAATTACGGGAAGTTTCTTTTCTTCGGAAATCTGCAGGATATTATGCAAGGAGGTCGTAATAACCTCAACATTTGAGACCTCCAGATAATTCCAGATGAATGTCATGGCCAGTTGCCGCCTGCTCGAAGGATCTGGCGTGTAGTTGAGGGTACTCAGCATTTCATCGACCTGGTTGAATGAGGAAGGGTTTTCTCCGGTTCCGATGGCAAGATATTGTTTCATGGAACTGTAACCATGAGCTTCTTCATCCCAGTCCCACATCGTGGTGTATGTGGTATCTCTGTCAATGGCCCAGCCTTCTGGGTTCAGGGTGGTGGTTTTGCCGGAATAGCTGCTTAGCCACCCTTTTAAAACATAGCCTTGCTTGATGGGGAGAACCGGCGGGGATACTTTGTTCCAAAGCTTGTTCGCCATGTTATAACTGTTGACATAATGGGTTGCGGTCTCGGGAGGTGGTATGGGTGTGCCGCCTCTCGTATCGAAACTTGCCGTAACGGTAAGTTGATACAGTCCGTAATACGGAAGGAGGGTCTCATTCTCATCGATGGTAACATAATCGGAAGGAATGGGATCGGCAAGGCGGAGCGTTGATTGGGTCCAGCCTCCTGCCTTCCAGGTTCCGCTGACTCCGTCGGAGAGAGGCTCAACCCAGTCAGGTTGATCCGGAAGGTAGAGTTTTGCCGTGGTGTCCTTGTTATACATGGGTTCCGATTCTTTGGGAATGAGCTCGCCGCTGTAATCTTGGAAATACGCCGTCAGGGTTTTGCTGTAGATGGCGTACAACGTGATATTGCCTGCGGGGTAGGATATGAGTCCCCTGGTTGCCTTGCTGTCCGTATTCCAGCCGATGAAACCCCAGTCGTTGTTTCTTTGGGCCCGAGGGCTCAGATCAACAGACGCACCGCCTGCGGCCGGCAGGCCGGTGATCAGCGAGACAGTCAGCATTTTCAGAAAAATAATTTTAAGCAATGCATGCATAGGAACCCTCCTGCCTCTGTTGTTTGCAGGCAACAGGCAACCGCTACAGATCCAGAATCCGGCGCAACTCCCTGATATCCTCCTCGGTGATGGCGCCTTTTCTATTCAAAGCGGTAACCATACTGGCAATGGAGTTATCGTGCATTGTCTCCAGGAACTCCCGGCTCACTTCTCCCCGATAATCTTCTTTCGAGATTAAGGCGGTGTAGTAGTTGGTTCGGGTGGTGCGGTCACAATGGACGAACCCCTTTTCGCACAGCCGCGCCAGCACGGTCATGACGGTGGAAAGGGCTAGGGTGCGGCTGGTGATATGTTCCAAAATGAAATTAGAGGTTAGGGGGTGCTCTTCTCTCCAGATGATCGTCATGATTTCTTTTTCTGCCTCGCTCAGCTTCAGGGTCTTCTGTTTTTTCGACATTATATAGAATCGCCTCCGATACAAGATTGTTCTAGGTTCTGTACAATATTATAGAGTATATAGGGGAATCTGTCAACATGCCAAGGCAGGTACTAGGGAGAAGGGATCAGGGGTTAGGAGAAGGGGTTAGGAGAAGGGGTTAGGGATCAGGGATCAGGGGTTAGGGATCAGGGATCAGGGGTTAGGGATGGTGACTATCAGCGGTGCTGATAGTCGGGATTTATTGCTGAGAAAGTGTGATTTCGATTAGAGTTACTGAACCTAGTGTCTAACCGCATAAATTCAAATATGTATTGCCATTGATAGCAGCAAGGAGTATAATCGTCCTAACAGGAAAAGGCGCATAGCCAGAAGCGAGGACGAAATGCCGAGGAAAGCGAAGACAATT
>WRHI01000083.1 GCA_009783315.1 Peptococcaceae bacterium
ACAACATCCCCGGCGGGTTTATCCGCAATATATCCCAAACCGCCGCCTGGGTGAGAAACGCTCTTTTTCACATGTTTAGAGCGACGCGCCATGTTTGAAACCGTGGTTCAAGCTGGATTGAATGCTTGCATGAATTGAGTGCGAATATTGTCGTATGTAGGTGTTGGACGCTGCCTAGCTTGTTGTTTTTGTCAGATAAACATATATTATAGCGGCTCTTGCCCCCTGTCAAGGAATTAATTTTCTTGGTTTATCCAATATGGAAAACGTGAGAATGCCTGGTAATTCATCAGTTTCTTTGGGTTGAATATGAGGAGCGTTCCACTTGGGTTCGATTAGTAAATATTGGCACTCCGGGGCGGAGGGCGGGCGGGGCGTGAGGCGCGTCCGCCAAGCCGTGCTCCGTGTCGGCGCAGCTCTATGGCATCTGCGCAGAGAGCGCAAAATAAGGCAGCCTTGCGCTCTTTTTCTGCTCCGATGCCCAAGAGCTGCTGCCGCCCCTCCCGCAAAGGCTTGGCGGACGCGCCTCACGCCCCGCCCGCCCTCCGCCCCTCTTCTGGCTTGAGCTTGCTTCAGCCGAAGGCGTGAGCCGCCGGGAGGAAGGCCATCCCTTGGTGTCCCCCGGGCAAGACGTGATATGTTGCATTAAGGTTTATCAGAGTGTTGCGGAAATGAACGCCGATATTGACACGAACAATTAAGGAGCCTGGAACCAATATGCTTCATCTTCAGACTACCACGCAATATCGGAAAGACCGAAAACGCGCGATCAAACGGGGACTTCCCATGAACCTTCTGGATGATGTGCTTCAGATGCTCATAGAGGAAAAACCACTCGACCCAAAGCACAATGACCATACCAGAATCAAGATAACATCACGAATTAAAGGCGCTGCCCTTCTCCAGCCGGGCTATCTCCTTTTCACCTTGCTCCGCCATCTCTCTGAACTGCGACACGGTCTCCGCCATCTTGGGTAGAGCCTGCTGCTTAAAGGTCGAAATCGCGTCCAATGCGGCAATGGCATCATTGAAAGCTGTTTTCAAAACATCCGGTGAAATATTCGTTTCCGTGGCCTGTCTCTGCACAGCCGTTCCCTGCTCCTTGAGCATCTGAGACGTGGCGGTAATCATCGTGTTGGTAGCCTCATTGAGCGCATCAATTTTCTTCAGCACAATTTTCTGATTATATAAAGCGCTCGCTACCATAACCGCCGTGCGCAGAGCCGTCACCGTCACAGTTTTGGCCCGATCCACACCGCGGATCAGTTCCTTATTGTTGCGCCGAATCACTTCCATCGCCACAATACCCTGCTGGTTAACCACAATCATCTGCTGCATGTCCATAACACGCTGACGGAGCGGGAACAGCACCTCTTCCGTAACAAAACGGATTTTTTCCTCGTCCCCGTCGGCCTTGGCCTTCTCTTCGGTAATAGCCCGTTCGACCACTTGATCCATCATCGAGCCCAGCTCAATTTCTTTTCTGAGCTTTTTGGTCAGCTCCCGCAGGTTATCCTCTTCAATCTCCAGGGTGGTGTTATCGTTTTTCAGGGTGTCCTTCCCTTTGTCCAGGGAAACGATGATATCCTTAATCACGCTGTCGGCTTTCTCATATTTCGCGAAATAGTTGCGAATCGGATTAAAAATCTTGCCCAAGACCCCTGACTTCGTGAAATCAAGCGCGCTCGGATCCAGATCCTTAATCTCCCGGTGCAAATCACCAAGGCTCTTGGAAACCACGCTGCCCTCTCCGCCCGCCTTCGACAGGCTGCCCACGGTCGTCTGCAACAGGGTATTCCGCCGCGCTGAGCTCTGCATGTTGTCTATACCAAAACCGTCGATAGACTTCAGAATACTTCTCTTCTGCTCCATAGCCTCCAAATCCAACGTCATAACTTCGCGGACATTTTGTTCGGCCTGCCTCTGCAGCTGAGCAACCTCCTCCGATAACGGGGCGCTCTCCTCCACAATCTCTTTCTTCAAAACTTCGGTATTCGCAACTTCCATCTGAAAAGCCATAACAATCCCCTTTCCCGGTATTCGGTATTCGATATTCGATATTCGGTGTTTGGTGTACGGCGCTCCGGGCTTGATATTCGGCTTGATCCTTGAACACCGATTAGCGAACACCGAATCGCGCCCCTACATCTGAGCGTTAAACAAGCTCTCCATCTTATAAACAACATCTTCCATGTCTGCGTTGATGCTTGTGGCTTCATTAATCCTTGACACATTCTCCAACACAGAGACATTCGCTTCATAACCAATGGTATAAATCGGCATCTTCAAGGCCTTAAGCATTGCTTCCACATCTCTCAGGCTATGCCCGGTGTTGGTATCACCGTCTGTCAGCACAAACAACATCAGCTTACTATTGGGCGTCTGCGCCTGTTCTTGAGCGTCCGTCAGCATTTTGGCTCCGACGATTATCGCGTCAAACATCGCCGTACCGCCCGCCGCCCGCATATCCTTAATCGCTCCCGTGAAATACGCCCGCTGGTTCAAATCAAACTTGGCAACCGGCACCGCAATGTTGACCTTGTCGGAAAAAGTCACCAACCCCACGCTGGTTTCTGGCAAAATCGTCTTAGCGGCGCTCTCCAAACTCTCTTTCAACCGCAAAAGCCGATCACCGTCCATGCTCCCTGAAACATCGGCCACAAACACAGCGATCAATTCGCTGGATCCGTGCTTTTCCTTTTTCCAAATCTGTTGGGCTTGGGCTATCGTCGCCCCGTCAAAAGCAGGCAGTTCGCTAATATAATCGGCCAGTCCGTTAAACCCTTTATCGCCGGCCAACTTTTGCATTTCCTGGGTTTTGCAGAAATCAATAAACCTGCGCAGAGTCTCCTTCTTCGTCTCAGAAAGATCGCCCACTTCATAGACCGGCTGGTCATGACGGACGCCAAAAGGCGTAAACACGTAAGACGTCTTCAAATCAGGCGAATTGGCAAAAGTCTGATACTCCAGCACGAACCCGTCCAAAGAGCCGCCCATGGCGGACTCCTTCATCTGCATGGTGTTATAGGCCACATAAGGAATGTTATCCTGGAACTGCTGCAGCCTGGCAATTGCCCCATCACTCAATGGGTTGCCGCTGTCCAGAGTATAAAGGGTCGTCAACAAAAAATTCAGCCCGGTAGAACTGACAAAAGGATTGGTATACCCCATAACAAGTTCGCCGCCCAGAACCGCTTCCACCACGGTCTTAGAATTGACGGAACCGTAATTCCTGACGATCTCATCATGCTTTTGCCGCGACAAAACAATCCCCGCCACATTGCCGGCAATGCTCTTGTCCGCCAAAACAACCTTCTTACCCAAATAGGTCAGCATATCACCCCAAAGTTCGGTGGACGGCGCAAAAACATCAGGTTCATATTTGCCTGAAGCAATATAATCCACACCCAACCCGGAAGAAACATTACGCACCGCCACCGAAACAGGTCTCCCGTCCACCTGTACGCCGCTCTGATTAAACTTATCCGCGACGTCAATCAACCAACTCTCATAACTCGTTCCCGCCTTCTCCGGTGAAGAAAAAATCTCGATAAAATCAGGCGTCGTCTGGGTAACCTGCAGCGGATAGTTCGCAATATCCGGCAACGAATTCGTCAGATTGCCGGCGGACAGATCCACATTCTCTTTACGCAAAGGCAACGTCTTCACATCAAGAGAATTATAAAGCCGGTTCAAGGTCTTCAACGCGTTCTCCGTGTTGACCTCATCTTTGCTTTTACCCCATGTCTGCGTCAGCGTAATCACACCGAAGATGGCGCCGAACACCACCACGGCCAAAACAGAAATCCAAACCACCGGGTTTTCAAACCATTTCTTGCTCATAATACTTCCTCTCATCTATATAATTTGGCGTTATGAATCAGTTCATCCATTTCTTTGATCGCGGGCATATTCTCAACATCGCCGCCCTCCAGGCTGTTGTAACGGGATATCTCCAAAAGCATTTTATCCATTTTAAGCAAAATCTGTTCGTTATCATCGGTGGCTTGGTGAACAAAGGAGATGTATTCGCTATAGATCTGCATCTTTTCTTGCGCCATATCATGGGTGCGGTTCTCCTGAGCCTGGGCAGGCAAGTTCGTCTTGTCCGCACTCTCCTGAGCCGCCAAAGCTCCTTGAGCTCCCTGATCCCCTGGAGTCTGGCGATTCTCACGGGAATACATGTTCTTCTGTAAGGTTCTTTGCCCGCGGGTTATGCGGATATATTCATCCTCGTCAAAAGCCGATATTTTGTTAAGAATGCTGCGCACATTGGTAAAGACAGCCCTTTCCACTTCTCCCAAAACCCCGGCAAAATGTCTATAGGTTATCTCGTCGCTGCTAAACTTCTGCAGTAGAATATCATTTATAGTCGTCTGCTTTTTCCGGAAACGTTTAATCTGGTCAATAAGTTCATTGATCTTCGGAGCAAAAGTCTTAATCCAGCGGCTTTCCTCCAAGATCCTGACACAATCATTAAGATTGGCGATACCACTCGTCAGCGACCGTGTCTCCACCCGTCTCATCAAACGCGTGTTACCGGCCACAAAGGTACAAACGCTCACAACAACGGCAGTCCATCCCAACGCGACGGTCAAAGCGGCGCCGCCGGTCAAAGACAACCCCAAAAAAGGTTTCGCGAACAAAATGATGTTGGCCGCTATGATTGACGCGTTCAATATAATAATCTGACGGATCTTTTTTTTGCTCATTGGCCTTCCCCTCCGCTTTGTTTTAATTTAGCATACGAGGGGCGTTTTTTCAAGATTAATGTCGATGCTTCTACACAAGCCAATCCACAACAGAAAGATCCACTGCGGGGTTCTCCCGCAGTAGATATTTCTATTTATTTTTTTGTCGCTTCCTGCACTTTTAAAATATGCACCCTCACAGGAGGTGCGCGACAAATATCACAGGCCTTTGTAAATACCTCTATAAAGGCTGTAAAGAATGTATGTATTTACTGGAGGATTAGGATAAAACCTGTCTCCAAAGAAAGATATAGACAAGCTGGTTACAGGGCTTCTTATCTTAGGCGGCGCAAACAGGTAAAACCAAGGAAAATAGCCGATTTTTATGCCTCCATAAGTAATTATTATGGCTATAGCGCCGTAATGTTATTTGTCAGAATATAATGTAAATAGTAAAATAGAATGCGGGCTTGAATTATTTTTCAGAGCATTCTATTGTTAAAGACGTCCTCTACGATAATCCTCTATCAGCGCCCGTCCAAAAAACCGGCTAACAAGCAATCGGTTATTGGCGAGGTTTTATTGGGATAAATGAAGCGGTCTGATTTTTCACAAGCTGTCCTATGTCAAGCTTGCAGCCCAAATCTTTTCAGATCACAACAATATTTTGGAGGTGGATTATGAACTCGGTCAATATCACTTCGAGCCTGTCCGTATCCCGGCAAATACAACAGGATTTGAAGAAAAAATACGACGCTGATGTCAGCCGGTGTTATCAATGCGGCAAATGCTCAGCCGGTTGCCCTGTCGCATTTGCCATGGACAACCCCCCGCATAAAATCATCCAGATGGTAAAACTCGGACTCTATCATGAACTAATACAAAGCCGTTCGATCTGGCTTTGTGCAACTTGTCACACTTGCTCCGCGCGGTGTCCGCGAGACGTCAATCCTTCGCGTGTTATGGAAGGTCTGCGCATCGAAGCCCGCAACAATTCCAGCATCACTGTCAGCGAACTTGACATTTTCCATACCAGATTCATAGCCCTGGTCGAACGATACGGCCGCGTCCATGAATTGGCCCTCATGCTCTCCTACAACGTGTTAACAAAAAAACTGCTTAAAGACGCCCAGTTTGGCCCAGAGCTGCTCATGAAGAAAAAACTCTCCCTAAAACCGCACACCTCGGAAACAATCCGCAATGATGTCCAAAAGATCTTTTCGCGTTGCCGTGATTATAACGCGGGCAAACCGATCGGTTCTTCCCTGGCCGAACACATACCCACCCCCGAACCCACGCCCGCCCCTGAATCTGAATTCACCATGCCTCCGGCACTTGGGAACCCCGCGGCTTCCTATCCCGAATACGCGGCAGCCATGCCCAATTACACGACGCCTCCTCCGGCTCAACCCGCTCCCTCTCAACCCACTGCGACTTCAACGGCATCATCCCAGATGCCTAACTTTACCACAACCTCAGTATCCCCCACGCCCTCCGCTCCCTCCGCACCCTCCACGGCCTCCACGGCCTCCGCTCCCTCCTTTGAGTCCCATGAAATCCCCTCCGCGGCCACAGCCGCGTCCTCAATGCCCAGTTTTATCTCTATGTCTCCAACTCCGCCTCCAGCCTCCCAAACACCCCCATCCCCCTCTCAAATGCCCAACTTTATCTCTATGTCCCCAACGGCGCCTCCGCCATCCCAAGCAGATCCCTACGGGGCGTCCCAAATGCCCAATTTTATTTCTATGCCCCCAACCGCGCCGCCTCCCGCCCCTCGAACGCCTCCCATTTCCCCGGCAGCCACCACCTCCCCAACGTCCCCAACATCTCCCACGCCTCAAGCACCCGCCTTAGACCTGTCGTCCATATCACAACCCGCTAAAAAAACCATAACCCGCATAACCAAATGGTTTTTCGAATCGGACACTGCGGACTCAAACAACCCGCCCTCCTCCCAACCCTCTCAACCCTCTTCCGCAGCCGCCCCCTCGACCCCACCTCCCACCTCCTACAACTCCCCACCTCCCACCTCCTACAACTCCCCACCTCCCGCCTCCTACAACTCCCCGCCTCCCGCCTCCTACAACTCCCCGCCACCCACATCCCAAACCCCACCTCCCACAGACACGCCCCCAGCCAACGTCATCAACCAGTACGCCAAACGTTTTTCCAAATGGTTCTTTGAAGACCAAAAACCCGGAGGTGACAATACGTGAGATACGCCTATTATCCAGGCTGTTCACTCAACTCAAGCGGGCTCGAATACAATATGTCGGCCCAGGCCATCGCGCCGCTCCTGGGCATCGATCTCTTCGAGTTGCCCGAATGGAACTGCTGCGGAGCTTCATCAGCCCACCTGCAGGATCATACACTGGCCCTGGCCCTGCCTGCCCGTAACCTGGCCATCGGTGAAGACCTGGGTCTTTCTCTGGCCATCCCCTGCGCCGCGTGCCTTTCACGCTGCAAAGCCACCGAACACGCCGTCAGAAGTTCTGAAGAAACACACACCCTGATCGAATCCCTGATCGACCGCCCCTACACAGCGGCCTATCCCGTCAAATCCCTCCTTGAAGTCTTCATCGAATCATCCATGGATCTGCTGCAAGACAAAATCACCAAGCCCCTCACCGGGCTCAAAGCCGCCGCCTACTACGGCTGCCTGCAAGCCCGGCCCACCGACTATATGGACATGGATGACCCCGAATACCCCCAAACAATAGACATCATCATCGAAGCCGTCGGCGCCGAACCCGTTGACTGGGCCCACAAAACCGAATGCTGCGGCAACGGTCATCCCACAGCTTATCCCAAAATCGGCAGCCGCCTTGTCAACCGCATCCTCAAACAAGCAGAAATCAGCGGCGCCGAATGTATCGTCTGCGCCTGCCCCATGTGCTTCTTCAACCTTGATATGCGCCAGAAAGCCTTGGGACAAAAACGCGGCCGCCCCTTCAACCTGCCCGTTTACTACTACACCCAGCTCATGGGCATCGCCATGGGACTGCCTCCGCAAAAACTGGGCATCGACAAACACTCTGTCAACGCCCTCGATCTCCTCTCCCAAAAAAGATACATCCCAACAGCCGGCTCCGCGGCAGAAGGAGGCCCCGCATGAAAAAAGTAGGCGTCTTTGTCTGCCACTGCGGCACCAACATAGCGCAGACCGTCAACTGTGAACAACTGGCCGAAGCGGCCAAAACCCTACCCGGCGTCGCCTACAGCACCGAATACAAATATATGTGCTCCGACCCCGGGCAAACCATGATCAAAAAAGCCATCGAAGAACACAACCTTGACCGCGTCGTCGTCGCCGCCTGCTCCCCCCGCATGCATGAAGCCACTTTCCGCAAATGCGTAAACGGCGCCGGACTCAACCCCTACCTGTTAGAAATCGCCAACATTCGCGAACAGTGTTCCTGGGTGCACTCCGACAAAACCAAAGCTACGGCCAAAGCCGAAGACCTCATCCGCATGGCCGTCGCCAAAGCCCTCAAAAACGAAAAACTAACCCCCTCCGTCATCCCCATTCACAAACGCGCCCTTGTCATTGGCGGCGGCATCGCCGGCATCCAAGCGGCCCTTGACATCGCCGACACCGGCTACCAAGTCGACCTTGTCGAACGAGAACCCTCCATCGGCGGCAAAATGGCCCAAATCGACAAAACCTTCCCCACCATGGACTGTTCCGCCTGCATCCTGACCCCGAAAATGGTGGACGCCGCCCAACACCCCAACATTACCATCATCGCCTACAGCGAAGTGGAAAAAGTCGAAGGCTACGTCGGCAACTTCGACGTCACCATCCGGCGCAAAGCCACCTGTGTCGATCCCGTCAAATGCACCGGCTGCGGCCTTTGCTCCCAGAAATGCCCCTCTAAAACCGACAGCGAATTCGAATGCAACATGAGCCAACGCCCGGCCATCTACTCACCCTTCCCCCAAGCTATACCCAACAAACCCGTCATCGACCAAGAAGCTTGCCGGTACTTCAAAACCGGCAAATGCAAAATCTGCCAGAAAATCTGCGCCTCCGACGCCGTCAACTTTGAAGACCAAGATGAACTCGTCACCATACGCTACGGCGCTATCGTCGTCGCCACCGGTTACTCCCTGTACGATTACAACCAATACGGCGAATATGGTTACGGCCAATACCCCGACGTCATCTCCGGTCTCGACTTCGAACGCCTGGTCAACGCCTCCGGCCCCACCATGGGCAAAATCAAACGCCCCTCCGACGGCCAAGAACCTAAAACCGTCGTCTTCATCAAATGCGTCGGCTCCCGTGACGCCAACCGCGGCCACGACTACTGCTCACGGGCCTGTTGCATGTACACGGCCAAACACGCCACCATGGTACGCGACAAAATCAAAGACTCTCAGGCCGTCGTCTTCTATATGGACATCCGCACCCCCGGCAAAAACTACGAAGAATTCTACCTGCGGGCCGTCGAAGAATATGGTGTCACTTACGTACGCGGCAGAGTCTCCCGGATCTACATGGAAAGCGGCAACCTCATCGTTCAAGGCGAAGACACCATCCTGGGCACCCAGATTCTCGTCGTCGCCGACATGGTCGTACTGGCCACAGCCATGGAAGCCCAACCCGACGCCGCCGAATTTGCCCGCAAAATCGGTATCACCTTCGACCAGAACAACTTCTTCAACGAAGCCCACCCGAAACTGCGGCCCGTGGAAACTTTCTCCGCCGGCATCTATCTTGCCGGAGCCTGCCAAGGCCCTAAAGATATTCCCGACTCCGTCGCCCAAGCCGGCGCTGCCGCCGCCAAAGTTGTGGCGTTGCTCAGCAAAGACGAAATGGCCACTGAACCCATCGTTGCCGAAGTCAACACCAACCACTGTTCCGGCTGCGGCTTCTGTGTTCCCGTGTGTCCCTACAAAGCCATCAGCCTCAAAACTCTCACAGAGCGCGTCCACGGCTCCGTGGCCTGGGGACCCGCCGGCAAAGAAATCACCCGTCAGGTCGCTGAAGTCAACAAAGGGCTGTGCCAAGGCTGCGGCGCCTGCACCGTCAACTGCCGCTCGGGCGCCCTTGACCTGCTGGGCTTCACAAACGAACAAATCTTGGCGGAGGTGGACTCTTTATGACAATGGACAATGGACAATGGACAATGGACAATGAAATGCAACGCCAACAAGGAACGTCTGTCCGATTGGACAGTGTCGGGAAAGACTGGGATCCTAAGATCCTTGTCTTTGCCTGTCAATATTGCACTTATGCCGGGGCTGATTTGGCCGGACTGAGCCGACTGCAATACCCAACAACCACACGGGTTATTCGGGTTCCCTGTTCGGGACGGACCAACCCGCAATTTGTTATTCGGGCTTTCCAAAAAGGCTTTGACGGCGTCCTCGTTGCCGGCTGTCATCCCGGCGACTGCCATTTTTCTACCGGCAATTACTTCACACGCCGCCGCTACCTGCTCATGACCCGGCTCATGGAATTCGTCGGCATGGATCCGCGGCGTTTCCGCGTCTGCTGGATATCCGGCTCCGAAGGCCCCAAATTCCAGCAAGTTGTCACCGAACTGACCGACGCCATCAGACCCTTAGGACCCAATCATAAACTGCGGGACACTGAACTCTCATCTTTAGTAGGAGGGATCGGCCGATGAACGAAAACGTCATTCAAGTCTCCGGCAAATCCGAAATCAGTCAAATCATGCGCGAGATTGCCCGTGATCTGCTGCAGCAGAAAACCGTCAGCCTCGTCATCGGCTGGGAAAAAGGCATCCTCCCCAACAAATCCGCTCCGGCCTTTATCACCCAAAGCCATGACACGGACAAACTCGTCTTTGACGAGTACTGCTATCATAATCTGACGAAATACTTGCTGCAACGCAAAGGCAGCGGCCTCAAAACCGCTATCTTCGTCAAAGGCTGCGACAGCCGCTCCCTTGTCGGCCTGGTCCAAGACAACCAGGTTCCCCGCGAAGACATCTGTATCATCGGCATCAGTTGTCCCGGACTCATGGAAGAACGCAACACCGTGATTCCTGCCAAAAAATGCGAAACCTGCTATACATCCATACCGGTTGAATATGACTTTCTCATAGACTGTCCCGACACGAAAACCGGCGACGACGAACCCGGCGGATCTTTCGCCCACCGGGAACTGTCCAAAGTGGAAAACATGACTCTCGACCAGCGGGACACCTACTGGCAAACTATGTTCCAAGGCTGCATCCGCTGCTACGCCTGCCGCAACGTTTGCCCCGTCTGTTCCTGCAAGGAATGCTGCTTCGACCTGACCAGCCCCGACTGGGTCGGCAAAGGCAACAACACCTCCGACAACAGTTTTTATCACCTCGTCCGCGCCATGCATGTCGCAGGTCGCTGTGTCAGCTGCGGCGAATGCGAAAGAGTCTGCCCCATAAACTTGCCGGTCATGCTCCTCAACAGCAAGCTCAGCCTCAGCATTGAGGAACTCTTCGACGAACCACCGGCCAGCATGAACCTTGACGACACCGCCACCCTAAGCCAATTCAAACCGGAAGATCCGGAAGAATTCATGTAAGAGAGGAGGAAAACTCAGCAAACTGAACCCCAGGCAACTGAGGTCCCCAGGAAACTGAGTCAGCCTATAATGAGAAAAATCGCCAAGACACGAATCGACGACGTTCTTCGAGCCCTCGCGTCCCACTATGACCTCTATGTACCGGTCGAAGGGGCAACCACGCGGACATCCGACGTAACGCTTTGGCAGGAAGGCCTTGTGAACGCCAGCCGTTTCCGTCTCTATGAAGAAGGACTTCCTCTCTATTGGCGGACCAACACCGGTCTGTCCCCTAAAGACTTGTTCTTTCCGCAGACCGAAAAAATGTACACCGCCGTCTCCCAGAACAAGACCGTTGAAATCTATGAAGAACCCGCCGACGCCAAACCCATTATTCTCTTTGGCGTCCGCTCCTGCGACATGGCAAGCATCGATTGCATGGACCGGGTCTTCTTGCAAAAAGGATACGAAGACACTTACTACCGAAACCGCCGTCAGCGAACCCACATATTTGCCCTCGGCTGTTCCACCCATGAAGACGCCTGCTTCTGCACTTCTATGGACATCGATCCCCAAGCCGCTCCCGCCGCCGACGTACAAATCAGTGACCTGGGCGACGCCTTCGGCTTCACGCCCCAAAGCGCCAAAGGCCAACAAACCCTAGCATACATCGACGGTTTCCTAAGCGACGCCTATGCCGCCACCCCTTTACCCACGGATCCGATGCTCATCAATGTCCCCCTTGCCGGCGTCACCGAAAAACTCGAAACCATGTTCGACCATCCCCTCTGGGACGAACTAAGCCCCCGTTGCATCGGCTGCGGCGCCTGCACTTTCTTATGCCCCACCTGCTACTGCTTCGACATCAATCACAAATCCCCGGCTCACACCCACATCGTCAAACAGCGCAGTTGGGACTCCTGCATGTTTATAGACTACACCTGCATGGCCGGCGGCCATAACCCGCGTCCATCCAAAACGGAACGGGTGCGCAACCGGTTTTTGGATAAACTGCTTTACAACCGCCAGCGACACGGCCGCGTCTTCTGCGTCGGCTGCGGCCGCTGCGTCGCCAAATGTCCCGTCAGTCTCGAAATCGCCACAGTCATACAGAAAATCCAGGCCGCGGAGGTGAACCCCTGATGTTTGTCCACAAGATCCCAACCGCCCACATCCACGACCCCCAAAACACATCCGCTGGCCTGGGTAATTCCACGGCACAAGGATATTTCGCGGCCAACGGCCAACCCGTTCCCGCCGGCCCCAATCCCCTGCTGCCCCAGCGCGGCGTCATCGCCAAAATCAAAACCGAAACCTCCGACACCAAAACCTTCTCCATCACCGGCTTCGACGGCGCCAAACCCTTCACCCCCTTGCCGGGACAACTGGGTATGCTCTCCCTGCCCGCGTATGGAGAAGCCATGTTTTCCGTTACATCCCAAGATCAGACCCATATTGACATGACCATCAAGGCCGTCGGAGCGCTCACCAACGCTTTACACGAGATTGAAGAAGGCCAGGAATGCGGCATCCGCGGCCCCTATGGCAACGGCTTCCCGCTGGATTTCTGCCGCGGCAAAGACCTCACCTTCATCGCCGGTGGTATTGGACTCGCCCCTGTACGCAGCCTCATCAAATATTGCCTCGACAACCGCGCCGACTTCGGCAAACTCACGATCGTTTACGGCGCACGCACTTCCGACGACCTCGTCTTTAAAGAAGACCTGTTCGAAAACTGGCCCGAAGCCGAGAACAAAAACCTTCATCTCACCATTGACCGTGAAGAAGAAGCCTGGCCGGGCCATGTGGGTTTTGTGCCGTCTTATGTAGAAGAACTGGCCCTGCCTCCCACCGTCGCCATCGTCTGCGGGCCACCCATTATGATCAAATTCACCCTCGCCAATCTCGAAAAAATGGGGTTCCTCCCCAACGAAGTCATCACCACCATGGAAATGCGCATGAAATGCGGCATCGGCAAATGTGGGCGCTGCAACATTGGCAGCTGCTTCGTTTGTCTGGACGGACCGGTGTTTACTCTTGAACAGCTTAATGCCATGCCGGCTGAATATTAAGAGGCAGCTGAATACGAGGCGACTCGGCCGCCTCGTATTCAGAGGGGTTAGGGGTTAGGAACTGTATTTTTTGCGGATTATTTTTTGAACCATGCCTTCCGGCATGACGCGCCTCAGTAGGCGCATAAAACGATATTTGCCGCCTACGGCTTTGAGGGTGGGCGGTTTTTTTTGTTTGAGTACGCGCAGTATTGCTGCCACCACCTGTTCTGCCGGCATACCGGTTCGTTCTTCCCGGCTGATGGCGGTATATGCTTTTTCGTATCCGGGATAGCACGGATTGTCAAAGAGGTTTTCGTATTTTTGGCGCTTGTCGGTGAATGGCGTGCGTACGCCTCCCGGCATTAAGGCTGTGATATGGATCCCGAAAGGCTGCGCTTCTGCTGTCAGAGCGGCCGCGTACGCGCATAGGGCTGCTTTGG
The DNA here is from genome assembly GCA_009783315.1 of Peptococcaceae bacterium. Classification (GTDB taxonomy): domain Bacteria; phylum Bacillota; class Desulfitobacteriia; order Desulfitobacteriales; family Syntrophobotulaceae; genus WRJI01. The sequence continues at coordinate 13,703 of WRHI01000083.1, forward strand.
ACACGCTGTAGAAGGCTTGGTATGGCAAGGGGAACACTCCCGCCATGGATGAGATTAAGATAATTGATCCTTTTTCTGCCTGCTTCATACGCGGCAAACACAGTCGCACCATCTCGGCGACCCCAAAGAAATTGACATCGAAGAGGCGGCGGGCGGCATCTAAGTTCCCCTCTCCACCCCCGTCAGACGGCGAAGCCAGCCCAACACCGGCGCAGGCGATTAAGACATCAATGACTCCATGCCGTTGGGTTATCGATTCCACAACCCGCGCCAGCTCTGCCAAATCGGTGACATCCGCCGCGAATTGCTCCCAGGCGGCCGCAGGCGCCAGGGAGCGCGAGACACCGTAAACCTTGTGCCCCAGCTCCGTCAACGCCTGAGCCGCGGCAAAACCGATGCCTGACGACGCTCCTGTGATCACCACAATCAACGACACCACCCCCCTAGACTAACAGCAAAGAAACAAACCCTTTGCGTTGCCCCATAGAGCATAACATACGGCGGCTTACAGCCGCAAGACATCAGGATAACTACCAGACTCCCACCATAAAAGCAACCATTAGTATGACATTGGGTGCATATTTAAAAAGTGCATGAACTGACGATAAGGATAAGCAGAGCTTTCTGCCGCGGTGTTTTCCCGCAACTCAATGGTGAGTTGGAGGCAGATACCGCGCTGG
>WRHI01000084.1 GCA_009783315.1 Peptococcaceae bacterium
GCGGTATCTGCCTCCAACTCACCATTGAGTTGCGGGAAAACACCGCGGCAGAAAGCTCTGCTTATCCTTATCGTCAGTTCATGCACTTTTTAAATATGCACCCATCATCACATAACTTAGCGCCTTACTGCGCCTTACTGCGCGCTTGCTGACTCTGCCCGCCGCCCACAGTTCACTGCCCCCTTAACCGCCTGCCAAAAAAGCGGCCACAAGACAGTAGAAACCAATAATTATCAACAATCCCGGCGTCATAGCTAAATAGTGCGCCGGCTTGACAGGAAACGTCTCATCCGTGAATTGCCGCACCTTCACCTTGGTAATTTTAAACAACACCACAAACAACGGAACGCTCAGCGCCAAAAAAACAATTGTCATAATCATCATAAGCACAATCATCGCAACACACAAAAACCCGAAATCGATTTGGGCAATTTCCGCTTGTTCTCTTAGTAAAGACATGATATCCTGACTCTGCGCCTGACCCTCACCGCCGGAAGAACCTAACAGCCCTGACACCGTAAAGGCCAAAGCGTTGTTCGTAAAATGGACAGCCATCCCACAAAAGATAGAATTCGTCCTATAAACAACTATCGCGGCCACGGCCCCCAACACCGCCTGGGCTATGAACCTTTGAGGATCCATATGGAACAGGCCAAACAAAACGGACGATATAATAATCCCAAACACGGCTCCGTTCTTTTGTAAGCCTTTCAACACAACGCCCCGGAAGAGAACCTCCTCACAAACACCTGGCAATAAAGCGGCACAAAGGATAACCAACCACAAATTGGTCGACATCAACGGTTCAAACCCGGAAAGATCCGTCGAGCCAAAAATCAACCCAACAAACAAAACAGCTATAAAAGCCAACCCCAGCATAGCGGGAAAAATAATTACAGGAATCGCCGCGGAGATGAGAACCTCGCCAACTTTAGGTCTGTTTAGCCGCAAAACATCTTTCATGTTTTGTTTGGTCACGACCAGGATAAGGAGCGTTGGCACCAAAATAAAACCAATTTGGACAATGAGCAATTGGAGCGGCATGTTGGTAAAGAACCCCTTCGGCAGTATCCCAAAACTGCCCAGGATTTGAACAACAACAAAAAGGAACGCGGTAACCGAAAAACAAATTCCAGCAACAACAGGGAGCGGTATCCGGCTTTTCCCCGGTTCTTTGAACTGATTGTACGTAAGCGGCGCCGGGTTCTCAATCCCAAGCTGCACCACCCCCGCGTTGTTAGCAGGCGTTATGCCCGCGCCGCTGAGCGGGGTCATGCCCGCGCCGCTGAGCGGGGCCGGACTCATGTTGCCAAGTGAACCGGCATCATCTCTTTGCATAATGGCTTCTCCTCATTTTCCGGCAATTCGCTGTAGAACCGCAAATATAATCCCGACTTGCCTTTGTGCTTATCATACATCACTTTGTCATGAGAATCAAAATCCTAATAATCCCAAAACATATTGCTAATCCACACTGGCGAACCGCCGCTTCGCACAATATTTATTTTTCTTTATCTTTATATAACAAACCCCTGCCAAGCACCAACAAATGATGATTTAGTATGATTTACAAGGAATATATGTTTTCTTATTGATTTTCTGTCAATTCTACGGTATGCTTATAGTTGTTTTAAGTGAGCTCTTCTATTTTTTGAGGGCTGTTCTTGTTATTGAGAAGAGGTGTCATTGTGAAAATTCAAAGTGAATTGGTTGTAACAAAATGGGAAGAAGTTAACGTTCCGCCTTATTTTCCTGACAGTCCAATGTCGCGTGTTTCGGCGGAATACACTTCTTCGGGCGACATTCAAGGGGTCTTTCAGGTCGAGTACATTCTCCACTCCATAGAAAGAAGCTTTTCGGCGCCCGAAACATCCACTTATGTTGGTTATCTTGAGTTTACAGGCCGCATTGGTGAAAAAACGGGCATATTTGTTTTGTACGATGCCGGTGATTATGTCAACGGCGTACCATCCGGCACTCTAAACGTGAAACCGTCTTCAGGTACCGGCGGATTTATTGGGTTTCAAGGAACGGGAAGACATCTTACGCAGGATAGTAAAATGATTATGGAATTGGATTGCTCTTATTGCTCTTATGTCAGTGAAGAGGCGCCATGCACTGAAAATCCCTCTTGGGATCCGCAGGAACAAGAGGAGCTGCCGGTTCAACAGGAGCAGTGGGAACAGATTGAACAGTGGGAGCAGGTTGATCGGTGGGAGCAACTCGATCAGCAGGAGCAGGTTGATCAACAGGACATCGATCAGTGGGACCAATGGAAACAGAATCTTGAGGATCAATGGAACCAATTGCAGCAGCAGAAACCGCAGGATCAGGATATACAGGCTCAGGAACCTCAGAACCAGGAGCCACAAGACCAGGCGACGCAGAATCAAGAACAACAGGATCAATGGGATCTGCAAGAATCGGATCAGTGGATTCAACAGGATCTGCAGGCTCAATGGAACCGCTGGCGTCAGCGGAATCATTGGACCCAGGATCCCCAGGAACCGCAGGATCGACAGGATCAACCTGGGCCTCCAGATCATCCTCGCCAACAAACGGCACAAGCACAACATATGCCGCAGAACCAAACGGAACTCTCAGATCAGACGGAAACATCGGGCCAGATGAGCATCTTGAATCAACTCCTAAATCATATGGAAATCATAAACCAACTGAAGGACCAAATTGAACCGCAGGATCAAGAACCGTCGGATCAGATGGATCTGCAAAGCCGGGCAGAACCGCAAGATCAGACAGAACCGCAAGAGCAGACAGGGCTTCAGGATCAGACGGAGCTTCAGGATAAGGCGGAGCCGCCGGATCAGACGGATCTGCAGGATCAGACGGAGCCGCCGGATCAGACGGATCTGCAGGGTCTGACGGAGCCGCCGGATCAGATGGATCTGCAGGATCTGACGAACCCCCCGGATCAGATGGATCTGCAGGATCTGACGAACCCCCCGGATCAGACGAACCCCCAGGATCAGACGGAACCATAAGGCAGCATGGCTCTTTAGCAAACAGAACAATTCAATATCCGATCCTCCAACCCAAGGGAAGATACTTATGGCGAGAAAAACCTACAATGAGAAATTGCACAACGCAAACGGCTTGCCTAAAATCGAGGATTTGACCGGAAAACCGGAAGCCATAGCGCGATTAGGCGGTACAAAAATGCTTGTTGCCCCGCCCTTACAGTACAACGAACTCATGTCGCTGATTCCAAAAGGCCAGGTCATCACGATTGACCGCATCCGGACAATGCTGGCAGTCCGAGCCGGCGCGGATGTCACCTGCCCCCTCACCGCGGGGATTTTTGCCAACATATGCGCCCATGCCAGCGCGGAGCGCGATAACGACAAAATCCCCTACTGGCGCACACTTAAGACCAAAGGCGAGTTGAACGAAAAGTATCCCGACGGCATTGACGGGCAAAAAGCTCTATTAGAAGCAGAAGGTCACACTGTCACGCAAAAAGGCAAGCGATACTTTGTCGAAGGCTACGAAGAGAAACTGGCTGATCTGGCGTCTCTATGAAATACATCGGATTGTTACGGGGCATAAACGTCGGCGGCAATAACAAAATCAGCAGAGAATCCGCCTGGCATTCCCCGCCAAAATAGCGTCTTTCTCCCCATCGGTAAGAGGCAGCGACTCAAGATGTGCAATCTCCGTCCGGGCATGGCTCCATGGGGAATCCGTGGCAAACAGGATTTTATCGGCACCGTGTTTGCGCACTATGCGTAAGAACTGTTCATGTGAGAAAAACTCAAACCCTGTGGACGTATCAAAATAAATATCGCTGCCAGCCAGATGCATTTCTACGTCATCCCACTGCTCACATCCCCCGAAATGGGCGGCAATAATCACACCGCCTTGCATCGCTTGGCTTAGGTTAAGGAACTGCCGGGGCGAAGTCCGGAAAGGCGCCGGGAAAGCGGGGTCAAAGCCGGCGTGGTGCAAGAGGATGAGTCCTTTGCTCAAAGCGTAGTCATAGATGCGCAGCATGCCCATATCGTCAAGGACAAAGTCCTGGTACTCGGCATGAAACTTGAGTCCTTTCAGCCCTAACCCGGCAACAAAATCAATGTCCTCTTTATAGGATCCGGTGTGAGGATATATGCCCCCGAAACTCATGATTCTATCCGGGTTTTCCAAGGCAATCTTGTGGACCCATTCGTTAATCGATCTCATCTGAGAAGGTTTTGTAACAACAGGTTGAAGCACTGATATATCAATCCGTGCTTTGTCCATGCTGGCAATGAGCCCGGCCACTGTTCCATCGTGTTCGGGGACGAAAGACTCTTCCTCCAGACAAGCCATAAGAGAAGCCATTGCTTGGGGCGCCAAGGCGTCAGGAAAAACATGTGTATGAACATCAATAATCATATGTTCCCAAACCCACACATAATCCTGATCCCCATAACGTCAATTTTTCTGCTCAATACATAGCCCTCCAAATAAGCATTTCGACTCGGTCACTTCTATTCTACACATTTGTGACCTAAAGGGCAATAAGCACAACAATAGAACGACCATAGAAGCCTATAGAACTAAGGAAACTATTTACGTTTTTACAAGGTTCGTTTCATTGAACTCGCCACAACCGTGCTTTGGCATTATGTTCTTCCAATAACTCCCTCCCAACAACCCCACCGTGAGCAGGCAAAAAATACCGACAATGGGTATCAAGCAACACTTTCCACGATGCAGGCAACCGGTCAGGGAGATCTGCGAAAGGCGGTCTGAGCTCCATACGAAACGGGTTGATCATCGTATCTCCTACCAAAGCCGCCTCATCGTCAACAATATAGCTAACAGATCCAACAGTATGACCGGGCGTATACAGAATCTGAATACCGACTCGTGTCAGAATCTGATCAACCCGCGTCAAAGCATCATCGGGCGATGCTAAGGCGGAATCGGCCTGCTCCAAGGCGGCATCGGCAGGTGCCAAAGCGGTATCGGCCTGCTCCAAGGCAGGCTCAACCTGCTCCAAGGCAGGATCGGCATCAGCAGGCGTCAAAACGTCATTCGGTTCCACCGGCAAATTATAGGACAACTCTGTAACAATTTTATCATGGCAAGCCGGGAATCTTTGGAATCTCAGAACTCTATTCCCTGCTAAAGTCGTGGCGAACTTTGTCAGCACCATTGACCCCTTCGGCAAGTAAGTAAACCCCTCCTTCAAGAAATCCTCCTCAGAGGAGTGAACAAAAACAGGACAATTATACTTCTTCTGGAGCCGCCGCACATTCCCCGTATGATCAAAATGCACATGGGTAAGCAGAATACAGTGGAGCTTAACAACATTCAACTCTTTCAAACGCCTTAATAGTATACTCCCTTCAGCACGGATACTTGTATCAACCAAAACCGTAATTCCGTCTTTTCTGATCAGAAAACAATTGCATCTCATATCCATCAATTTAACAATTTCGATCTTGCTCTTATGGGTCATCCAGCTTTTCAAATTCAGCACTTCCCTACTTAGCCTATTAACAAAACATATCACCTCCGCTCGTATTCTCCAAACAGACAAAATATCCTTCAATGAGCCCTGTATTCTGTTCATGTTTTTGTTTATTGTCAGATAACAAGAAGCATCAAGACGCTTGTCATTCACCAAACAGCTTCGTAATCAAGGACAGCAACCCATCCCAATTAATCAAGAACGGAGCAATAATCAGCGAAATCGTTCCCATAACCTTAATCAGCGCGTTCAACGACGGCCCTGCCGTATCCTTAAAGGGATCCCCTACCGTATCGCCGATAACGGCCGCAGCGTGAGTCGGCGTCCCTTTGCCGCCTTTGTAACCCTTTTCGATATACTTTTTGGCGTTATCCCAAGCACCACCGGCATTGGCCATAAAAATAGCCATCAAGAACCCCGACACCGTACCGCCGGCCAACATGCCGCCCAAAGCCGTTTTGCCCAGCAGAAGCGCCACCATTAAAGGCGTGCCCACAGCCAGCAATCCGGGAATAATCATCTGGCGGATCGCCGCTTTCGTGGAAATATCAACACAAGCGGCATAATCCGGCTTCGCCTTGCCTTCCATCAGACCGGGGATTTCCTTGAACTGCCGGCGCACCTCGCCGATCATCTCGAAAGCCGCTTTGCTCACCGCCTGCATACAATAGGCGGAAAACAGGAACGGCAGCGCCGCGCCGATAAACACCCCAATAATCGTCAGCGGCTCCAGAATATTGATAACCTCCAAATGGGCCAACCCCTTGAACGCGTGGAAAAGCGCCAGCGCCGTAATCGCCGCCGAGCCAATCGCGAACCCTTTTGCCACCGCCGCCGTCGTATTGCCGACAGCGTCCAGCTCATCCGTGGTCTCGCGCACATTCGGCTCCAGCTCAGCCATTTCGGCAATGCCGCCGGCGTTGTCGGCCACAGGGCCAAAGGAATCGATCGCCACGATAATACCCGCTGTTGACAACATCGCCATAGCCGCCACCGCGATCCCATAGACCCCGGCCAGCTCAAAAGACGCCCAAGTGGCAATACAAATTGTAATAACCGGCAAAGCCGTGCTCTTCAGGCCCACAGCCAGCCCCGTAATAATATTGGTCGCCGGACCCGTCTCAGAAGCCTCCGCAATGGACTGGGCCGGTTTTCTTTTGTTAGACGTGAAATGCTCGGTAATGAGACCGATGGCGATATTCACCGCCAATCCGCAAACAACGGCGCCAAAAACCCGTAAGGGCGTCACCATCAGGCCTTCAACTTCGAACTCTGCCGGCAACAGCCAGAACACAAGCCCCAAAGACCCTAGCGCTGTCAGAAGATTCGTTCCCCACAGACCTCTGTTCAGGGCCATCTGGGGGTTGGCCTTTTCCCCCGTCCTCACCAAGAAACAAGAAATAATCGAACTAAGAAGCCCGGCCACCCCGATCATAATAAACAGAGCCGCCCCTTGGGAATAGCTGCCGGTCAAAAACACAGCGCCGATCAGCATCCCGGCAATAGCCGTAGCCGCGTATGACTCAAACAAGTCGGCACCCATGCCTGCGGTATCCCCAACGTTATCCCCCACATTGTCGGCGATAACAGCCGGATTACGCGGATCATCCTCAGGAATCCCGGCCTCAACCTTACCCACAAGATCCGCTCCCACATCAGCCGCCTTGGTGTAGATACCGCCGCCGACGCGGGCAAACAGCGCAATCGCGCTGGCGCCAAAAGCAAAAGAATTAATAATCTCCGCATCCTTAAACAATAAGAACAGCCCGGCGACACCCAGAAGCCCCAACGCGGCCACAGACAACCCCATAACCGCTCCTCCCCGGAAGGAAACCCCCAGAGCCTTATTCAGGCTAGAGCGGGCCGCTTCCGTCGTGCGCGCGTTTGCCCGGGTCGTAACACTCATGCCGATATAGCCGGCCACAGCTGATAGCACGGATCCTGCCAGGAAAGAAACCGCCGTCTTCCAACCGATTTCCCAACCCTTATCGCTTAACCCGATTAAAACCAACAATCCCGTGAAAATCACCACAACAAAAGGAATCAGCGTCTTATACTGCCGATTCAAAAAAGCCATCGCACCTTCCTGAATCGCCTTCGAAATCTCCTGCATCCGCTCATTTCCCGGGCTCTTCCGCATCACACTGGAAACAAAAAACCCCGCCACCAGTAAGCCAATCACGCCGGCGGCGATACCCAACCAAGGCGCGTTGCTCACCAACCAAGCATTATTCACCAACCAATCCATTTCCCGGTAACCTCCTCGCTGTATGTTCCTATGTTCTCACACCAAACACCCAAACAAACACCCCCGCAAACAACGGCTTCAGCCGCGGGCGGGCGTCGATTACGTCATAAGACGGCGCGGACTAAAACGTATTTGTAAAAAAACACAGCCCCAAAGAGCTCACCAAAAAAGCAACGGCACAAGCAATACTCAGCTTCGACAGCAACGCATCCATCCCTTTAGCTTTTTTGCTGCCGAATAGCTGTTCGCTGGCACCGGCAATGCTGCCGGACAATCCCGCGGACTTCCCCGACTGCAACAATACTGTAGCGATAAGACCAACAGAAGCAATCGCAAGCACCACTAAACAAACATACGTCAAAACAATCACCCCTTTCTGGCGCCTTCATTTTAACACAGCAGTCGTCAACTGTCCACCGCCAACGGTTCCGATTCTACCTGACGGATCTGAGCTCTGATACCGCGGATCTTGCAATCCTTCATAGACGCCAAAACCAGATCCACATGCTGGCGCGGCACCTCAAAGAAAGACCTCTTCTCGGAAACAGAGATTTTTCCGATCTTTTTCCCTGGCAAGCCTGTCTCACCGGCAATCGCTCCAACAATATGCCCAGCGTTAACCTTGTGAAAGCTGCCAAGATCCATCGTCAGCCGCACCATATCACGTCTGTCACGACTATGGTTGCTGTAACTGTCGCCATGTTTATCCATGCTAAAACCGCCCTTGTCCATCATTCTACGGGCGCCTCCATCCCTATCCCCACAATTATCCAACTGCTGAGCCGATTGTCCCCGACTGTTCGGCTCCCGCCCAAAATCCATTGTCTTATAATTGTCAATTGTCAGCGTACGGCTGTGCCGATTGGCCTGCCGTCCAGCCGACTGTTGACTAACCGACTGCCGGCTTACCGGTTGCGTTGTCACACTGTCTATAGCTTTACGCTTGTCCTGACGCGAAACACAAGCCATTTTCATCAGCGCCGAAGCCACTTCCACCGCCGTAAACCCTTCCTGTGTCAACAGATCCACCATACGCGTATATTCCGGCAACGTCGGCGCATTCAACTCATCACGGATATCCTCAAACAGCTTTTTCTCGCGGGTTTTCTCAATATCGTAACTTGAAGGAAGGTTTTTGCGGACAATCCTAGCCTTCGTAAAATTCTGGATACTGCGCAAATCATACAACTGTTTGCGCCCAACCGTCAGGGTAAACGCGCGGCCATTCTTGCCGGCCCGGCCCGTACGGCCAATCCTGTGCACGTAATACTCAATATCAGCCGGAACATCATAATTGAACACAGCCTCAACATCATCCACATCGATCCCGCGGGCCGCCACATCCGTCGCCACCAGGATTGGAACAGTGCCCCGCTTAAACCCATTCATAACCTGGGTTCTGGTCATCTGCCTCATATCGCCATGGAGCCCCGACACCATATAGCCCCGCGCCTGCAGCTCCGACACCAGTTCATCCACCTGCCGCTTCGTATTGCAGAACACAATCGACCGCTTCGGATTATGGGACTCCAACAAACGGCACATAGCATCAAATTTGCCCCCGAAAGGCACTTCATAATAAAACTGCTCAATGCTCGGCACCGTCAGCTGCTGCCGGACAATCTTAATCATCTCCGGATTCTTCTGATACTGATGGGTAATCGCCACAATAGCCGGCGGCATTGTCGCCGAAAAAAGAGCCGTCTGACGCTCCTCGGGCACACTCTCCAGAATGGTTTCCACATCGTCACGGAATCCCATATTCAGCATCTCATCAGCCTCATCAAGAACCACCATACTCAAATTATGCAACCGCAGCGTTCCCCGGCGCATGTGATCCATCACGCGTCCCGGCGTCCCGATCACAATATCGGCACCATACTCAAGCAGACGGAACTGCCGCTCAATTGCCTGACCGCCGTAAATCGCAATAATGCGGATCCCGCGGCGGTACTTCGCGAACCGGTTCATCTCCTCACAGGCCTGCATCGCCAGCTCCCGCGTAGGGCAAAGCACAAGAACCTGAGGGTTCTTGTTCCTGAAACGACCGTCACCCTTTTGATGAAGATCGACCTTCTCAATAGCCGGAATACCAAAAGCCGCTGTTTTTCCCGTCCCTGTCTGGGAATACCCGATAACATCTCTGCCGCTGAGCAAAAGAGGAATCCCCGCCTGCTGAATCGGCGTCGCCTCCTCGAACCCCATATCATCCAAAGCTTTCAAAATATCATCCGAAATCCCCAACGTTAAAAAATTACTGTTCTCCATAGCTGCCTTTCTCAATTGAAAATATTTAGGCCGCTTGTTTATTGCCTGACCGCGGGGTATCACAACAACACCGCAGGTTAACACAGGCTGCAATATCCTCTGCCACCATCATAAGTAGCATAGAACACCATAACCTGTTGTGCCCCATCTGCTGCCGGACAAAAACGGAGACAATATCCCCGCTCATGAATCTATCTGACACTGAATTGTTCACACAGTCAGCTCAATCTCAAAAAACAATTCATCAACACATCAGCAACAAAGGCACGAAACAATCTAGCCTCAGTTCAGAATTATATACCGCTATAGCCGGCTTGTCAAATCAAGTCAATATGAGGGGTGCATATTTTAAAAGTGCACTGCGGGGTTCTCCCGCAACCGAATGGTGAATGGAGATGGATATTATGTGGGCTCGTAACAGTCCCGAGGTAGGGTTTGGTGAGCGGGAGACTCCAAAAGCCCGCGAACTTTTTTCACCTTGTAAGGTTGCGTCAGGCAGAGAGGCGCTTGGATTCTCCCGCTCACCAAACCCTACCTCGTGCCTCATTGAACTGTATACATATGCCGCGTGAATACCCCCGAATAGCAGATTTTTTGGAGCAATTAAAAGACTGTTCCACTCTTAAGATTGTATGAGCAGTCTCTTTATTCATGCAATATTGAGTTGCGGGGAAAACACTGCGGCAGAAAGCTCTGCTTATCCTTATCGTCAGTTCATGCACTTTTTAAATATGCACCCTATCTGCAAAGCGCCGTTGATTTTGTCCGTGAATTTTCCTATAATGTTCATATCAAGATACCCCCACCTTATGCTGTAGTATTCTCTAGAATCTCTGGCGGAGCACAAGCACAATGCACATCGATTGCCCACACAAAGAGAAAATAATGGTATCATGGTTTTAAATGTTCCTGCGCATGCTAACTGAGGAAGCGGCCTTGGCCGTCTCTTGTTTGAACTGAAAAACCATAGCTAAAAGTCCTAGGAGGTATACCCATTATGGCCAAAAAAGGCATGCGTCGTCCCGATCCCAGTGATCCCCACGGAACGGAAAGCAACAAGAAGCAGTCCTTTCCTAAAAACGATATGACCCCTGTCCCGGAAATCCAAGGTAAAGCCAAAACAGGCAATGTCAAAGCGGGAAATACCGTGGATCCCGGAGAACCGCAATAATCGAGGTACCCATATTATGCCGCAAACCATCGTTGACCAAAAAATCACTCCCCAACAGGCCGAATCTGCGCCTGTCGAACGGGCCCTGCTTGTGGGCGTCCACATCCCTTCGGACAAACACTTTGATGAATCTATGCAGGAGCTGAGGGCTTTGACCGAAACCTGCGGCGTTACATTCGCCGGACAAATCATCCAGAAATTGGACCGTGTCCACCCGACACACTATGTTGGCACGGGTAAGATCAAAGAACTCACACAGCAGATGGCTGAAGACGACGCCAACGTGCTCATCACCAATGATGAACTCTCCCCATCGCAACTGCGCAATTTGGAAAACACGCTGCAATGCAAAGTTATTGACCGTACGATCCTCATTCTCGATATCTTCGCGGAGCGGGCCCAAACCAAAGAAGCCATACTCCAAGTTGAAACTGCCCATTGGCAGTACATGCTGCCGCGACTCATCGGTATGCGCGCGTCTCTCGGCCGCCAGGTCGGCGGTGTTGGCACCAAAAACAAAGGGGTAGGGGAAACCAAGCTCGAATTGGATCGCCGCAAAATCGAAAAAAGAATTGCCCAGCTCAATGAAGACCTGGAACAACTCGTACGGCAGCGGCAAAACCGGCGCAGACGCCGCCATAAACAGGAGTTGCCTGTTGTTTCCCTTGTAGGCTACACCAACGCCGGCAAATCCACACTGATGAACGCCCTAATCAACCACACCGACGGCGATGCCAAGAACAACCTCAGAAATAATAACGACGACAGCAACGACAGCCCTGGCACCCCTTCTTCCAACAAACAAGTGCTGGTCAAAAATCAACCCTTCGCAACATTGGAAACAGCTGTACGCCGCATCACCATTCCCGGCAACAAAGTCTTTCTTCTAACAGACACTGTCGGCTTCATCCACAAACTGCCTCACCATTTAATCAAAGCCTTCCGTTCCACGCTGGAAGAAATCAATGAAGCCGACCTGCTGATTCATGTTGTGGATTTTGCCGCACCCCAATACAAGCACCACATCGACATCACCGAACAAACTTTGCAGCAAATTGGCGTAGGCAACATCCCGATTATCTACGTTTACAACAAGGCTGACATTAACCTGAGCCAAGACAAAGCCGATGAAATCCCCCTGCCTAAAGTCCAGAACAACACCATCACCATGAGCGCCAAACAAGGGATCGGCATCAATGAACTTCTGAAGCTCATCAACCGGCACATTTTCCAAGACAATCTAACCTGTCAGATGTTCATCCCTTACAACCGCGCCGACATTGTCTCCTACTTACAAGAAAACGCGCGCATAATGGAAACCTCTTACGAGGAGACCGGCACACGCCTCCATTTGGAGTGTACGAAGAGGGTTCTGCTTCGCGCGGAGGCCCTTGCTGACGACCCATGACAAGATACATTGGATCGAATTCTTTGTTTCTCTCATCAATATAAACCATAAGAAAGCGAAGATATAATTATGAAACCTACTAAACAAGCCAAAAAGTTCCTGGACGAATTCAAAGAATTCATTTCCCGTGGCAGCGTTATTGATCTGTCCATCGGTCTTATTATGGGAACGGCTTTTACCGCTATCGTGAATTCCTTAGTTAAGGAAATCTTCATGCCCCTATTTAGCATGTTGGTTAGCGGCATAGATTTTACTCACTGGAAATATATCCTTAAGCCGGGGACAGAAGCCGTAGAAAACACAACAACCGGAATAATAACAAACGCTTCCGCCGAGATTGCCATCACCTATGGCAATTTCATTCAACAAGTTGTGAACTTTCTCATCATGAGCGTTGTCGTTTTTCTTATGGTCAAAGCCATTAATAAGGTTCGTCATCTCATGGACGCAGAAGCCGAGGCCGCATCCAAGGCGCAGGGGGAAGCCGGCTCATTGAACCAACCGCCTCAGACAACCGAAGATATCCTTCTACTGCGCGAAATCAGAGACTTACTCAAAACGTCTCAACCTGACGACTCTTTAGACATAGGGAGCACTTCATTGGACAATATGGAATAAACCAGAACATCCCACCCACGGCCTTTGAACCATTTTCCTTTGCGCAGCTTGCCTTCGCAAACCATACCCGCTTTGGTCAAAACGCGGCCGGACGCCTCATTTTCCGCGACGTGACTGCCTTCGACGCGAACAAGGTTCAAACTCACGCAGCAAAATGTAATGACGCTTCTCAGGATCTCAACCATATATTCATGCCCCCAGAACTCTTCTCCGAGCCAGAATCCCAGTTCGATCGATTTGTTCTGCAAGCTGATATTTCTAACTTCAATCAACCCAACGAATTCATGAGCCGTTTTGGATTCCGCAAACCAGGTAATCGTTTTATGGTTCTCATATTCACGTCGGAATTTCTCAATAACAGCCAGCGACTCGCCGACGCTTCGATGGGGCTGCCAAAAAGTATACCGGCTGATCTTCTCATTATGAGCCAACGCATAAAGCTGCTTGGCATCCTCCATTTTGGGACGGCGCAACAGGAAACGCTGTGACTGGAGCGTTGGAAAATTTTCAAATACCCGTTGAACATTTTCTTCTATACTCATGATTCCATCATCCTTTCTGACTGGGTCCCGGCTTGTAATCAGCGATTCGTGGTCGGAGATCCTAAATATGAGCGAGACGCCTTTTGACCACAAGTATCCCCAGATATTCTAGCATACTTTGGGGATGTTTTGTATTCCGCGTGGTTGTCGTCTAGCGGCTCAAGGCAGAGGGAGGGGGCGGAGGGCGGGCGGGGCGTGAGGCGCGTCCGCCAAGCCGTGCTCCGCGTCGGCGCATCTCTATGGCATCTGCGCAGAGAGCGCAAAAGTGTGTCCTGAAGTGAGTTTCGCACCGAAAGGAGGGAAAGCGCGGAAGTCACATGCTTTGTAAGAGATGAGGGCAGGCCCTTC
>WRHI01000085.1 GCA_009783315.1 Peptococcaceae bacterium
GTCTTCGCTTTCCTCGGCATTTCGTCCTCGCTTCTGGCTATGCGCCTTTTCCTGTTAGGACGATTATACTCCTTGCTGCTATCAATGGCAATACATATTTGAATTTATGCGGTTAGACACTAGTTTTTTTGCTCTTTCCGCGCTCATAGCCATCTCGCCAACCGCAACATGGCTGACAACTTTGTCGTTCTCGTCAAACATCAGCGAATATTCACAGCCGGGGACGGCAAAGTTTAGAAAGGCTGTGCCCAAATTAAGTTCTTTGCCGTTAACAGTTATATCATATTTATCGGGCTGGATGTGAACGGATTTCTCATAGCTTGCGACATAGGGACTATTTCTTAGCCAGTTTTCAAATTCTTCATCGAATTGATAGGCCGTCACATAGTTCTGATCCGCCACGTTAGACAGCTCAAAGAAAGAATGGATGGCGTTATAAATTGTTCCAATACTGGCCGTGCTGCCAGCCAAAATCATTGAGCACAATACAACAAAGGCAAACAGAATCAGATTCATGGTTTTTTGACGGCGCAAGTCTTTTTTAAGGATACTCCATAACATTTTGAACACTTTGAATCACCTCCGTTCCAGAAATTCCGGTTTTAAGCCGCTTGAGTTTGTGCTAAAATGTAGAATAAATAGATTTATTTGAGAAGGCGGGTAAACAGTCCTATGCAAACAGCTCTTACCTTGACGAATCTGTGTAAAACCTACGGGACAGGCAAACAGCGGAATCATGTTCTGATCAATGTCTGTCTGACTATTGAACAGGGCGAGATAGCAGCGATTATGGGGCCTTCCGGTTCAGGAAAAACAACCTTGCTTCACACTGCCTCCGGTATTGAGAGAATGACCGGCGGTGAGGCGATCTTCTTTGGCACAAATCTCGACGGACTAAAAAACGATAAACTTGCGGACCTGCGCTTTCATGAGATGGGCTTTGTCTTTCAACAGATGTCCATGCTCAGTAACCTCTCGGTTGAGGATAACATTCTTCTCCCGGCTTACCAATCGGTGGAGGGAAAAGGGATACGAGCCCGCCGACAGAAAGACGCCTCTTGTCGTGACTTAATGCGCAAGATGGGTATCAGCGACATTGCGTCCAACGATATTTCCGACGCCTCCGGCGGGGAATTGCAGCGGGCGTGTGTCTGCCGCAGCCTTATCAACAACCCCAAGATGGTTTTCGCCGATGAACCTACCGGCAGATTGAACCGGAGGGCCTCCGACGAAGTGATGGGAGAACTTCTCCACACCAACCGCGAGGGAACGACAATCATGCTGGTCACCCATGATGTCCGTGTCGCCGCCATGTGTGAAAGGGTTCTGTACATCATTGACGGACGTATCAAAGTCGATAAGACCCTTGGCAAATATGAGGATGATCACACCCTCCGCACCCGTGAACGAATTCTAAACAGCTGGCTGCTGGATCTGGGATGGTAGCATGGATTCCTTCCCACGGAGTCCCTTGCGTGAGACACAGGCGTTCCGCCTCTGGATCCTCCTTGATCCTTCCCCAGAGAGAATACCTATGCTTCACACAAGAAACTCCGCAGGAAGGCATCACTCCGACCTCAATACAGTTGCCGGCACCCGACCTTTCGTTATCGTATTGATTGCGAACTTACAAAACCCATAGAGGAACATTAAGGCGAAAACGGTAGCAATTCTTTCAAACCAAGTTGCTTGGAAAGGCATATAATATTCTGTCGAAACCATCATAGCGATTTCAAATGCCTTTGCTAAATATGGAATTGAAAACACCCCCAATAGGCAACCAATAATTCCGGCAAGATCAAAGACATTAATTAACATATCATTTGATTTCCTGTTGCTATATCCAAGAAACTTGAACACAGCGACATGAGGGAGCACGTCATTATAGTTGAACGCCGCAACCAGGATAATCAGCGCTAAACTGATTGCGATTGATAACAAGAGCAACATGCCGGACACGCTTTCTGAACTTTGATTAATGGACGCGCTGAAATCAACCAAGTCCTCACTGCGCATGCTGTATAAGGCATCTCGCTCTTTTGAATCATTGAGGACATAAGCTCCATTATAATCCCCAACGTTATACTGGCTCATTTTATACAATTCCGATATGCCTATATATATTTTATTGTCATAAGCCGTGCCATTAATATCAGTAACCCTGTATCTATAGTATTCGCCATCGATTAGAAACTGCAGTTCTTCATTTAGTGCAATACCATACCTTGACGCCACAGTGTGAGGAATAATAATCCCGTTCTCCAATTTTTTGCTGTCTATTCCTAATGACTTTTGGTATATCGATATCCCTTCCATTGTTAACGTTGTGTTAATACTGGTGTTTGCTGTGACATTTTTTATAAGTTTAACGCTGGTATCAATAAAAACATCAGCATTCCCGTCGCTCTCAGATAAATCATTTTGAATGGTATCATGAATTTCAACATGATCGAATTTGATAAATTCCTTGTAGTTAAAATAAGCATTGGCCGTCGAATTTTGAATTGAGAGACCAGTTCCCAGCAAATTGCACGCAATAAAAAATACGAATATCATCATTAAAAATCGTCCCTGCTTATAAACAGCGATAGAGACTTTTATTCTGTTCTCAAATTTTAGGAAGGCAACCATTTTCTTTATTATTCTGCCAAATACCCCAATCTTCATTCTGCTATCTGAAGAATATATTAGAGCCAGCGGCCTTTTCTTTGTTTCTATATAGGCATACAACATCACAAACAGAGTCAGAGCAACAGTCACCGCCATCCAAAAAAGGATTACTTTTAGCCAATCGATAGGCGGTTGTGTAATAACGACATTGAATGTGTCGCTGAGGTCGGCAATATTGCCATCCGTCATATAAAACCCTACAATCAGCCCCAAAGCTGTAGCGGCACCAAATACTAGGGCATAAACCCCATGTGAAAATACAATGCGCGACTTCGAAACCCCTATTGTCAGCAAGACGCCAATGGGCTTCCGGTAGCTGGCAAACTGAATGAATACATGTATAAAAATGGAAATGCCCAAAACAGTATAAACCAGAAACAACGCAAAGAACATAAATCCCGTGTTGGCGTTAATAACTGTTGGAAGAACGGAGATTTCCTGGTACTCAGTGCTCACATTCGCAAACAAGACAATATCTTCTTTGGACAGATTTGAAACTTGACTATGTATGTAGTCCTCATCGTCAATAGCAAATCTTCCTACGAAATAAACGCTTTCGGCCTTATCAACCGCATCGTAATCATGTTCTGGCATAATAACATCCGCGTTCGTATCTCTCGCAACATCTACCGATTTTGTTGCGTCTAGGACAACAACTGAATCAGCAGCAATGTGAATCCCGGAAACAACGCAATCTTTATTGCCGATTTTGATATGAGCTCCAACCATCAACCCGTTTTTCTCCGCAAATAATTTTGAAATTGAAACTTGACCGTTGCCGGAAGGCGCGGAGCCCTTCAGGAAAATAGGCGCATTGATCATTTTTTGTATAGGTCTTATATAGAAATTGCATTTCTTATTGTTGAACTCCTGCTGCACAAACTTTTTCCGGACCGGTTCGCTTTCGAAACCATATTTGCTTGTGAGGAATTCATTCCCAGCATACAAATGGTCGGTATCCGAAGAAGATCCTGATATCATGAACCTGAATTGCTCTGTTTTTGTGTTCTCAAACAAATGGTCGGTGGCATTCTTGAGCGCCGTAAGCGGGATATCAAAATAAGTGAAAATAAGCCCTGCCAAGAACACCAGCAGAAACAGGACGCCCGTCTGTATTTTCTTTTTTGAGAGACTTCTCGTTATGTTCTTAATCATATTAGTGGTATTGCCGCCTTCTTCTTATTATTGGTCATAACCATCCCGTTCTTCATTGTAATCATGTGATCCGCCATTTTTCCAATAATCGGATTATGGGTTACCATGACGACCGTCAACTTGTAAGCGGCGTTCAACTCACCGATCAAAGTCAGGACTTTGTTCCCGCTCTCTTCATCCAAGGCCCCTGTTGGCTCGTCACAAAACAGAACCTTGGGTTTTTTCACAAGGGCCCGGGCTATGGCGACCCTTTGTTGTTCTCCGCCGGACAATTGGAAAGGGTATTTTTTTTCTTTGCCAACAAGGTTTACCCTCTCTATCAGCTCCAAGACTTGATTCCTTTTGACTCTTGCCAGATTGGCGGCGACTTCAATATTCTCATAAACGGTCAGCATCGGCACCAGATGAAATTGCTGGAACACAAAACCTATGCTTTCTTTGCGGAATTGAGTAAGCTTCGCGCCTTTGAGGTTCGTAATGTTGACGTTATCATATATTATTGAACCAATCGTCGGCGTATCCAGAGCGCTTAATACATTGATCAGCGTCGTTTTTCCCGCCCCCGAGTGTCCCAAGATCACCACAACCTCCCCATCATCAATGGTTATACTAATGTCCTTCAAGGCGAACATCATACCTTCTGACGATTCCCCATATATTTTTGATATGCATTTGGTTGAAATCATAAAAAATCCTCCTTATTACTGGCCTGCGATTTCCGCTTTCGGCACATTGATATCCGTTTCTGACCCATGGGACAGAATGTCATTGATAATATGAACATTCCTGGCCATATTCGCCACATCCAGCAAATTGTTGTGATACCCGTACGCCGGATAGGATTGTATGCTCTCAGCGCACCCCTGCCACCATTCGTCCCTTGTATCCACAACATCATGCTCCTGATGCTCGCCTCTTAAGTAATGAATTGTTGTATTCAATATCTCCTTGCTGTTGATCAAGTCAGCCGAATGCTCCATAAAGCCTAGGAAACATACTTCTATGCTCTCTTTTGTCGATAGGTCTAATTCTCTATAGAAATCAAACCGTTCCTCCAGAACGCCGCGTAACCCCTCAGGGGTTCTTAACTCATCAGCATGGGAATCAACGCCGGTATCCGGACGTGTTTTAAAGAAGCTATCCAGCATGATAATTCCCTTAATGTTCATTCCTTGCGCACTTGCTTGCTTCGCCACTTCATAAGCCAGACACCCCCCGAAAGAATATCCCAACAGCCATATTTCTCTATATTTTTTGCTTTCCCTTACCAAGGACTTGGCAAACTCTCTAACATAATCCTTGCTATTGGTAAAATCACCCAAGTACAATGAGTGAGACCGCACCATTTCCGACATCTTCGAAAATGTCATCATGTAAGCTATATTCAACATATATGTTGGGAAAACAAACAAAGCCCTTGAGTCACTATGATGGCTCATCTTATGAAACACCGCATGAGGTTCAAGGTGAAAAGCCTTTCTTTTTGTGGAGATTAATCGGAGTTGATTTGACTCATGTTGATCAATATGTTTTGCCAGAGCGATCAAGCTCGAATGATCCATGACGTCTTTTATACTAAGATCAATTCCATCTTTTTTCATTTCCGAAACAAAGCGAATGGCTTGGATGGAATGACCTCCCAATTCAAAAAAGTCGTCATACCGACTAATTTCCCTATTAAAAAGCATCCGCCATATTTCGGCGATTCTCTTTTCCGCGTCCGTATGGGGTTCCTCAATGGCTGAACTCTCATAGGCTATGGTGGGAATAAGCTCCAATTTCGCTTTATCAATTTTGCCGTTTCGGGTTAATGGCATATGGTCAATTTCGGCATAGAATCGCGGCACCATATATTCGGGCAAATTGCGTTTCAGGTATTCATCAAGCTTCTGCCGGGTTACACCTAGATCCCGGGGAACATAGTATGCATGAAGCTCTCTGTTCTGGTTCTTTTCCAAAACAAGCACCACAGCGTCTTCGATGTTTTCCAACCCCAAGATCTTTTGGCGGATCTCCTCCAATTCGATCCTGAAACCGCGAAACTTAACTTGGCTATCTTTCCTGCCAACATACTCCAGAATCCCACCAGTATTCCATCGCCCGTTATCTCCGGTATTGTATGTTCTTTCCCCGGTATCAACATCGATTCCGAATTGGGTTCTCTCAGGTGAGTTCACATATCCTTTGCTGACGCCGCCGCCGGAAATCGCAATTTGTCCTACTATGCCCACAGGGCAAATCCCATTTTTCTCATCCAGAATATGAAACTTTGCCAAATCATAAGGTTTGCCGATTGGGATATCTGTCTCCACATCGGCAACGGTTACTTGATGGGAAGCGCACCAAACGGTAGCTTCTGTGGGACCATAGACGTTATAAATCTTTCCGGGCAGACAGGCAACAGCTTTCTTCATCCGGGTAGGCGACGCTTTCTCTCCTCCCGTATTAATGCGCTTGATCGACGTCATCTTTTTCAAATCATCATCGCTCAAATGATTGAACAGCGCTGTTGGCAAAAAGAGATAATTGATTTTTTCATGGCTGACTGTTTGGGCAATACATGAAGGATCCATCGATTCTTCTTTGTCCAGAACGGTTACACTGCCACCGTTAAGAAACGGTACGAATAAATCATATACCGAACCGTCAAATGCGTAATTGGAGACCGTCATATACTTTCCGCTTTTGTTTTCATCCACGCTGTGAATGTATTCCAAAACATTGAGATGGTTGGTCTGCACGCCTTTGGGGTTCCCTGTTGAACCGGACGTATACATTACGTACAGCAAGTCCTGGGCCGAGTTTGCCGAAGCGGTATGGGATACTGCCTCGGCAGCCTTCTTGAGCTCCAAAACATCCATTGTCAAATATCCTTCAGGCACTATGGAGCAGTCTACACCAAAAGTGATGACAAGCTTTGCGTTGCATTCGCGCAGCATATACTCCATTCTTACTTTGGGGATCTCATCATCAATAGGTAAATAAGCAGCGCCGGCCAGAACAATGCCCCAAATAGCCTCGATCATTTCCAGGGAACGTACAGCACAAAGCCCAACGATATCATTTCTTCCGCATCCCTGTTTCTGCAAAGCGGCGGCGATCTTCTTGGCGTTGGCGTATAATTTCTTGTAGGTCAGATACCTATCGCCTTTGATAACAGCCTTCCGGCGAGAGTATTTCCGCGCTGTTTCCGCCATACACTGGGAAACCGTTTGGACGGTGGGCAGCTTACCCCGGGTTGGCTCTTTCTGATTGTATTGACTTAGTAAGTGTGTATCCAATTCTGTAACCATACTGATATCCTGAATCAACACCGCGTCATTGTTAACAATCTGGTACAGCACTTTCTGGAACCGCAACCCCAGCAGCTCAATGGCCAAGGCGTCAAACAGGTCCTTCTTATACGTTGTTCTGACAGAGATGGCTTCCTCCAGGATGGACACTTCAACAGTGGCGTCAAATTTTTCCTGAACTTGTATCTCGTCAGCGAGCTCGCCCAAACGGGTTGATGGCGTCACATTCTGAATCATGAACATAATGTCAAAGATCGGGTTCCTTGACGAATCTCGCTGGGCGCCAGAAACACCGACGATGTTGTTAAACCCGAAGCTCTGGTGGTCATATGCCTCGGCAAGATAGTTCACAACACTGTTAATATGGTCTTCGACGGAAACCGCGCTGTCAACATCAAAGACGACCGGAATCGTGTTGACATACATGCCTACGGCGTTGTTGAGGGTTTTGCCGGTTCTTCCCGACAAGATGGTGCCAATGGCCACTTTGCCTTCGTTATCATATTTAGACAGCAAAACAGTGAAGCAGGCTAGAAGATAATTCTGCAGCGAGACCCCTTTTTCTTTAGCCAAATCCCGGAGCAGCCCTGTCAAAGTTCTCTTCAGACTATATTCGTGAACCCCCGGGGTTTGACAGCCCGTTGATCCTTCCGAAAGCTTGTTCCTGTTCACGCGAAGATCAATATTGGCGGGAACGGCATCTCTAAGAACCTGCTGCCAGAAAACGGCGCTCTCCCGGGTGTCCTGCCCGGACAAACGCCAAGCATACTCAGCATAGGAATATGGATCTGAAGAGAAGCTCTCTTCGTAATAAAATCCCTCCAGATCCTTCAACAACAACTCCACAGAAGCGCCGTCTATGAAACAATGGTGAAAATCCAGCAGCAGATATCTGTGTCGCCGCCGTCGCAGCAGAGAAGCCCGGAAAGGATAACCATGACTCAAATCGAAAGGGGTTACAAAGCTTTCGCCTTTTTGGGTTGGGTACTTCTTTCTGATCAGCTTGACTTCGTAAGGGTCGTCGATCTCTTGTACAATCTCGTTGTTGGCGTCGAAGACGATGCGCGACCTTAACGCCTCATGCCTTTCAACAAGCTCGGTCAGGCACGCTTCCAGCCTGCTGATTCTTATGTCCCTTTTCAATTGAATAAGGACAGGTATGTTGTAAGTTGTGGCGTTTGGATCCATATTCCAAATGCTGAACAGCATGGACTGGGCAGGCGTTGCGGGGCAAGTGGCTGTTGACACTTGGTGAACAGCCTCAGCTTGCTGCTTCTTATGAGTCACCTCAGATATTTTTGTTCCTGGTTTGTGCCCGGATAGGCTGACCAGTCCGGCCAAGGCTTCAATGGAGCTGTTCTTGTAGAAGTCCGCCACCTTTATGGAAAGACTGAATCTCTCATTGACCTCCGTGACGACTTTCATAGCGTCAATGGATGTTCCGCCCATAGAGAAAAAATTATCATACAGGCCTAACTGAGGAATCCCCAGTGTTTCCGAGAAAACGGTCTTAATGGTTTTTTCCGTGTCTGACAAAGTGTCTTCCGGTGAATCCATCCGGTAATTCCTCACGACATATTGGCTAATGGCCTTGCGGTCGATTTTCCCGTTGGACGATAGGGGAATCTCCCTGACTTCTCTGAAGACCGATGGAATCATATAGTTCGGCAGCTTGTTCCTTAAGGATCTTGCCACATCGGCGACCGATTTATCTTCAGCGGTCACAATATAGGCGATAATTCTGTTGTTCTCTACGGCTATAGCGGCATTTTCGACCTTAGCCATACCGCGCAGCGCGTTTTCGATTTCGGATGTTTCTATCCGATATCCTCTGATTTTGATCTGGTCGTCCATGCGGCCTTTGTATTCAAGGACGCCCTGCTCATTGATCAGGCAAAGGTCACCGGTTTTGTATACGGCCCCTTCTCCAAAGGGGTTCCCGGCAAAACATTTCCGGGTCTCCTCTTCGTTGTTTAAGTACCCCAAAGAAACCCCGTCGCCGCCGATCCACAGCTCGCCGGTTTGGTTGACGGAACACCTGGCACCTGCCTTGTCGACGATATAAACCATTGTGTTGCTGATGGGCCGGCCAATGGGAACATCCGTTTCATAGGACTTATCAATAGCTTGCACCGTGCTGAAAACGGTTGTCTCCGTAGGACCATAGGCGTTAATCAGCTTGCCCTTCAAAAGGGATACAACTTGGTTGGCGGTTGACGCCGTCATTTTTTCGCCGCCTGTCATGATGCTCTTCACACCCGTGAAAGACGCCAAATAAGGCAGCCACTGATTCAGCAAAGGGGTTGTTGTGTTCAACATGGATATGTTCTCAGACTTGACCAGATCTGCCGTCAGCCCCGGGTCGAGCACAATCCTGTCTTCGGCGATCACAAGGGTGGCCCCATTCATCAGCGCTACAATATAGCCCATCACCGACACGTCAAAAGTGCTGTTAATGATCTGGAGGAACCTATCTTCACGGGAAATCGCGAATGCCTCATCTTGCGCCAGGTTGATTATGTTCCTGTGGCTGACGCACACACCCTTCGGCACGCCGGTGGTGCCTGACGTGAAGAGAACGTACAGGGGGTCCTGAAGGGAATTCTTTCTGGAATCTTTCCGGCCTCGTTTTGGCGCGGATCTTGCCGGAGGGGCCTTCTGAGTATCTTCTGATCCCCAGGAGTTCCCGATCTCCGAAAACGGAATCACAGGAATCGTATCATGCACCATGGCCACGTTAGTGATAACACATTTTGCCTGGGCCAAGCGACAAACCGTATCCATTCTGTCTTGGGGCCATTGGGGATCCATAGGCAAATAAACCGCGCCGGCTTTCATAACGCCCCATAGCGCGCAGACAATCTCCACCGATTTCTCGAAGACGACAGCCACCACATCCTTGGCCCCAATACCCCGTGACGCCAGAAAGTCGGCCACTTTACCGGCCTGATGGTCTAGTTCGGCGTAAGTCAGCTTCTGTTCCCGAAATTGCACAGCGACTTTACTGGCCTGAGCCTGAACCGTCTTCGCAAAAATATCCGTCACCGATTGATCAAGGGGATACGCCTTCTTTGTTTGGTTCAGCCCATCTAGAAGACCCTGCTCCAAAGGCGTCAGGGCAGGATCCGGATAAACAGCGCAATCATCCCCTGTAAGCATCTGGCATAACTCCACGAATTTCTTCACCAAAAACCGGGCCTGGCTGCCGGAAATATCCGCCACCCGATGATCCATGATAACTTGCCGATCGCCGCTCTTATGGATATCATTGACGCTGATGGCCAAAGGAATCGTTGTTTCGTTGCTGAATAACCAGTCGCACTGAAAGAGCGCCGCGTCGCTCTCAAAGCTGTTGATCTGATAGGAAAACAGCACCTGAGGCGTAAAACCAATATCTTTCTGGGGGTAAGCCCGGTATCTGTATATTTCACTCATACACAAATTAACTCTCTGACAGAACGCCGAGAACATCTCTTCTTCCGGCTGCTCCAGAATGAACGGAAGCGTGTTCAGCACCATACCCAGTTTGTTAATTTGATGGCGCTTTCTGTTGTGTAAAGAAACACCCAAGCAGATATCTTCTGAAACAAAATAAGGTCTCACGAGTATGGCGGTCACCGCCAGGAAAAATATCGGCATTGTCAACCCGTGTTCCTGGCAGTATTTCTCTATTTTCTTGGTCAGAAAACGGCCCAAATACTCCTGAACCCGTTCTGATTCTGTTTCTGTTATATCTGTTTGGAAAACTGTTTTGACATCTCTTGCTTTCTCATTCTTCGTCCTCCAGAAGGCTTTGTCCCCTTCATAGTGTTCGGATGTGGCATAGGCGGCGGCTTCCGCCAGGCTCTCTTCATCAAAATCCGTAAGAGCTTCTTTTCTCCGCAGCAGACAACAGTAATTCTCAATAAGGGTATCCAGCGTCCTGTGGGAGGAAAGGCCGTCATACATCAAATGGTGGAACCAGCAATAGAGGCGAACCTCCTCAGCGTACACCAGGATTTCAAAGCCTATCAAATAGGCGTCTTGCCAAGAGATAGGCTCTCTTTTTCTTTGATTGATGTATTCATGGATCTCTCCGGAACCGGCAAACCGAATGACTTTGCTGAGTTCGTTCACATGATCATTGTCCGTATAAGGCGTGCCGCCGCTGTCAATCTTCTTTCTCAAATAGGCGTTCTGGGTGGTCAATTCTATAGCGTTTCGCATAACTTCAACGTCGACTTCCCTTTTGAAGTTAATGACGCAACTGAATTTGTTAACCGCGTTTGCTCCTAAGATTTCATCAACACGGCAGAAGCCTTCCTGATAGCTGTTCATTTTATACACCTCACATCTCTTTCTTAGAGGTCTATAGCCAGATGGCGATGGCGATTGAGATTATGATATTATTTTGGATCTCGTGTCAGGTTTTTTCACAATGGACGCCAGAATAAAGCTCATCACGTCGTCCACAGTTTGAAAAACGAATACCATTTTATCGGGAATCACAACGCGATACTCTTTTTCCAGAGATAAGATCAAATCGACCCGTTCAAAGGAATTCAATCCTAAAGTGTTCAAAAGAGTAGCACTGTTAACGTCAAGATCTTCACATTCCAGAATTTCCTGCAACAATTCAACAATTTTTTTCAGGATCGTTTGTTTGGATACCTTCATACAATGGCTCCCCCTTTCATAATCCGTTCACAGACTTTTGACCGAATCACTTTGCGTGTTGTTGTCTTCTCAAATTCCCGGGCCGTTAGCAGAATTTTGATAACTTGCTTATAGACGGGCAGTGTTTCATTAATCTGAGCAATAATATCGGAAAAATATTTCATAACGCCATCAGATTCAATGGAATGATGATATGTATCCAGGGGTCGGATTATCGCGGCGATGACAGGTCTCCTGTTTGCCTGAGTATATTCGAAAACCACACATTCTTCTATATCGGCATGAGAGAGAAGCGCTTCCTCGATCTCTTCCGGATAGACATTATTCCCATCTTCCAATATGATAACATTTTTGATGCGCCCCTCAATATACAAATCTCCCTTGGCGTCCAAGCTTCCCAAATCCCCTGTCCGCAGCCACTCGCCGTAAAAAGCCTCCGCGGTCGCCTCTGGGTTCTTATAATAGCCCCCCATGACACTTTCCCCGAAAACACAGATCTCTCCGTCTATGATTTTGACCTGGTGACACCATATGGGCGTCCCAATCGTTGTATTGTTATAATCATTCCGCAAGGGAGACATCATAGACACACACGCGGTGCATTCCGTTATCCCATACCCTCTCATCAAAGCAATCCCCGCTTTTTTATAAGCCAAGACCGTCTCTTCCGGCATCATAGCTCCTCCCGTCACAACCAATCTCAATCTGCCGCCAAAAAATTCGCTTATTCGTTCTTGGCGCTCCTCATCGGTATAAGGACTTTTTTTAAGGGCGGTTGTGATTTTATGGATTAACCCTCCCGCGATCAACGGAACAGAAATCAGATGGGTGGGGCGATACTCCTGTAAATCTGACGTCAATTCTTTAAGACCCCTGTTGATACACAAGGTTCCTCCGGAATAAGTCGCGCACAGTATATCCACCATGTTGGGAAGGCAATGGTGAAACGGCAAAACACAAAGATGGACATGATCTCCTTGATCCATATATTGCAGCATGTCGGCCGTCCCAAGACAATTGTATAGTAAATTTCGCTGGCTCAGCATGACCCCTTTGCTGACGCCGGTCGTTCCCGACGTAAACATAATCACAGCCGTATCATTCTCACCAATCGGCTGCAAATCAAAAGGTCCATGTTCCTCCAAACCTGTTGTCACCAGTTCACGCAGGGAAATTCTATATGAGTATTCGCACGAACGTTCATTCGTATTAATCATGATAAATTCCCTTACATTTTTTAAATCAGCGCGTATCTCTTGGATTTTCTCCAAACAGTCTTTTCCCACAGCCAAAACATGGATATCAGCTTCCCGGATAATATGCGCTAACCCCTTTGGGGGTAAATCCCTATCCAACGGAACCACCACCCAGCCGAAATAAAGGGCCGCATAGTAACACACAATCCATTGATAACTGTTTTCCCCGACAATTCCCATTCTGATATCGCTGCCATACTTATAAGACAACGCTTTCCCAAAACCCATAATATCGGTTTCGAGATCGGCATATGTTTTGTTCATCTGCCCCCCGTCCGTTCTGGCAGACACAAAAACCCGATCCGAATATTGGGTTGCGCTGTTCATGATCAATTCTCTGATGCTGCGGCTTTTCTTCATCTTTTCCCTTTTCTTGTTGTCCGACGCCTTGGTATGTTTAAAGTCCTATTGTTCAGCGCTATGGTATGTCTAAAGTCCTATCACGCGATTTGTGCTGAAAATCACGACAAATTGAGATCATTTGGAGAAAGATAATGAAATTCATCCATATGGTACCACCGCGAAGGATATATGTCAATCATTAATCAAATATGGGATTTGACAGAAAAAACGGGCAAAGGAGGCGGTTTGAGCCGATGCCCCATGCTCTATACCCGGGATATTCGACCGTTTACTTCTTAAATATACTCATGGCATGAATTTTAGAATATAAATTATCTGATAACTGCGAAGAGATCAAAGGATAAATCCACAGCAAGACTCTGAAAGCAATAATCCATTCAAATAGATCTTTATTGGGTTGTGGTCGTGTTATCTCCGTTTTGTTGCACCCCTCCATAGGCCAAATGGCCTACTTGAACGCTTATTTTTTGGAAGGACCCTTCATTTTAAAAATTTATAATTTGAATAGCACGAACATTCATGCACTGAGGGGTGCATATTTTAAAAGTGCAGGAAGCGACAAAAAAATAAATAGAAATATCCACTGCGGGGTTCTCCCGCAACCGAATGGTGAATGGAGACAGATATTATGTGGGCTCGTAACAGTCCCGAGGTAGGGTTTGGTGAGCGGGAGACTCCAAAAGC
>WRHI01000086.1 GCA_009783315.1 Peptococcaceae bacterium
TGGTCGTCGGTCAGCTGTCTTCCGGCTGGAACTGACTGGGAGATCAGACGTCCGTAGGCCACTGTGCCGCTGTATTGGGTCTTAACGGTGACGGCCAGATCGGGCTGGGCCGCCGCCTCGTCTGTTGTTGTCATATTGGGTGTTGTAGACGGTTTCGGTTTCTATGGATATTTTGTTGGTGATACCCCAGGTCTTGGCGTCGTTGATGGATGTACCGACGAAGTTCTTGACGGTGACTTGGTTGAGCAGACTGACCATCAGATAGATCAGGACGGCGACGGCGATGACCGTCCCGGCGATAATGCCGTAGCGGATCAGTTTGCGTTTGTTGTATTCGCTGTCAATCTCTGTGTCGTGCTCAGGGCGGTGATGCCGGCGCGGGTTATGTCGATATCAGCGCGGGTCAAGCGAGGGGATGTGACTGCGGATAACCCCTTGTGTGCCACAACAGTTTCCTCTGTGCCGTCGCCGGAGGCGGAGGAAAGCACATCAGAACCAGCGGAAACAGGAGGCGCTGCCCCTGCAGCGGAAGCAGCCGTCCCCATGCTCCCTGTTCTATTGTAATTCTTCTGACTAAACTGGCTAAGAAAATCTTCACTCATAAAGCTCAAGGTTCCCTTCCCATAGTCTACGAACACCCTCCGTTTGCCGGACAATCCTTAAGGCACAGACTCCAGATCTTCCTGTTTCTTCATTGCCCATTTGTCCACAGGCTGAAGGATATCAGCCTTGTCAATTGTCAATTGTCCATTGTCCATAGCCACCTTAATGTTCTCCACGGCGGTCATATAGGGGATCAAATTGTAGGCTTGAAAGACAATGCCGATCTTATTCCTGCGGAAGCTCTCGAAACCAATGGCGGCTATATCTTGTTCCTCGTAGAGAACCTTGCCGGATTTCGGCTTATCCAAGGCGCCCAGCAACGAGAGAAACGTTGTCTTGCCTGAACCGGATTCACCCAGAATAGCGTAGAAGCTGCCCCTTTCGAAGGTGCAGGAGACGTCTTTCAGAATGTATCTTCTAGCGTCGCCGTCGGGATAGAAGTAGTTGACTTTGCTGATTGTAACTAAACTCATCATGATCCCCCCATCAATATTTTCTTAGGGTTCAGCCGGGTAACATAAATTATCGGAACCAGGACAGAGACACAGACCGTCGCGAACCCAACAGCATAAAACAGCAGCACCATAATCATGTTAAGGGACACTTCGTAAGATGCCGCGAGGTCTTCGGCGCTGATGCCGCTTTGATACCCTCTGGCCCGGAAATCCTGGACGCTATAATTCCCGCTGCCCCCACCGCCCATGGCTGCCTCTTGGGTCTGATCAGCGACAATCTGATCGACAAGCATTTGTTCTGAGAGAGCACCGGATATAATATTCCCGGAAAATAAGGAGAGTGTAATGGCGATCACCGCCACAACAGCCACTTCCATAAAGATCTGCCCAGCCACCTTGATTTTTCTTTCGCCCAGGGAAAGATAGATGCCGATCTCATGCTTGCGGTCTCTTAAGAACAAAGTTATCAACAGACTCAGAGTTACCACGGCGGCTCCCACGGCAATGTATAAAATCATAGTAGCAATCCCTTGCAGAGAGTTCATTGAGGTTTCCACCACATCAAAGGTTCCGTTGTCCATCACCATGTAATACTCCGGTATCAAGGCGATACGGCTTCTCTGAACGGCTCCAGGTCCGCGGGATCATTCAGGACATAGATAATGCTGTAGACTGGGGTTCTGAAGAATTCGAACTCTCCGGGATATATTTTTTCATATTCATCGATCTGAAACGCCGACGCCTCATTCAAAACCCTGTTGGAGGTATACATTCTATTGGCCAAGTCATCATAAACATCGCTTCCCGAAATCTGATTAGCCGGTTCAAAGATCCCAATTATCTCAAATTCATATGTTTGCGTTACAATCTCATTATTGGGGTAGACATTATTCACAACGGTAATAACGGAACCCACGGACAAGTCGTTAATATCGGCCACATCCTTGGATATCAACGCCACGTAGGTCAGATTCTTAACTTCCTGTTCGGTAAACACGCGCCCGGAAACAAGCCGGATCAAGCCTTGCTGGATATCGACCACTTCCGGATAATGGACACCTCGAAAGAGGAAATATGACATACCCTGATTTCTTGCGGATGCACCCTCTTCTAAGAGGGCATATCTCTCTAATGATGGGGTTTCCAATGATAGAATGTCAGAATAGTCATAATATTTTACTTGCGGTAAAGCGCCTATTTGTTCAATGGTTTCCACAGTAAGGGTTTCAAATTCTAATTCCGGATCCCGATCAAACATAGCGGCGTATTTCTGACCGTCAACACTTATCCCTGTAACGGGACTCATCTTAGCGCGCAGAGTGATTTCAGCGTTTCCCGCGGCTTGCAGGACAGAGACTGCTCCGGCAATGATATTGCCCAAAATGAAGACAATAACCAATAAGATCACGGTTTTTCCCGGTTTTCTGACAACGCTGGATACGGCTCTTTTGGAAAAATTCATACTGGACCTCCTTGGAAGGCTGTAAGTGGCGGATAGTCATTTTATCACAAATAAATATACGTATATTGGTAATTTTCAACAAGAAAGGCTCTGAATCCTGCCTATCCAGAGCCTAATAATCGAATTGTCGGAAGATAAACCCTTTTTTACTTGTGGTTATCTAAATCCTTTTCCTTTTGTCCAATATCGCCGCAACAATTCCTAAAATCAATAAACCTATACCAGCAAATACGATAACAGCGTCATAAGAAATTCTCATCAGAGTGAGAATGTAGAATACTGCCACGAGCACCAGATATCTTTCCAACCACCCTCTCTTCTTCATGTTCAACTCCTCCTATCTCGTTTACTGCGCGAATAATTCGGCAGGCATCTTCTTAACCAATTTGCGCATGCCTAACCACGTATGGAAACAAATAAACATTGTCGACCCGCCCCCAATAAGCGTTAGCAAACCAAGAGGAAATCCATAGTTCATGAACGCCATTTCCGGCACAATGATTGGAAACACAGCGGCAAAACCAGCTAACAACATACACGAAAATCCATATGCCAAAAGGGAAATGAACAACGAATCAAACCACAATGTGAACATGACATCTTTGTTGCCAGCGCCAAGCGACTTCATCGTTGCAACTTCTTTTTTTCGTTCCAAAACAGCTAGTTTTGAAAATGAACCCAGCATGGCCACAGACAAACATATGGTTACAACCCCGATAAGCAAAAGTGCCAGATTGAAGAAACTCAACTGTTCGCCAACATTCATTCTCAACCCGTCTAACTGGGTGTTCGCATCAAACTCTTCTTCACCATTTATTTTTTCCTTAACATACATAACTTTAGTGGTCTCCGGCAAATAAACCTCAAGCATTGTCGGTTCAATATTGTTCTTCATCTCATGAAGAAGCCCTTGAGGGAGCCTCAGCTCATTCTGATCCGATTGATAGACGCCACTGATAGTAACTTCATAGAGTCCGTTATGATTGATCACTATTTTGGTCGAAAAAAGCTCATCCGTTATGCTTTCAGGCAGCCCCCCTCCTTTTATCCTATCTTCTGAGGTTGTTTGTTGTATCTCGAAATCGTGAAGAGCATTAGGTAGAAGCGCAGAACTGATCATAATCTCATCCTTCTTTGAGGGAAAGTCACCATAAAGGATCTCTTCAGTACCTTTGACCTCTGTTACCGGACCCAATGTCCCACCAGATCGGACAAAGCCTCCAGTAGGATCTCTGTCACTATATTTCTCAAGTATCAACCTTTCAGATAAGACCGCTTCCAGCTCTTTTTCCAGAAGTTCTTTGATTTTCTCCGAACTTACGAAACTGTATATTTGATCGAATGGATTTACTGTGTGGTTGATTCCCACAATTTTAAGCGATATCCCCTCTCCCATCCCTGTATACAGGGAAACTTCTTTGCCTATGCATTGTTCCTGAAACAGTTTTTCCGCCACATCGGAGGCCAAGATAATTTCATTGTCTCTTTGTAGAAAATTACCATCAATATCGTATGACATAACACGTTCCTCAAAGAAAGGATCTAGATTAATCTGCTTAACAGCGGCAGCATTTGACATGTTTCCGTTGCTGAAAATCCATTCTCCGTCCCTCTTAATATATATTGGAACGATCTCTTTTGCGTTGTACTTGTTTCGTATCCGCTCAATGTCCGTATTGCGAAAAGGTGTATCTTTATAGCTGCTGTTAGCAGAAAAAGAATAATACAACTCTATGAGATCCGTCTCCAAATAATTAACATTTACATTTTTTGAAAGACTCGCGCCATAGCTGTTAAGATCAAAAATTAGCGCTAAGGCACTTATAGTTATGGCCACAACGAAAGCAACCGACACTATCTTCGAAAATCTCATCTTAATGCTGTTAAGGCCGAGTACCCACACTGTTTTCCAGTTTATGAGACGCCTTTTTTGCTGGATGCAGTCTCTGTCCTGACCCGAATCGCCAGAGGCCGCATTAACGATTCTTCTGTACACAGCTCTCTCATTGCCCAGAACGAACCTCCTTTTATCGTCCAAGATTCTGCCGTCCTTCATAGTTATGATCCGATCACCGTATTCATGCGCTAGCCCGAGATCATGGGTAACGACAATAATGTGTTTGCCCTTTTTGATCTCTGTCAGCATTTCTAAGACAATATGAGCGTTTTCCGAATCTAGATTGCCTGTGGGCTCATCTGCCAGAATGATTTCCGACTTCTTGCAAATGCTTCGGATAATGGCCACTCTTTGTTTCTCTCCGCCAGACATGGTCTCAACACTCTGGTTCTCGTCCCTAACGCCAAGATACTCGATTTGTCTATCAATGGTTCTGCTTTTTTTGTGAGAGTAGTGAAGACCCAATTCGATGTTCTTCTTTACGGACAAACCCGTGATCAGGTTATAATCTTGAAACACGAATCCAACATGATCAGACCTGTATTGAGTCAGGTTATCCATATTGTCAACATCGTTATAACAAATACTTCCAAAGCTGATCGTATCAAGCCCTCCAATGAGATTGAGCAGCGTTGATTTGCCGGCACCGGAGCTCCCGACAATAAATGTAAGCTCTCCTGGATTGATTGTCATATTGATATCATTTATGATTTTTTTGTCTCCATACCGCTTGCTAACACTATTGATCTCTATCATTGCATTCCTTCCCTGCCCTATTTACCTGAATGATAAAATTCGCATTCAATATTGATGACAGGCCCATTTGACTATCGTCAAGGCTGTTCACTGCATACAGTCCTTCATCTATCTGCAATGACAATACAAACAAAACTCTGTTATCCCCCTTGCGCGGGTATGTGCGATATTTCATAATCTGTACTCAAATACGCTTGAAGATGGAACCAGGTCACAAAGTCTTTATTGATTAGACTTTAATCTCTATTTGATTGCTATGGACCAATATGGGTCCCATTATACCCCGCCCGTTTCGGTAATGTCAAGAAAAGAACCCTTTTGGGTTCTGCAAGGAAGAATGGAATGGCGGGATGAGAATGGAACAAAAGATCAAACAAGACACTTCGATTCACATTGGCGCAAATATCCGCTCGATCCGCAAGTCTCAGAATATCGGCCAAACAGAGTTGGTCAGCCGGCTTCAAGTCATCGGTATAGATATGACAAGAGAAGCCCTCGTGAAAATCGAACGCGGTATTCAACACATTCAATCGGCACAGCTCCGTGGAATTCGCGATGTTTTGCGGACGACATATGACGAACTGCTGAAATAGCCGATTATCCTGATCCTCAAATAAAACGTGCCACTGACCACTTGCGGACACAGCCCGCCTTAGACTATTTACCGGGCCACTCCCATTGGGAGGCAAATGATTCCGTCTAAAGCTGCTCCAAATAAGCAAGTGCCATCCGCGTTGTCTAAAGGCTTACTTTGGAACAGTCGCCATTTCTGATGTAAGCGTTCATGTTCCCATGGCTAATGGGCAAATCTGTCCCATGAGTCTACCGGGCAAACCCAAAAGCCCCCTGCAAACTTATGTCACAGTACGAACAAACCTCCAGACGTTCGCCCAACGCTCATTCTTTGCAATATCCCAAAACCATAGTATACTAAACCCAGGCCGTTCACAGCAAAAAGAATCCATCAAACCTATATTCCGTTTCCTGCTCAAAACGCGTCTTTCTTCAGGCGTTATTCCTATCTCTTCGCCCATTCCCAATTGTCCATTGGTCCACAGGCTGAAGGATATCAGCCTTGTCCATTGTCCATTGAATTAAGAGGTGAACATATGACCAATCCAGCACCCGAAACCATCCGGCGCCACCAACGGCAGACCCTCCAGCTCGGCCTTCTCCACACCGCCAAAACCCTTTTCCCCGAAGAAACCCTGCACATCCCCTACTCCATCCCCAACGGCCTCTATTGCGAGCTGGGGGGATCCCCCATATCCAAACGCGAAGTGGCGCGTATTTACGAGACCCTGAAAACCTGGGTCTACAGCGACTCCCCCATAGACCATCTCGGCCAAGACCAAGGATACTCCCTTTACCGCATCGGCGGCATGACTTTCCGCTCTGTTTATCCCGCCCTGCCCTCTTCCTCCGGCATCAGCGACTTCCGCCTCATCCCCTTTCAGTCAGGCTTTGTCCTCTACCTGCCCTGCGAATCCGCCCCGGAAAACATCTTTGTGCCACCGGCCAACCTCTCCGCCACCTACGCCGAAACCCGGGATTGGCTTAAACACTTGGAAATCAACCAACTGGACAGCGTCAACACCTATATTGACGAAGGCCGTTTCGACGAACTGGTCACCTTGGCCGAAGCCCTGCACGAAAAAAAAGTCTCCGCCATCGCCGACGCCATCACTCACAACCGCCGCGCCGTCCAAGTCGTGCTAATTTCCGGCCCCTCCTCCTCCGGCAAAACCACCTTTACACGCCGCCTGGCCACCCAACTCCGCGTCAACGGTCTTAAACCCGTATCCCTTTCCCTAGACGACTTCTTCGTCGACCGCGACAAAACCCCCCTTGACGCTTACGGCCACTACGACTTCGACGCCCTCTCCGCCATTGACCTGGACCTCCTCAACCACAACCTGGACGAACTCATCGCCGGCGAAGAAGTGGAGATGCCCCGATATAACTTTGCTACCGGCCAACGGGAACCCTTCGGTCACTATATGCGCATGGATCCAGACAACGTTCTCATCATTGAAGGCA
Source organism: Peptococcaceae bacterium (assembly GCA_009783315.1). Classification (GTDB taxonomy): domain Bacteria; phylum Bacillota; class Desulfitobacteriia; order Desulfitobacteriales; family Syntrophobotulaceae; genus WRJI01. The sequence continues at coordinate 7,214 of WRHI01000086.1, forward strand.
TCCACGCCCTCAACCCACAACTGCTCAAGCTCCACGCCGCCAAATACGCCATCTTCAAAATCTACATCAGCGCCCTCTTCCTGCTCAACATCGACCCCACCAACCGCATCGCCACAACCGAAACGCGGCTGCTGCGCCGGATTGTCCGCGACGATTTATTCCGTTCCTTGCCTGTCGAACGAACGCTGAAACAATGGCCCAGCGTCCGGCGCGGCGAAGACGAAAACGTCTTCCCTTATCAAGAAGAAGCCGATATCATGTTCAACTCCAGCCTGCTCTTCGAACTTAACATCCTGCGCCCTTACGCCGAACCCCTCCTGAAAACCCTAACCCACGACAGCCCCTTTTACGAAATGGCCCAGCATCTGCTCAATCTGCTCTCCTTTTTCCGACCCATGCCGCCCAACGCGGTACCAAACACATCCCTTTTACGGGAATTTATTGGGGGAAGCGTCTACCGATGAGCGAAAAACCCAGCAAAAAAACGCGCGCCAACGCGCGCGCCATCCACGACATCTTAGGCGAACTGTGGCCTGAAGCCCGCTGCGAACTGGCATACAGCAACGTCTTTCAGCTGCTCGTTGCCACCGTGCTCAGCGCTCAGACCACCGACCGCCAAGTTAATCTTGTCACCAAAACCCTCTTTGGACATTACCCGACCCTAGACGCCTTCCTGACCTGCACCCTGGCGGATCTCGAAGACCATATCCGCTCCCTGGGCCTCTATCGCAACAAAGCCAAAAACCTCCACGCCCTGGCCCAAATCCTGGCCGCCGACCACCAAGGCACCGTTCCCAGCGGACTCGCGGAACTCACCTCACTGCCCGGTGTCGGCCGCAAAACAGCCAACGTCGTCCGCATGGAAGGGTTCAACATTCCCGCCCTGCCGGTAGACACCCACGTTTTGCGCTTAGCGAACCGCCTGGGTCTGAGCCAAAGCAAAGATCCCAACATTGTAGAAAAAGACCTAACCAGCCTTCTGCCGGACACCTGCTGGAAAGACGCTCATCACAGGCTGATCTGGCACGGTCGCCGTGTCTGCGCGGCCCAAAAGCCCCGTTGCGGTATATGCTCCCTTACGCCTTTTTGCTCTTTCTCTTCGAAGAAAGTTGTTTCTTAGACGAAAACTTCTTCGAAATCGACCGGCCCAAGCCCACAATCGTATAAATAGCCGAAAGAGGCGTCTTTTCCAGCACTGTCATCCCCAACCCCACACCGCGGTCAATCTTCCCAGTCAACCCGTTAACATGAGAAATAATTTGGGTAGTCTCATCGGCAATCTCCGGCAAACTGTCATTGACAATCCGCAAGGTCTCCTCCGCGTTATCAAGAAGCGACTGCGCCCTCTTCAGCGTGGCGCGGCATGAAATCAAGAAACTGACAAGATAAACCGCCACCAGAACAGAAACCATCGTTAAAATAAGAACACAAATTTCAATCGAACTCATAACAATCTCCCCCCTTTTTTCAATGGACAATGGACAATGGACAATGGACAATTTGAGAAGGTTCAACAAGACTCAGGCCCCGGTTAGCGGGCTGGTTCGCCCCTCTACTGTCTTTACTTCATATTGCCGCTTGTACATATTTGCCAACCATTTTTTAATTCTCTCCTAGCCATCGGCCCATAATCCTCTGTCCTATTTTACAACCCAACCCTTCCCTCATTGGTCCACAGGCTGAAGGATATCAGCCTTGTCCATTGTCAATTGTCAACTGCCCTCACATGGGCCGTTAACTCCATCAATGTGTTGCGCGTGCGCACCCGGGACAGCATTTCGGCCGTAATATACTCGCCTTCCTCCATAACTTCACCGCTGTCCACCCGCACCGCTTGCGAAAGCCTTTTGCCAAGCAAAAATTGCATCTGTCTCCTGTCAAAAAGGTTGAAATCTTTTGGATAGATAAGGTCTGCCGCCGATAAACCACCTTCATCATGGTTTCGTTTGGACGCAGGTTTGCCTTGCGACGGTTTATCTTGCTTGAGCGCGGCCACTTCCCTGCCGCCTTCATCCGGTCTGCGCGAAACCGGCTCCCGCTCCGAAATAGGCTCCATACTCTCGGCCAACGCCGCGCTTCCAACTGCTCTCACACTCAACTCCGTTTCTCCACCCCGTATCCTTGTTTCCTTCATTTCAACAGCTCTGCCGGGTCTTTTCGCGTCGGCAGTTCCGGCGCCTCCGCTATGCTTATGCGCCCCGGCAGCCCTGTTCGCCCTGTCCCCTCCGGCGGCCTTGCCCACCCTCGCCGATCCGCGCGCGCCGCCCTGGGCGGCGGCAACCTGGTCAGCGCCATAAAGGGACGGCTGCACCGCGGCCTTCATCTCGTTGGAATACTCCAGCCCTTGAGCGCGCAAAGCCTCGGTCGCATACTTTTGGCGCAAAGACTCCGCAGCCTTAACCAAAGCCATTTCCGCAGCAGACAAAGGACGGGCCGCCACTTCCAAGACACGTTCCTCACCCTTATCATAACCGGCAGTATCCGCATCGTCTTCCCAAACCTCGTCTTCGCCGTCCACACCCGCCGCCTCAAAACTATCAGGCTCGTCACCGGCTGCCAATTGCCCATTGTCAGATGTCAGTGAATTGACATCGTTGTCCCATTGTTCATTGCCTGTTGCCCATTGCCCATTGTCGCAAACGCCAATCAGCTCACTGCTGTCAAGAAAAATCGTAAAATTGCCGCCCATCGTCACAACACTCGCGCCATCAATATCGAAAACCCACCCCTCCTCGTTTTCGACACGGTACCGAACAATCACCCCTGTCATCTCGTCAAAAAAGATCTGCCTGATCATGCCCAGCAAAACACCCTTATCAGAAAGCGCGTGGGTACCAACAACCTGAACGTCGCCTTTCAGCAGCTCGATCGCCTGAGGGCAATGCGCCACATCTTCAATGACTTGCTCCCCCGTCACCGTCAGCGCAAAACCGCCGAGCCCAACAGCATGCTTCTGGCTGATCAAGCGCGCGCCAAAATAATCAGAAGGTTCCGCCAGCACGTAAAAAGCAATACCCTTGCTCGCGGGATCAAGCAAAACATCCCGGATCTTACCGATCTCATCCGCTGTTTGGATATTAACAATGCATAGACCCAAAATCTCGCTTTTTGCCTTCATACGCGCACTTCCTTTTCCAAATATACACATTTCTACATTATATGCTTATATCCCTGCTCAAGGTACAAACCCTTGGACAAAATCCAGCCTCTCACAGCATTATTCGTCTGTCCGGCCACAATCCTCAGCTTTTCTCTCACAGTAGTTTACCCGGAATCCGGTTATTATTTTCATGGAGTAACATCATTTTCCAGATAACCTGGAGGCACAGCCCGAAAAACCCGTTCTTTCCCCAAACAAAGCACCCGTCCATGCCCATTCTCCGCCAGCCAGGATGCCCACACGCTCTCCCCCACCACAGGCACCGCCAAAGCCACCAACACATGCTCCCCAAACGTCTCCGCCTCAATCAGCCATTGGTGCCGTCCACACACAGCACGGAATTCGTCTAAAAACCCATAAGAAATTTGCAGCGAAAACAGCCAGAACTCGGCCATCCTGTGCAAAACCGCCTTATCCAAAACCAACCGGGCCGTGCCCCCATAGGCCCGTGCCAACCCACCCGTTCCCAGCAAAACCCCGCCAAAATACCTAACGACAACAATCTGCGCATCCCAAACCTGCCGGTGAGCCAACGCGTCCAACACAGGCCGCCCGCCCGTTCCCTGAGGCTCCCCATCGTCCGAAGCCTTCTCAGCGCGGCTGTCCCAAAGCCTGTACGCATAAACATAATGGCGCGCCTTCGGATAATCCCCCCGCACCCGCCGCAAATGCTCACAAGCCTCCCGCGGCGACCTCACCGGGGAAACCACGGCAACAAAAGTCGACTTATTTATAATCTGTTCCGCCTCAACCCGCTCACCGAGGGACCAAAAACTCTCAACCTCCGCCATATCGGCATCAACCCTTTCTTCCCAAAGCCTATGTACACCCCAAAAACAATCAAAACCGTCAACCCATAAAACCGCCACACTTCAACTGCCTCTCATTGTCCATTGTCCATTGTCCATGATATGATTATAAAGACAAATTCACAGAATACCAACTCACAAATCTTCATTCCACACAAATCTCCACAAACCACAACCCAAAAAAGGAGATCACCTCATGAACTACACCTTCTCCGACAGAATATCCACTTTGCAGCCCTCCGCCATCCGCGAAATCCTCAAAACCACCTCCGACCCCAGCGTCATCTCCCTGGCCGCCGGCAACCCCTCCGCCCAAGCGTTCCCGACCGAAGCCCTCAGCCGCATCATGGCCGCGGTTATGGCCGAAACCCCCGCCCTGGCGCTGCAATATTCCGTCAGCGAAGGCTACGGCCCCTTGCGCCAAACCATCGCCGACTTTGTCACCCAACGAGAAATCCTCCCCCACACAACACCCGGCAGAACCATGCCCTCTATCACCCCAGACCAATGCCTGATCATCTCCGGCGCCCAACAAGCCTTGGATTTCGCCGCCCGCTGCCTTTGCAACGAAGGCGACACCGTCATCTGCGAATCCCCCTCCTTCATCGGCGCCCTCAACGCCTTCCGCTCCTACAGCGTCAATCTGGTCGGCGTCGAACTCCTCGACGACGGTATGGACATTGCCGCCCTGGAACAAGCTCTCCAACACAATCCGCGCACCCGCTTCATCTACATCATCTCCAACTTCCAGAACCCAACCGGCATCACCACATCCCTGGCCAAACGCCAAGCCATTTACGACCTGGCCCGCTGCCACAACGTCACAATACTTGAAGACAACCCTTACGGCGACCTGCGCTATGGCGGCAACCCCCTGCCCTCTCTCAAAACCCTCGACGAAGACGGCCGGGTCATCTACTGCGGCAGCTTCTCCAAAATCATCGCCCCCGGTCTGCGCCTCGCCTATGTCATCGCCCCGCCACCCGTTATCGCCAAATTCACCGTCGCCAAACAATGCGCCGACGTTCACACCAACATGCTAGCCCAAATCATCTGTCAACGGTTTTTGCTGGAAGAAGACATCAGTGCCCATCTTAACCGCCTCAGAACCCTCTACCAATCCAAACGCGACCTCATGCTCTCCGGCATCGACGCTCACTTCCCTCAGTCCGTCGCCTGCACCCGTCCCGAAGGCGGTCTTTTTCTCTGGGCCACCCTGCCGCCGGCAATCGATATGTTCGCTTTCTGCCGCCAAGCCGCGACCCGCAAAGTCGCCGTTGTCCCCGGCAACGCCTTCACCGTAGACGAACAAACCCTCTCCAGTTCCTTCCGGCTCAACTTTTCCACCCCCAGCGACGCCCAAATCCAAGAAGGCATCGCCATCTTAGGCCAACTGCTTCACGAAACGCTTTAATCTAAGATTAGGATAAGGAGGATAACCCATGAACTATCCCTGGCTCGACGCCTACTTTATGCAAAAACCAGGTGCCACCAAAGACTACAAAGAAGAATGGCAAGCAACCCGTTACATGATCGGCGGCAAAATGTTCGGTCTGCAAGGGAACGAAAACACCGGCAGACCCGTCGTCACTCTCAAACTGATGCCTGCGGACGGCGACTTTCTGCGAACGTCATACGAAGACATCATCCCCGGCTACTACATGAACAAAGTCCATTGGAACTCCGTCTATCTCGACGGCACCGTACCCGACGCTATCCTGCGGGATATGGTCGACAACTCCTACGCCATCCTTTTCACTTCCCTCACCAAAAAAGCCCAAAAAGAAATCACAGACGCAAGCATCTAATCTATACAGACGCAAGCATCTAATCTATACAGACGCAAGCATCTAATCTATTTTGTTTGCATGTACTCAGCAACAAGCCTCTCAGGCTCCTCGGCTCTCATCAAAGACGACATAACGCAGACATCCGCGGCGCCGCACCCCATGACATCACGGGCGTTGCGCGGCGTAATTCCTCCAATGGCATAAACGGGAATCCGCACAGCCCCGCAAACATCCGCCAAAAAAGCCACACCCCGAGGCTCCAACCACTTTTTAGAATCCGTAGCAAAAACATGCCCCGCCACAACATAAGAAGCGCCACAAGCTTCAGCCATAACCGCTTCCGCCACGGAATGCACGGAAACCCCGACCCGGGAAAAAGCTTCGGGAATTCTCTGCTTCCCTGGGAGTTCCGGGAAATCCGGGGATTCCGCAAGCTCTTTTCGCCCGCAAAAGGCGCAAAAATCCACAAAAGAAAAATGAATCTCCGTCATCCCCATGCTCTGAGCAACCTCTACAAAACTATGAACAATCAACGGAACACCATACCGCACGCAAATCCCCGCACAGTCCTGGGCCAGCTTTTGGTACTCCGACTCAGGCAGATCCTTTTCCCGCAGGATAACAGCCCCCGGACGACACCGGGCAATCCTTTCGAGCTGCATCAGAAAATCCTGGCACAAATGACGATTGGTTACAACAATAAGCATTATATTATGACCTCATCCCAAAACTATCTCATTCACTTCGCCATAAGAAAAAAGATAAATCGACAAGACTTGTATTCATTTGCCTTGCTCTGCCATCATAATACTCCCTCAGTCAAAATGACTCCCAGCCAAATCTTCATTGTACTCGACACTTGGGTATATTGTAGCACCATTGAAAAAGGCAAGCAAGAAGATCTTTCTTTGCATGGGTGCATATTTTACGCATATTTTAAAAGTGCAGGAAGCGACAAAAAAATAAATAGAAATATCTCCTGCGGGGTTCTCCCGCAACCGAATGGTGAATGGAGATGGATATTATGTGGGCTCGTAACAGTCCCAAGGTAGGGTTTGGTGAGCGGGAGACTCCAAAAGCCCGCGAATTTTTTTCGCCTTTT
>WRHI01000087.1 GCA_009783315.1 Peptococcaceae bacterium
CAAGAACCTGTATATGACGTCTTTTTTGTATCCCTGTGCTAACGGGTTGGCGCTGCGCATGTCCTGATACATGCTTTTTCCGGTGTAGACAAGGGTTATCAGGTAGTGGATGAGCGCGGCAACAGGAATCGGGTTTTGTCGAAATTTTCTTGTTTACTTTGGTATTTCGCCAAAATTGTAGGGGCTTGTATTAATACCCTATTTTTGCTAAAATACAAATGAAAGTTGCAACGATGCGGTTGACACCAAAAAGGAGATGATGTGTTGTAAGTACATTTTCAGAAGCATCATTCACCAATTTAATAGGATTGGTAAGAGATATTGCCCATCGTCATAGCCTTTTCCCCTTGAAGGTTGGGGTTAATCTATTTGGTCACAAAGATATTCCTGGTAATATAACGTATTGTCCCGGAAAGCTTCACCCTAGGCTTAATGAGATTGTGGAAAGAATTTGGCCATATGTTCCCATAGCCGGCGGAGAGTCTTATTCTACAGGAGATTATAAGGTTACTGCACCCAGCGGTATTAATGTCCGGGTAGACGCTGGTACGGGATATGCCGTAAAAGGATCGGCTACAAACGGCACAACATTTACAGTATCAAAGATAGCAAGTAACGGCACATGGGGTTATACGAGCTCTATACAGTGTACGAACGGCAAACAATCCGGTTGGCTGTCACTTGAGAACTGCTCTCTTGTATCTACAAGTTCAGGTGACAGTGCACGTCGTAGTGCTGATGGAGTTCCAAAGTATTCCACAGGGAATTACAAGGTTACTGCCTCCAGCGGCATTAATGTCCGGGTAGACGCTGGTACGGGATATTCCGTAAAAGGATCTGCTACAAACGGCACAACATTTACAGTATCAAAGATAGCAAGTAATGGAACATGGGGTTATACCAGCTCTATACAATGTACGAATGGCAAACAATCCGGCTGGCTGTCACTCGAGAATTGCTCTCCTGTAACAACAGGTTCGGGTGGCACTGCACGCGGTAGTGCTGATGGGGTTCCAAGGTATTCAACAGGAAATTACATGGTCACTGCGTCCAGTGGTATTAATGTTCGGGTTGACGCAGGTACAGGATATTCTGTAAAAGGATCTGCTACAAACGGCACAAGGTTTGCCGTATCTAAAATAGCGAGTAATGGAACATGGGGTTATACAAGTTCTATACAGTGTACGAACGGCAAACAATCTGGGTGGCTTTCACTTGAGAACTGTTCTCGTGTATGACATTGCTCCTTCCAGTGGCAGTTCTGGTAAGGCCATTTAAATAGGCATCGGTAGCTGGCCTCGGATCGGGATGGAACGCAAAATTAAAAGGAAGAAGGTATTTTTATGTATCGTTCACCATTTATAAAGGCAGCAAAACTTACCAAAGCATTCGATGTAAAAGGAACTGCTTGGGCTGCAGGCCGACATACGGGAGAAGATTATATTCCGAAAGATGGAACAATTAGAGCGACGTTAGTCAGCCCCGCAAGCGGAACTGTTCTTGATAAATCCTTCGATGATAGCTATGGGCACAAAATTATCATTCGCACCACTGACAGCAAGGTGATTCTCATGGCACACATGGAAAGCAAAAGTACTGCGGGAAACACGGTTGTCGCCGGAAACCATGTGGGTATCATGGGTGATACGGGAAATGGCTCCGGTCATCACTTGCATATTGAGGTACAAAATTCTACGACATGGAAATATAATTCTAACTTGCTGCGACCCAGTCTCTATATTGATTTTGGAAACTTCAGCGGTGCTGTTCCAAAAGTACCCATAGTTGGCGGCGGATCATATTCTACAGGAAATTATATGGTCACTGCATCCAGTGGTATTAATGTCCGGGTCGACGCAGGTACAGGATATGCCGTGAAAGGGTCTGCTACAAAAGGCACAATATTTGCCGTGTCTAAGATAACCAGTAATGGCACATGGGGATATACAAGCTCAATACAATGCACAAACGGCAAACAATCCGGTTGGCTGTCACTTGAGAACTGTTCTCCTGCAACAACAATAAATCCAGGCGGTAGTGGGGGTTCGAGGTATTCTACAGGAAATTATGTGGTCACTGTATCCAGTGGTATTAATGTCCGAGTCGACGCAGGTACGGGATATGCCGTAAAAGGATCTGCTACAAAAGGCACAAGATTTGCTGTATCTAAGATAGCCAGTAATGGCACATGGGGATATACAAGCTCAATACAATGCACAAACGGCAAACAATCCGGTTGGCTATCACTTGAGAATTGCTCTCCTGTATGACTTTAATGTAAATGTTGGCGCGACCTTTTTGAAAGATTAGAACACAATAGAGAAAGCTCCGCTCAATTTTTGAAGCGGCGCTTTCGATGTAATGCGATAGATGCTATTATTTGTTTTGTTAAGCGAAACTTAAGGGTGTTTTCCTAAAATGGTTGCAGCGAACGGCGAACATTAATTGATTGGAAAAAGAACCCCCAATTCACTGTTGTATTCGTAATCAAATTCTGAAGGAGGCTTAGAAAAATTACTCCAACACAAGATCGTAATCAGGGTCCAGATATTTTTTGTCAAGCTCGATGATTTGTTCTGGTGTCAAGAGAGATAATGTTGTATACGGACAATCTTGATGTGCAACATAATACCTTGTCAATATGCTCTGCAATTCGTCTTTGTAAAAACGCACTTCATCTGTACTCAGCCAGAGCCAATACCAATCAACAAAGTCTTTGACTATGCCTGTTTCGTCATTTTTCCAAGTCCGCGGTGTTCCGTCGGGATTTTCCGGAATCGCTAAAAAGGTTTCGACATCAGCTAATGTGATTGTTTTGCCGGTATTTCTGATATAGAGGTTCATATGAGCTTGCAACAGCCATTCATACTTTTTATTGTATGGCTCATAGCTGCGTGCATGACCCCATTCAAAGAATGCGACATTTTGTTGACGATAATAATGCTCAATGTCTCTTTTTCTGTCAGCCTCCTCAGAGACTTTTTTTTCGCCAATACTATTGACAATTTTGAATCCAGCAAATGCTAAAATCCCCAACGCAAAAATAATCAAAATGCTCATAGCAAGACTTTTTTTTGTCATAGCAATTCCTCCGAATCATTCAGCATAATTACCATTTCAAAACCAGATTGCCTGGATTACGAAATTCATTATCCAGCTCGATAATTTGCTCCGGTGTCAGAAGAGATAGTTTTTCGTAGGGACATCCCGGATTTGCAACGTAATACTTTGACAGAACACTCTGCAGTTCGTCCCCGTGATCTTCAATCTCCTGTATTTTGCCTAAGCACCAATTGACAAAATGCCAAACGAGATTGGTCTCTACTCCGGTCTTGGTTTTTAAATAATAATCGGCAAGGAGAGTTGCTCTATCCTTTCTTTCTTCTTCCGGTCTCGCATCATTATACAGGCAGAGCGTGACCTGGAGATTCCTTTCATTGACACTAACATTGTAAGGGGCCACGGCATTTTGATATGTGGCAATGCTTGCTCCCGCTTGCATAATGAGAAAATCTCTTTCTAGGAACACATCTTTTTTAATTTCGTCTGCTGCTTGGTTGGTGGCGTCGATCTCATCGTTTGCTTGAGCAATCTTGTATATATTATATGCGAACGTAATGCCGCTAATTGTAGCAGAGATGGTTTGTCCATACACAGGAATAAAGCTGGTTGCTGTACCAAGAATCCCCAAAATTGCCTCGGCGGAAAATGCCGCAATCTCCAGTCCCTTATTCCGGCGAAAGGACTCAGCTAGCCCAATGATATTATCGCCTATAACTTTTTCGTTTGAGGCATTAAATTCATGGAGGGTAATTCCGTCACCATCTCCGAGTTTATAGAATCCATCATTATGAAGGCCATAGATACCTACTTCCGTTACGCCAGAGGGGAAGTAGTCCATCACTTTCATTTCACTGCCGCTTCTTTTGATCTCGCCGTGTCGCGAAATCATTTCCATAAGCAGGGCCGATTTGTGCATGTGGGCAAGAAGCACTTGACGCTTTGGGGATTCTTTAGGTTCATCATGAATGACAGAATAGTTTTCCCATAGAAGCGCATCGGTTTTTAATTGGTATAGTTCGCAAAGCCTGCGAAAACCATCATGAGGCTTAAAAGCACACACATAATTCTTAAAGATATCTTGACCAATTACGTAGTTATTGTAGCCGCGATTAATCAATTCTCCAAGCGCCTCCGTATCAAGAACAATGTATTCGCCCTTCTTAACATTCATCACATCAATAAGATGCAAAAGATCAACGTAATGATCATCTGACAATACGGAATCAGCTTCTGGGTAAGAGAAAAATGCCATTGTGCCAAATAAGCTCGTTAATTCGTACCACTTATACTCTACGCTGCCGTCTTCTTTGATTGTAAAGTATTTGTTGGTTGTTGTGATGGGATCGTCTGGACCACCTGGGTCTCCCGGATCACCCGAGTCACCTGGATCAACGACAGGTGGGACATAGAGAACCAACCCCGAAGCGACAACATATCCTCTCTTGGAACCATCCGCTGTGGCGTATTGTATATACGCATAATTGTTGGTATAAAGGGTCGTCGAACTCAGCCGCGTAACGTGTTCCTCTTCACTGATAGATCCGATCACGGCATATTTATCACTTGGTCCGGAATAAACCGTCATGAAGCCTGTAGATTTATGGGATTCTTCTGTGTAATTCGGCAACACAGGAACATTGCTGGTATCTAGAAAATGCAGTGAGCTGTTGGTCACATAACCTCTTTTTCTTCCGCCTTTGGTGTTGTATTCAATGTAGGATGTTGTGCCACTGGATTGGAGAACCGTTACATATTCATTAGCATAGATAGCGCCAGCCTTGTATTCAAAACGGGGGGTGTAATAGACCTCTGCCCCATAAGGCGCTATGGCCAGGCCGCCTTCTTTTTGTATCAGTTCGCTACCTTGAACATAGCCTCTCTTGGCGCCTGTGGGCGTGCTATATTCTATGAAATAGCACCCATTTTCCTGGACTGTGAATTGCGTGACGCCTTCAAATTCGAAGACGGTTCCAATCTCTGCTGTTGTCATATTGGGATCAGAGTAGACAGCTGATTGGGGATAAACGACGCTGTTGTTTCCTTTATAGGTAACGTCCATAACAGGTATTGAGGCACTATCTTTGACTAGTGTGAGGCTGACGTAGCCCCGCTTCAGAAGTCCTTTGTTTGTCCAATAGCGAATGTAGAGGAAGTTGTTTTCTCTTTCTAGAGCTTCAACCTTGCCGGTTTTGATGACGGACCCGATTGGGGCGTATAGGGTTGTGCTCGGGCCTCCGTAAACCGTCGCGTCCGAACTCATTGTGGCGGGTGGATAGTTATAATCGTAAGCATGAGGATCTTCGTAAGAGCCTATACCGCTTGGTTGCATACCTAAATGCAGATGAATCCCGCTGGCGCTGCCGGTTTCTCCGGCGCAGCCCAGCAAGACGCCTTCCCGGACTTCTTGACCCATCTCAACATCGATTCGATCCAGATGGTAATGTAACAGCTTTTTACCGAGACGCGGGTAATTGACCCACATATATTTCGCGCCATCAACCGCTGTGCCGCAGCTTGTTATGACTCCTTGCTCGATTGCGTACAGATTCCAGTTCTGTTTGTGGGTACCATAATCTGTGCCGCTGTGAAATTCGAGAACGCCTCCAACTGTACGATAGCCAAAACCACTGGAAAGATACCAATCTGTACGTCTAAATATTTTGCTCACTAATTTCATCAAGAGCCACCTCCTCTGTCTCGATGAATTTGTCTAACTGGTTTTGCTGAGATTCCTCAAACGAGTGTGTTTGGGGAGCTTCCAACAGCTTGCTTTCGGGCGGGATTTTCCCATAGAACTTCTCCAGCTCGTTCCTGTTACTATCAGTTACAACAATGCCTACCTCGATGTTTTCCATACGTATTTGACTCCTCCTTAAAAATACTTGCATTTTTGCCCATAACTTACCATTCGACACTTATTTTGATTCTACAACAAAAGGCGATTTCCTTCGAGAAAACAATATATTGGACAAAGTTTTCTGCACATAAAAAAGATGCGAGGAATATGCGTTCCTCGCATCTACTCAACTGTCAAAGGGTTGTCGCAATGATCTCTTTATCAGCGCGCCTCGAACTTGCGGCTCAGCCGGCAGGAAATACCTGTTTCTGCGCTAAATGATCCTCCACACACACCAAGGCTTCGCCGAAACGTTGGAAATGTACGACTTCCCGCTCGCGCAGCCATCGAAGACCATCCTTGACCCAAGAGTCGTCGGTCAAATTGATCAGATTCTCATAAACAGCCCGGGCTTTTTGTTCGGCAGCCATATTCTCCGTTAGATCGGCAACGGGGTCGCCGGTGGCGGAGATGTAAGCGGCGACCCAGGGGACGCCGTCGCCGTTTTGCCAGAATAAAGCGTGGCGGTGATCGGCGTATTGGGCGTCAAGCCCAGCGGCTTTCATATCCTCAACGCTGACGCCTTCTGTTAGTTTGTAGACAAGAGTAGCGACCATCTCCATATGCCCCAATTCTTCGCTGCCGATATCGGTCAAAATCCCCTTGGCGCGGCTCGTTGGCATACTGTAGCGCTGGTTCAGGTAACGCAGTGCGGCGCCAAGCTCACCTTGAGGCCCGCCGTACTGAGTAATTATACATGCCGCCATGCGGGGATCAGGGCCGCAGACCCGCAACGGATACTCAAGGGTCCTTTCATAAATCCACATGATATACCTCCACTCCCGGTGTTTTGCTAACCATAGTTGACTTCCCAAGGCCAGGGCCCTTCCAGCCAACCCCAACTATTGCGGGGTGAGGCGGAAAAGCCGTTGCCGAGCAGAGGGCCATGCCGCGATTCATATTCTCTGAGGCAACGCATCAGGTCGCGGTGATACTGATTGTACAGGGCAAGAGCGCCCAAGTCGTGGGGATGTGTGTCGAGATACAACTGAAGCTCAAGAGCGGAGAACTGAAGATCATGTATTTGCGCCAACTCCCCGCCCATGTCATTTGAAGACAGAGGCACGGCGGGATTCTCCGGAAAAACATCTCTGTTGTTCATCGTGTTCCTCCTCAGGTTTTAGGGATAGGGCCGAACCAATTCGGGAAACAGAGTCCCGTGTTTATGGGCGTCAGCCGGATTGTACACAGAGCCGAGCTGTTGGTAAACCACGTAAGACCGGGCCAGGGTCAAATTGTCTGGGTTGGGCATAGAGTTTTGGTGAGACATAGAATCAAGTCGGAACATGTGGCCTCCATGGTGTCCCCCGGGATGATCCGGATGATGGCCAGGGTTGGTATCGGGTAAATACTTTTCTCCGGCATCTTTGGCTTGATGATAATTGGCTATAACAGAATCCGCTCCAAGACTATACAAGCATTCCACCTCCTGCAATGTTGATGTTTCATTGTATTCTCCGCGATTGTCCCTTGTGCGGAAAATTTTCTATTATTCTGATTGGCCAAGACAAAAAAACCAGAGTATACTGAGTATACTGTTAGTAAAAGACTGGGGTTTTGAAAGCACCGTGAGTTCAGAGGAGGCAGAGCCATGGATGATTCGGGACTGTTCATTATTGACGGACACTGTGACAGCATCGGCGATTATGTCGGCGGCAAAAGGGACCTTTTCGACGATCGGAACAAGGTGCCACGCGGGCATTGGGATCTTAAACGGGCGCGGATGGGCCGTGTTGGGCTGCAGTTTTTTGCTTCATACATAGAGGAGGAATACAAACCATATATGGCGACGCGGCGTGGCCTGGAATTGCTGGCGGCGTCCCATGAATTCATCCGGAAAAACGCCAAGTTGGTTAGGCCGGTGCTTGATCGCGGCGATTTGCGGGAGTTGGACGGCAGCAGGGTTGGCATTCTGCTGAGTGTCGAAGGGGGAGAGATTCTTGGGGAGGATCTGTTCATGGTTGATGTATGCTTTTTGCTGGGCGTCAGAGCAATGGGGCTGACTTGGAATCAGCGGAACGCTCTTGGCTGCGGCGTCGGTGAGGGGGAATGGGGAGGGTCTCTGTCAAGGTTTGGGGTGCGGGTGGTTGAACGCATGAACGCTTTGGGCATGCTTGTTGATGTTTCGCACCTCCATGAGAAGGGTTTTTGGCAAGTGTTGGAGGTATCGAAAGGTCCGGTGGCTGCGACCCATTCCTGTGCCCAGGCGTTATGCGATCATCCACGCAATCTGACAGATGAGCAGCTGCGAGCCTTGGCTGCGGCCGGCGGGGTAGTGGGCGTGAATTTCTATCCGGAGTTTCTGGTGCAAGATGGCGAGGCGCGTTTGGTGGATGTGGTTCGCCATATTGAACATATTGCCGAGGTGGCCGGGGTGGGCTGCGTCGGTTTGGGTTCGGATTTTGATGGGGTTGACGCTTTGCCCCAGGGGCTGGAAGGAGCGGATTGTCTGCCGGCGTTGCTTGTTGCTTTGGGGGAAGCTGGGTTCAACAACAAGGAAGTTGCGGATATTGCTTGGGGGAATTTTTGGCGGATGCTGGATCAAACCCTCCCTTCTTCGCCTTTTCGAGGCGAAGAGGGAAAGGCGTGACCGAGGGTCCGATATTCGTGGCTCGAGATTCGAAATAATCAGTGATGCGAGGGAGCAGGAGGTAGGGGACATTGAATGATACCGTAACGCATATCGGTCAGGTGGGTGCGGCTTTGTTCGCGGATTTGCATTGTCATACACAGTTTTCCGACGGGAGCTTGAGTCCGGCTGAGGTGGTATCTCTTGCGATTGAACGGGGACTGCGTGTGTTGGCGATTACGGATCATGACAGCATCGGAGGGTGGTTTGAAGCGTCACGGACAGCGGCGCAGGCGCGGGCGGCGGTGGGGTTTCCTTCCCTGAAAATCATTCCAGGGGTTGAGATCAATACGGCTTGGTTGGGTGGGGAGATTCATGTGCTGGGATATTTCGATCCGCGCGTTCTTGAGCTTCATGAATCAGGCGGGACGTCTGCTGAGGCCCGGAGGATTGCGGCGCTTGATCACTCTTTGAATGTGCTGCGCCACAAGCGGGTGGAGCGGGCCCATGCCATTGTGGACAAGCTTAGAGGCTTGGGGGTCGATATTGTCTGGGAGCATGTAGAGGGGCTGGTGTCCGGACCTTCCGTGGGGCGCTCACATATCGCCCGGGCGCTGGTTGAGCGAGGCGCGGCGTCGTCGGCTCGGGAAGCTTTCGGGCTTTATTTGAACGCGGGAGCGGCGGCTTATGTACCGAACTATAATATTCAGCCTGTTGATGCCATCCGATTGATTCGTGACAGTGGCGGGGTTCCTGTCTTGGCGCACCCGAAGAGCACGGATCCGGAGGTTTTGTGTGATTGGGTTGACGCCGGTCTTGCCGGGTTGGAAGTCTGGCATCCGGATCACAGTGCGACGCAGACGGATACGCTGCTGAAATGGACAGAGCGGGCCGGTGTCTTGGCTACAGGGGGATCGGATTTTCACGGGTTTGGGTTACATGCTGAATTGGGCGCCTTTGGTGTTGATGAGGAGAGGGCGCAAAGGCTCATCGGGAAATTGGCGACGGCTGTCATTCCAGCGTTATGATCACAAGCTGCGGACGGTTGAAGATCCTGGGCACGCCCGTTGATTCTCTTGATAGACCCCTGCTGACAATCATTTCACGATCTACGTGTTTTGTTACCATTCTATAGCGCCAGTTGAAAATCAATAAGGTTGTTGATTTTGCGATGAGCAAACATGACGCCGTTGCGTGCGGACAAGTTATAGACCACAGACCATTGAAGGATATCCTCATTGCGGTCAATAATGCCAACCTCAGCAAGAATATCAACCGCTTGCGTTACGCTAAAACGGCCGCCGTTATGATCAAGAGCTTCCTTGACCGTATCATATCGCTGGAAATCGTCAGCATCTCCAATGTTTATACCGTTATAGGCGATGAAATTTGAAGCGATTTGATAGGGTTGGTTTGTCGTTACGATTTGCATTCCGTTGTCGTAATACTCAACCAAAGCAGAATTGCCCCTTGCGTCGCCGATAAGGAAATGGCAGTCAATTCCGTCGGAAAAATAGATATTATAGTGTTGTAAAAGCGCTATTGCTTCGTCAACTGTAGCCGCTTTATCCAATAACAGCCTAACAGCGGTTGTCGTGTTCAAGGTAATTTTATTTTCGTCAAAAGGAGGGGCCGCTTCCGATACAGCAAGCAGCGCGATAGCCAGACCTTTTTCATTCATACCGTCAAAGGGAAGATACGGCGCCGCAAGAGCCAGAAAACTGTTGATGTTTAAGCCCCTCGGCAGATTTTCTTCCGAGTATCCCACAAACGATAAATTAACAGTTGATACAGAAGCGTACCCGTTTTTAGGACGTGTAACGACCTGCATCGATGGTGCATATGAGAAATCGAAATTCCTTCCGAATATAACATCCCCATGGTCATTAGAGGTGATAAACACGGTGCAGCCGCCGCCCGTAACGTTGAGGTTAATGGGGAACCCTTTCAGCAAGCGTTTTGTAACAAATTTCTCTATATCATAGTCGTTTGCCGCGCCAGTCAAGAGAAAACGATCGAAACCGTAGTCGCCGTAGTAGGTCATTTGAAACATACCATATTCATCAACTTGCCTTATTGAAGCCAGGCTCCTGATTTCATTCCCAAAAAGTATGGCGGCTGTGACAATAATGAGGAGAACAAAACCTAACGGGATAATTCCTGTCCGCTTCAATGTCTTTTTTAATGTGTTTGCCAATGTCCGTTCCCCAATTTCTGTTCGGCTTAGATAGCGAGCCGTACATGCTCGTATAATCATAATAGCACAGAGTGGCCGACGACCGCAATAAGTCAGAAGTCGGTATCGTTGTTAACGGGTTTTTTTGGGATTCGCGCGTTTGGTGCCTTAATAATATAGCAAATCCCTATATACAGCGCCGCTCCTATGCCAACCGGGATCATCAGCCTCAGCATCCGGAACAAAAACTCTGGCTGTGGCAGGGCTGCGTCTAAAGACTCTTTGATAAAATAGACAGCAACAGACATTACGAGAGCTGATAGAATGTATTTTAGGAGGGTGGTCAATATTTTATAACCCCCAATACGTATGCGCATGACGACGACTAACACGGCGGTTCCCGCTGAAACGGATATAACATAAGCTATGGGAACCCCCAGAATACCGTACTGATTGACCAAGAGCAAACACGCGACGATATTGACCGCCATGATCACAAATCCGACAACAGAACTTATCTTCGTATTCTTTTGGGCAAAAAAACCGCGGTCGAATATCTCTTTCAAAGCCATCATTGGTATGGATAAAGCGTATATACCAAGGAACAAGGCCAGGGTGTGGATATCATTGTCATTGACTTTGCCCCACCTTGACAACAAGTCAAATATATTCTCTCGCAGCAAAATCACTCCGAAAACAGCCGGTATCAAGAAGAATAAAACCGTCGTGGTGATTTGGGTCAGGGTTTTCTTATAGCCCGCGAAATTCTCCTGTGACCACAGCCTTGATAATTTCGGATAATAAACGCTTGTCAGAGCAAAAACGAAGGTCAGAACAGTTTGTACGACCAGCATTTGCACATAACGCAGCAAAGAAAAGGCTTCAAAGGAGCTTGCCAGCGTATTCGAAAAAAGCATATTCACTTGATACGCCACAACGGAGATGAAGGTCGGCACAGATAACTTGAGAGCCAGCTTAATATCCGGGCTTAGCTCAAGGCGGAATTTATACCGATATCCCAGCTTGATTACGGCCGGAACCATGATCAGAGCTTGAAGGGACAAGCCCAAGAGGCTGGCGAACAAAAGCCCTGTTACCGCGTAAACGCGGCCCAGAACGCATATATAAGTAATCACCACCAAGCTTGACGGCAGCGAGACAAGGGCCGGCAGCTTAAAATGTCCTTGGGACTGCAAGACAGCCTGGAATATATAGTTCAGACCGTAAAAGAACATGATCGGCATTAAAACACGCAAAGAAAAAGTCAAATAATCCGACTCGTTCAAGAAAAATGTTATTGCCGGCGCAATAAGGACTCCCAGGAAGATAAGCAGAAAGTTAAGCATGCTGACGACGGTGATAAGGTTATCAATGAATCTCTTGGCCCGGTCAAGCTCGTTGTTCGCGATGGCGGATGAATATATCGGTACGCAGACTGTCATAATCGCTGACCCAATAGAAGTGAACAACAGATCCGGAATCGTCAGGGCATAAAGAAAGATTTTGAGCTGGGGATCGTTGCTGCCAAAGAAAGAGAGGTAAAGCTGAATGCTCAGAAGCGACAGCACCCTTGCCAGAAAGGTGATTATGACGACTGACAACACGACATTTCTTTTTTTGGGCTTGGGCACCGTGTTTTTTTCATAATCCATCAATGTTCACCTTGGTCAACCTAAAGGTCAGCCTGTTGGTCAAGCTCTTGTTTTGTCAATCTTAAGAGTCCCAGAAATAACCCCACCATAATCCAAAACGCCAGCAGCGCTCTGGGATAAAACCACACGTAATCGAAGACTCCAAAAGACATAATGCCAAGCAAAGAGGCTATGAACCCGGCAAGATAAACTTTGTTATACCGGCTTGTTTTGAAATAGGCCACAAGGCTTCTCACCAAGAGGGCAACGACCAGTGCGACAAACGCTAGCAGGGAAAATATTCCTGTTTCAAGGGATATCTGTATAAACAGATTATGGGAGTGGGGAAGGTCATAAGCGGCCAAATCAGCAGTATGTTCAAACGCCAAAGGCCCGGAACCCACGCCCGCCAACCAATTGTTTTTGATAACAACCAGGCATGCTTGCCAGATTTCCAGCCGAACGGTACTGGAGTAATCACTGCCGCTGGAAAGAAGCCTTTCCACAACGGGTTGGGGAATGAAGGGGATGATGACGAGAAAACCCAGGAAAACAATTGGCAGGAACTTCCAATTAATCAAAAGGATAAGGGCGACAATGATGATAAAGAAGGCCACATAGGCTGCGCGTGTGTAGGTCAGAACAAGACACAGCAGAGCGGGAACAAGCATCAGCGAAAAGATGAAGCGACGAAGGGCATCTTTCAAGTTGATTATGTATGAAACGCATATTGGGATCAAGATGATCAGAAAAACGGCAAAAATATTGGTGTTCTCCATGGTTGAAGAAAGGCGATGCAACCCTTCCCCAAGGCTGCGTTCCTGCCAGAAATAATACAAGTTAAAGAGGGACGTCAGGAACAAGGAGACAGAGATAAAGGTCATGAGGAGGTGAAAGGAGTCCTTGTCTTTAGCGGCGACGTAAATTATGAAAGCGAAAGAGACGCAGAAAAGAGAAATGACGGTTATCCTGAGGCTGTCGTAAAACTCTGTAGATGCCGCAAGGGCTAAGACGATGATGAGACAATAAGCAATCAAGCAGTAGAAAATCTCTTTGAGATACATAGGGATCTCTTTTATAAGGGCCGCGTCATGTTTATCCCGCGCGGCCAAGACAAGGAAAGCGGCTGCGAACACAACGGCGGCGCAGGCAATGACCAAGTTGTTGAAATAGCTATGAGGAACGATATTAATTCCTGCAATGACGAGGCCCAGTATTATCATGATTATCCATCGGGGCTGAAGGGGCTTGGCCATCATCATATGCGTTGACTCCTCACGAATAGGGTGCTTTGGCAGGTTTGCCATCCAACGATTATATTATCTGATCGGACTTTAAATAGCAAGTTATTTTGAGGGGTGCATATTTTAAAAGTGCAGGAAGGGACAAAAAAATAAATAGAAATATCTACTGCGGGGTTCTCCCGCAACCTAATGGTGAATGGAGATGGATATTATGTGGGCTCGTAACAGTCCCGAGGTAGGGTTTGGTGAGCGGGAGACTCCAAAAGCCCGCGAATTTTTTTCACCTTGTAAGGTTGCGTCA
>WRHI01000088.1 GCA_009783315.1 Peptococcaceae bacterium
GTCTTCGCTTTCCTCGGCATTTCGTCCTCGCTTCTGGCTATGCGCCTTTTCCTGTTAGGACGATTATACTCCTTGCTGCTATCAATGGCAATACATATTTGAATTTATGCGGTTAGACACTAGCTCCCCGCTGCCAATTGGATCTCCTCCACCAACACGTCATACAGCCTCTCCACCGGCACCTTGGCCACAACCTGGCCTTTCTTAAACAGAATTCCCACATCCCCGCTGCCGGCGACACCCACATCCGCCTCCCGGGCCTCCCCGGGACCGTTAACCACGCAGCCCATCACCGCCACGGTCAGCTTGTGTTTCAGAGGCGGCAGCAACCGCAAATACTCCTCAATCTTTTCCGCCAGCTCGATCAGCGAGAACCCCGTTCTGCCGCAAGTGGGACACGCAATAAGTTCAGGCCGGAACACGCCCAAACCAAGAGTCTGCAAAATGCTCTGGGCTATGGGAATCTCTTCAGCCGGATCCCCTGTCAGCGATACCCTGATGGTATCCCCGATGCCTTCCGACAACAGGGCGCCAATGCCAATCGACGACTTCACCAGGCAGGAACGCAGTGTTCCCGCCTCCGTAACACCCAAGTGCAGCGGATAATCTGTTAATCCCGCAATTTGGCGGTACGCCTCCAACATAACAGGAACATGAGAGGATTTCAAAGAAATTTTGATATCCTGAAACCCTTCTTCCTCTAAAAGATGAACATGACTCATGGCGCTCTCCACCAAAGCCTCCGCTGTAGGCCCCTTTTTTGCCAGAATATCCTTTTCCAAAGACCCCCCATTGACGCCGACCCGGATCGGAATCCGTCTCTCCGCCGCCGCGCGGACAACCTCCTGGATTTTCCACTTGGCGCCGATATTGCCCGGATTGAGACGCAGCCCGTTAACACCGTTGCCAACAGCGGCCAGCGCCAGACGATGGTCGAAATGGATATCCGCCACAACCGGCAGCGGGCTCAAAGAGCAAATCCCTCCCAGAGCTTCAGCCGCCTCAGCATTTGGCACAGCCACGCGAACCAACTCACAACCCGCGTCCGCCAGCGCCTTAATTTGCTTCAAGGTCTCCTGCTGATCCCGCGTATCCGTATTTGTCATTGATTGAATGACGACCGGCGCACCGGCGCCAACCGTCAACCCGCCCAGAACAACAGCCCTGGAAACTCTGCGTTGTGCCATGAAAACCCTTCCTTCCCCATGCCAAAACACGATACCTTCCACAGCGAAAATTATATCATTATCAAGACAAAATGCGCAAAATTCATAAAGAAGGAATAGCCGCATCGTTCCGCGTTCAGCGCCACCGGTCCCATATCTGGCCTGACCGGATCATATGTCGAAAACCAAGGTCGAAAATCTCTCAAAATCTCGAAAATCTGATCCCAATCAGGTTTCCTTGAAGGAATTTGCAATCTAAAACTCGAATAGGCTAATTATTAAGTTTCGATGACTTAAGATTTTCTTATGTGTTCTCTACACCGATCCGATTGATTACAATCCTTGGGAAACCTTGGGAAACATCAAAAACAACAGACGCCCTTTTCCAAATTCAACCAGAAAGGTGATCAATATGTCCGACCTCTTAAAGAATATTAAACGATATGAACCCTTATGGGGGGCGTGGCGCGTCGAAACATTGATAGGTGAAGGCGCTTACGGCGACGTCTACAAAATCTCCCGGAAAGAATCCGGCGCCACCGTCTATGCCACGGCAAAAATCGTTTCCATACCCCATGACAAATCAGTGATTCAGCATCTGCGCCAGGGAGGCTACGACGACAACGCCATTCATGACATTTTCCGGAACCTTGTTACAAACATCACCATAGAAGCCGGCCATCTGAACGAATTCCGCGGCAACAGCAACATCGTCACATATGACGACATCACCGTTATCGATCAATCCGACCCCTCCCTGTATCATCCCACCTCCAACTTCACGCCTCCCGCTTCCCAATTGGGTTGGGATATCCTCTTCCGCATGGAACTGATGACAAACCTTAACGACCACATCAAGAACAAACCTCTCTCCAACCTGGAGATTCTCAAACTTGGCATTCACATTTGCCACGCCTTGGAATTGAACAATCAAAAAAACGATGTTCACATGGACATCAAACCAGAAAACATCTTCGTCACCCCGGAAGGCGACTACAAGCTGGCAGACTTCGCCATAGCCCGGCAAATCGAACGGGTCATGTCCGGTTACGCCAAAAAAGACCCCTCCGCCTACATGGCGCCGGAAGTGCTCAAGGGCAATCCATGGGACCACACCGTAGACACCTATGCGTTAGGCATGGTCATGTACAAACTCCTCAACCATAACCGGGATCCCTTTCTCCCTGAAACCGCTCTGACCACAACATCCGAACAACGCGCCGGCTCCTTGCAAAGACGTCTGAACGGTGAGCCTCTGCCCGCCCTTAACAAAATCAGCCCTGCTCTGAACGCGCTTGTTCTCAAAGCCTGTGCCTATAGCCCCCAAGACCGATTTGCCAGCCCTACCGAAATGCGCAAAGAGCTGGAAAGCATACACGAAAATATCGTGTTCGCGCCCGACTCCGGTGCGTTCCCGAAGCATACAGTTCCCTCAAAAAGACCAGACGCCGTCTCCCCTAATCAACGAAAAAGCCTCTTCAAAAAACCCGCAATCTTTGCGGCGGGACTTCTTGCCGCCGGGGTCATCGTTGGCGGCTATGTTATTGCGCTGGACAAAACTCATTCTGCAGACAACTCATTAACGTCAGCTATAGCGGCAACGGAATCTTCCGCACCCGCCAAACCGGCTGATGAGAACACAACGGATCAAAACAACACTACAGATCAAAACAACGCTGCGGATCAAGACAACGCCACAGATGAGACAACCACCGATCCGATCGTAACAGAAGATGAAATGGCCCTCGAAACCAAGCCGCCAACAGGTGCAAGCCATTTGACCGGCACCGATACAACCGCTCCCAGCACCGGCACCGGCACCGGCACCGGCACCACCACCACCGGCACAACCACCGGCACGACCACCGGCACAACCACCGGCACAACGAATACAGCCTCCGTTGAAAGAACTTACTCTGACCAGGGAATCACCAACGCGCAACTGGCTGAGATGGTCAGAAACGGAACCATTCCCCAAAACACCACATCTTTGTGCCTGGCAAACAACAGCATCACCGACATCTCTCCTCTTCGTTCATTGACAAATTTGCAAACGCTGTGTTTGGAAGACAACAGTACGCTGAGCGATCTCACACCTTTGCGCTCGTTAACGAATTTAAGGGAATTGTATCTCAGCGGAATCCGGGTCAGCGACCTTACACCTTTGCACTCGCTAACCAAGTTAACAACGCTGTCACTTGAAGATAATCAAACTTCTTTGAGTTCATCAAAAAAGAACGCTCTCCAAAACGCACTGCCAAACTGTCAAATCTATTTTTAGGCTTACAAGAGGTGAACCGGCTCCCCCGTCTCCTGACAGCGATAAACAGCCAAAATAATTTCTAACGCCTTCCGTCCTTCCTCTCCGCAGACGGCAGGCGTTTGATTTTCCCAAACACACCGGACAAAATCCGCGATCAATTCACGATGCCCATACCCATAAACAGAAGGAGGATCAGCCTCCTGGGCGGCAAAAATCCTTTTCTTCTCCTCCTCACTGTCAGGAAACTCCCAAACCTCAATCTTATTAACGGCAATACCGCCAACAATAACGGACCCTTCCGTCCCAAAAATATTCAACGTCTCTTCAATATTCCTGGGGAAAATCGTGCTGGCCGCTTCAATAACCCCAATTGCGCCGTTGCGGAACTTAAGCACAGCCGCGCCCACATCCTCCATCTCAATAGGCCGCATCGCCCGCTGTGTAAGCCCGAACACAGTCTCAACCGGTCCCAGCATCCATTGTAAAAGATCAATATTATGAATAGACTGATTCATCAACACGCCACCGTCCTGATCGCGCGTCCCGCGCCAAGGCGCCTGCAAATAATACGCGTCGTTCCGATTCCAGCGAACCGAAGCCTGACCATGGGTCAGCTTGCCAAAACGGCCGGCCTCCAGAGCCTGACGCAAAACCTTAACAGAAGCGTTAAAACGATTCTGATGGATAACGCCAAGCTTGACGCCAGCCTCCCGGCAAGCTCCAATTAAGGCATCCGCCTGGGCCAAAGTCATCGCCATAGGCTTCTCCACCAAAACATGCTTCCCCGCCCGCGCGGCGGCAATTCCGATCTCCGCGTGCAACCCGCTGGGCGTAGCAATACTGACAGCGTCCACATCGGCACAACCAAGCACCTCACGAAAGTCAGCAAAAGCCTCAATCGGATCCGAACCAACCCGATATTTCCGGGCAAAGTTCTCACGAAGCTCCTCCACCGGATCGCAAACAGCCACCAACCGGGCTCTCACCCCCAAATCAGACTCCTCAGACAAAGCCACAAAAGACTCAGCATGCTTCGGAGCAATCCGCCCACAGCCGATCAAAGCAAAACGCAGCGGTGCCTGTACCATAAAAAAAACCCCCCCTTCATTCAATGGACAATGGACAATGGACAATGGACAATTGTATCAACCTTTCCTAAACAGCGGCAACAGCTTCCGCAATTCGTTCACAACTTGTTCCGTCTCAAAGGCACTGCCCCGGTCGCCAATCAGCTGCACCAGCTCCCGCAGCCCTTCGCTGTTAATATCGTTTGCCTTAGCGACAAAAATCCTCTTGTGCCGCGTGGACCGCGTTCCTTCTTCTGATGTCAGCAATTCTTCATAAAGTTTCTCGCCGGGCCGCATTCCCGTGAACACAATCTCAATATCGCGACCCTCTTTTAGCCCGGATAACCGGATCAAATCTTTCGCCAAATCAACGATTTTAACAGGGCTGCCCATGTCCAGTATGAAAATCTCGCCCCCTTGAGCCATGGCGCCGGCCTGAATAACCAGTTGGCTGGCCTCGGGAATGGTCATGAAATAGCGCGTCATTTCCGGATCCGTCACCGTCACCGGCCCACCTGCCGCGATCTGGCGCCGGAACGTCGGCACCACACTGCCCCGGCTCCCCAGAACATTGCCGAACCGCACAGCGGTAAAAACAGTCTCCGAGCGCGCGCTCAGATCCTGAATCAACATCTCCGCCACCCGTTTCGTCGCCCCCATAACGCTTGTCGGATTAACCGCCTTATCACTGGAAATCAGCACAAACCTTTTAACGCCCGCAGCATCGGCCGCCTGAGCCAGGATATTGGTCCCCAGGACATTGTTCAGCAAAGCCTGCTCAGGGTTTTTTTCCATAAGGGGCACATGCTTATGGGCCGCGGCATGAAACACCACGCCGGGCCGGTACCGCTGCAAAACCCGGTTCACTTTGCTCTTATCCCGAATATCCATAATCTCTGTTTCCAGAACAGGCCACGTCTTCTGTGGGTTCTTACGGATATACGCCGCCAGCTCCTGTTCAATATCAAAAATAGTGTTCTCACCATGACCCGTCAGAATAAGTTTGGCCGGGGCAAACCCAATCAGCTGCCGGCATAGTTCAGAACCAATAGACCCGCCCGCCCCGGTGACCAACACAACCTGATCTTTGAGATAGCCCGCCACCTCACCCAAATCCAACGACACAGCATCCCGCTGCAGCAAATCCTCAACCTCAATCTGACGCATTTTGTTAACCGTGACGTCACCGCTGAAAATATCGTAGACCCGGGGCAGGATTTTTAGAGCTACCGACGTATCCTGACAAATCGTAATAATCTCGCGCAACGGCTCCCCTGTCACCGAAGGCAACGCGACAATGATCTCCTGAATCTCATGCTTCTCCACCAGCCTGGGAATATCATGACGCTTACCCAGAACCGGAATCCCCTGCAGCCGCAAACGCTGCTTGTCCGCGTTATCATCAACAAACCCCACGGCGACCCGCGCCTGCTCAGGATAATTGCGCAATTCCCTCAGCGCCAGCGCCCCCGCGTCGCCGGCGCCGACAATCAGCACACGTTTAATATCGGAACACTGGGCGGAAACCGCACCGCCGCCCTCCCGTATAAAAATGCCCAGCTGCTGCACCCGAGGAACGAAGCGGGACAATCCGATCAAAGCCGTAACCGAAAACCAACATAGAACACTAACACTATGAGGCATCCGCTGAATCGCTTCCACGTCAGGCGCGGCCGGCTCAATTTGCGAAATCCCGTAAACGACAATAACCATAACAGCAACCCCAACAAAGCTGCCCATCGTAACGCTGACAAGCTCCCGCACACTGGCGTACCGCCAAATACTGCGGTAAAGCCCCATAAAATAGAAAACCACAAGCAAGGCGATTGTGGCCACAATCGCCGAATATATATATGTAAGGCGATAATCTGCAAACATGTCTGTGTCCTCGTAAAAACGCAAATAATAGCTGCCGAAGACCGCGATATTGATCAAGACCGCATCCATAAACATAAAAATTAATGTTCGCCTCACATGTGGCATGAATGATTCTCCCTTTCAAGAACAGTATGTAGATTGTACTACACTTCGTTTCAAATGACAATTTTTTTTCTATTTTTCGTTTCCTTGGAGATTCTGCAAACTTTTGGGGAATTCTGTATTCTTACCGAAGACCTACGATTACAGGTCAGACCCCAGCCGGAGGGGGCGGTGGACAATGGACAATGGACAATGGACAATGGACAATGTGAGAATGGACAATGTGAGAATTTAACCGATGACACAATGGCTTCATATCATGAAGTCCCTTATTTATGAGAGGATAGCCTTCACCATTATCCGTTGTCCATCCTACCATCTTGTGTTCCTCATTGTCCATTGTCCATTGTCCATTGTCCACCGCCCCCTCCGGCTGGGGTCTGACCTGTAACGACCAACATTTCCATTCTTTCGACATAAATTATGATACTATACAAATATAGGATATTATGATATAATCTCCGCAAGATAAAAAACACACATGTCTTTGATCCATGTTTTTGTTTGACACAGAGATCGGGATTGGAAAGCAGGGATAGAAGTGTTCGATAATAAGCATCAACCCCTTTGGGGCGTGTGGCATATTGAATCACTGATAGGCGAAAGTTTTTTCGGCAAAATCTACCGGATTTGCCGACAAGAGCATGGCCAATCCTATTATTCTGCAGTCAAAATCATCGCCTTGCCTCAGGACGAATCAGAAATACAGCTCCTGCAAAACAAAGGATTTGACCAAAAAACCATTCACGAATTCTATCGAACTATCGCCGCCAACATCTCCACGGAAATAGCTCTGATGCAACAAATCAGCCAACCTGCGAACTCCGGCGAAAACCATATTGTGGGCATCATGGACCACATGATCATAGATACAGGAAGTGAGAGACGCCCCCCACATCCCACCTCTAACCTCCCACCTCCCGCTCCCGCTCCCGCCTTCCAAATCCTGATCCGCATGGAACTCCTCCTTCCCCTTACCACTCATATCAGAACAACACCGCTCTCCCCTCTTGACATAGTTCAACTCGGCACGCATGTCTGCCAGGCTTTGGAAGTCTTCCACCGTCACAACATCATCCATAATGACATCGAACCCGGAAATATTTTCGTTACCCGTGACGGCTACAAGCTGGGGAATTTCGCCATAGGCCGACAAATCCGGCGCGCAGCCTCCCCCACCATGGCGCCGGAGTTTTTTAGAGGTGACCCCTACGGCCCCAATGTGGACACCTACTCCCTGGGCCTCCTGATGTACAGTCTCCTCAACCAGCACCGCGGCCCGTTTCTGCCGGCTGCTCCCCAGCCGATAACACCGGATGATCATTCAAACGCCCTCAAACGGCGTGTTCACGGCGAACCCCTGCCTCTTCTCCTCGGTGCCTCCCCCGCGTTGAACGCTCTTGTCCTGAAAGCCTGTGCCCACGACCCCGCGGACCGCTTCACCGGCCCCACAGAAATGCGCCAAGCCTTGGCCATACTCGCTCCGCCGCCCTCGCACGAGGATCCAGTGCTCCGCCAAGTCAAAAACACTGATTGGAATGCCAGTATTTCGGCAAATCACATCGTTCCCCATAGATTCGACCGCGCCGCCAATCCTCACACGCCAGACAGCGTCGCCCAAAACGATCCCCAACCTCATCCGCAAACAGACGGCATGTCTTTATCCGACGCCCCATCGGCAAACACATCCCCAAACAAGACCAAGTTCAAGGAAACCTTTCGGTTGTCAAACATCTGGCGGTTCGACCCCCGGCTGTACGAAAAAATCAAGATCCCCTTAATCGTCAGCGCCATCTCCATTGTCGCCGTAACGCTGGTTTTGGCTGCCGTATTCCTCGTTTCCGGCCAAACCCGGTACGGCATCAGCATCAACGGCCAAACCGACATGGTATTAGCCGACAAGAAAGAAGCCCAAGCTGTGTTGGTCGATCTAGCCGCACACTATATCACCTTGGCCGGTGCCACCGACATGACCGTCACCTCTGTCAAATATAAAGAAGACGTCGAAGTCATCAAAACCAAAAAACCAACCTCCAAAGTCATGGACAAGCAAGAAGCCCTGGAAGCCTTAATCGACAGCGGTATCATCGTCATCGTAGAAGGCTACAGCGAAATCACCGAAGATATTATGTTTGAAACCGAAACGATCATGGATGATAACGCTGAATTGAACACCATCCAAATTCAACAAGAAGGCGAAACAGGCTCCAAAAACGTCACCTACACGTATGTCCTTAACAACAGCGCTATTGTTGAGAAATCCCTCCTGGCCGAAACCATCACCAAAGAACCTGTCAAAGAAATCGTCCTGGCCGGAACCAAACCGACCACCGGCAAAAACCTGAGCCATGAAGAAATGGCGAGGATTTTTGAAGAAGTCGGCAAAGCCAAAAACATCCCCCCGGAAATCCTGAAAGCTATCGGCTGGGTCGAATCCACGTGGCGGCAGTTTGACGCCGAGGGGAACCCCCGGCTGGGCGGCGGCATTTACGCCGGCATCATGCAAGTCTCCACCAGGGGGTTGGACGAAGATACCCTTTATAAATTGAAATATGATATCAAATTCAACATAGAATATGGCGCCGATATCCTCGCCGCCAAATGGAACGCGGTTCCAAAAATCGGTAACGGCGACAGAACAATCCTTGAAAACTGGTACTTTGCCCTCTGGGCGTACAACAGCCTGGTAACCGCCAACAACCCGAACTCAAACCCGGGAAAGACCTACCAGCACAAAATCATCAACACCATGGCCAATCCGCAATATCCCGCTCAACCGGTCACAATGACACACTATCTGGGTGTTTCGGCAGGAGCAAGCCAACCGCCTCCCGGAGGGTCTTATCCCACGCCGGCACCGGCTCACTACTCATTTGAGTTGACAGGGAAAACAGAATTGGCCATTGATGGCTGACGAGACAATGGACAATGGACAATGGACAATGGACAATGGACAATGGACAATGGACAATGGACAATGGACCAATGGCAAGGCTGATATCCTTCAGCCTGTGGACCAATGGCGGGGCTGATATCCTTCAGCCTGTGGACCAATGGCAAAGGCTGATATCCTTCAGGCAGAATGATCCAGGCCAGGCTTAACGGTTTCTGACTGTCACAAATCCTCCACCTTGGGAAGATGTCTCCAGCCACAAGGCCATATCGAACTCCCTGTGCGCTCCTTGGTCATAACACCATCCGGTCATCGTCTCCGAACAGAACGCTGTCATCGTCACCCAGTGCCAATTTTCTAAGCGGTTTTCTTTGCCCTTGGCTAAATTCAAAAATGCCGGCGGCAAGTCTTTTGTTAGCGCTTCTGTCAGGAATGCTGCCGTTTTGCCTCTGTCGGGCCTGTTTTCTATTCCTGGCGGCACATCCAGCACCTCTACCGCCAGAGGGATCCCCCGGTCCGCGCCAAAACGCAGCACGCCGTCCCGAAAGATATTCGTGCGATTCACCCCATATATCCCTGGCTTTACATATTGCCATACCGTCTCCATGTGAGCTAGCATGGCTTTTTTTGACGCCTCTTTCGAGGCGTCCCGCGAAACTGCCGGCGCCTCCGGCGCCAAACCGGCGCATTCCGGCCGCGTGCATGCCAGATACCACAGCAAGCTCGCGGCGGCGGTCGGCCCGCAACCGGCTATCCGCTGCCAAACCCTGTTGAACCACTCCTGATCAGCACCGTAGAAGACCTCTCCTTGAGAACCGGCAAATTCCAGCACCGACGGCGTTCGAATTGACACGACTTCCCGCGACACACCTTTCCCCCCCTGCATGAAGCATACTCATATTTTTTCATAGATAATGCCTTAATGAGATTATAATCTCTCTGCACTCAGTTACGCAACCAGTACTCCGCCAAGCCAAAATCACTTAATGTCTTGCGGCGTCTTACTGCTGAAAGATATCAGCTGTACACGCTGCTTCATAAGATCCTCCTAGAAGACACCCGGTATTCGTCGTCGGTTCTTCCTTGCAGCGTGTCGAAATACTTGCAATCAATTTAAGTGATTTGGACTTGGCGGAGTACTAGTGCCAAAAGAAAAGAAGAAACAGAAATTGTCAATTCTCTCCTGAGCCTATATAATTGAGACAAGCACAATTATTTCTAATTCTTGATTATTGCCATGCAAGCATGCCGTTCTTAGTCAAGGATCAGGATAAGACAAGTCCTCAAGAAGAAAGGTGGAGGAAACATGAAGGGTTACACTGTCCAACAGCTGGAAATCGGCCAAACAGCCAGCTTTACCAAAACCGTCTCAGAGACGGACGTCTACTTATTCGCAGGCGTCACCGGCGATATCAACCCCGCCCATGTTAACCAGGAGTATGCCAAAGACACCATGTTTAAAGGACGCATCGCTCACGGAATGCTGTCGGCGGGATTCATTTCCGCGGTTCTGGGTATGTATATGCCGGGCCCCGGCACAATCTACATCGCTCAAACCCTGAAATTCCGCGCTCCCGTCCAGTTCGGCGATACTATCACCGCCACGGCGGAAGTTCTTGAGAAGAACGAGGAGAAAAACCGCGTGGTTCTGAAAACAGTCTGCACCAACCAGAACGGCAAGGTCGTGCTGGAAGGTGAAGCGACCGTTATGCCGCCGGCTTAGCCGCCAGTGTGGGGCGCTTACGCCCCATGCTGGCGGCAGGGGTTAGGGGTTAGGGATTAGGGGTTAGGGATAGGAGCAGGAATTGCTCCTTCCCCTTTTTTGTATGCTTCTGCTTCGCGTTGCTACCCTGGGGATCTGTCTGAAATCAAGGTGGTTACAATTTCATGTTATTTATGGTGCACGTCACCTTTGAAAACCGGGAAAGGAAATCGCCTTATTGACAGCCTGTTTTACATAATTTTGCTCTGCTTCGCTGACACCCAAGGGCTTGTAAGCAATCGTATCAACAGAGGCATCGGTAACAGCTGTTATCCATGTCATCCCTGCGGTATACCGCCCGAGTCCTACGGAAAGATGGGAACCGTTGTCCCGAATCAGTTTGTTCCCTGGAACATACCCGCGCATTTCTTGGATGGCAATACCGGATGGGATAATAAAATCAACTGCCGGGTTAGAGACAACTTCACTTTCTACCGCGGCTATAATACCGTTGTACATGGTGAGCTGCTCAAGCGAAGTTGCTTTCAGGCTGCCGCCACCGCCGGGTACCTCATCGGTTAGTCCGTATGCCCATGTCATTTGCCAGCCTAAGCGGGCATTGGGTTTGGTTTTCTTGCTGTTGATATAGCCGGCTAGATCCTTCAGCGGCCCATATGAATTCGCCACATGAGAGTCGCCGCTGACCTGCTGCAGGACAATAATATCCCAATCCTCGTCTTCAATACCCTGCAGCATAGTGACGCCTGCTGTGTTGGTCCAGATGCCGGAGGCAGTTTGAGACTTCAACTTATGGTATCCATAGCTGTTGCTGTTATTGGAGGCATTAGCCCAGTGCATTTGCAGGCTGCAGCCGCCGATATCCAGAATCCCCAGTGTGATGTCTGTATAGCCTGTTTCTCTAAGCACTCTGAACAATAGGCTGCTGCCGTTTACATTATAATCCATACCGTCGTTGGAAAAGCTGTTGCCGATAGACAAGATCTTGATGCTCTGCCCCTCTGTTGGTTCGGGACTGTATGGCACATAGATCCGGAAATGGGCGGCGGTTTCTGCTTCCTTGCCGGTCAGGTTCACATTGAGGGTGCTTCGGGCCACGTTGAAGGCCCGGTATTCGAAGCTGCCCCACCAGGCTTCGTCGATAACCACCCGTTGGGTTGTCACCAGGCCGGGTCGACCGGGAGCCCCTGTGCCGCTGGCTACCCAGCCTTCGGGCCGGTAGGCGTAGCCGGCGTCGACTTCGATGATGCTGCCTACCGGCAGTTCGGCTCTGGTGAAGCGTTGGGACGCCAGGAAGTAGACTGAGTTGTCGGCTGTTGTGGTGATCTGGGGGTTGGCCGCGTAAGCACCGTTATTGGAATTCCAGTAACCTAGATCCGTGTGACGCCAGTCCAGGGGTTTGTAGGGAACATAAATGCGGAAGTGGGATGCTGTTTCTTCTTCTTTACCGGTCAGATTCACATTAAGGGTACTTCGGGCCACGTTGAAGGCCCGGTATTCGAAGCTGCCCCACCAAGCTTCGTCGATGACCACCCGTTGGGTTGTCACCAGACCGGGACGGCCGGGGGCCCCTGTGCCGGCCGCTACCCAGCCGTCGGGCCGGTAGGCGTAGCCGGCGTCGACTTCGATGATGCTGCCTACCGGCAGTTCGGCTCTGGTGAAGCGTTGGGACGCCAGGAAGTAGACTGAGTTGTCGGCTGTTGTGGTTATCTGGGGATTGGCCGCGTAGCCGCCGTTGTTGGAGTTCCAGTAGCCCAGGTCGGTGTGGCGCCAGGTGATTTCTCTGTGGTCCGTGTTGGGTCCGCCTGTTTGGTTTGGCACGTAGATGCGGAAGTGAGA
This sequence comes from Peptococcaceae bacterium, assembly GCA_009783315.1. GTDB lineage: Bacteria > Bacillota > Desulfitobacteriia > Desulfitobacteriales > Syntrophobotulaceae > WRJI01. The sequence continues at coordinate 12,929 of WRHI01000088.1, forward strand.
GGCCGTTTCTGCTTCCTTGCCGGTCAGGTTCACATTGAGGGTGCTTCGGGCCACGTTGAAGGCCCGGTATTCGAAGCTGCCCCACCAGGCTTCGTCGATGACCACCCGCTGGGTTGTCACCAGACCGGGGCGTCCCGGGGCACCTGTGCCAGCCGCTACCCAGCCGTCGGGCCGGTAGGCGTAGCCGGCGTCGACTTCGATGATGCTGCCTACCGGCAGTTCGGCTCTGGTGAAGCGTTGGGATGCCAGGAAGTAGGTTGAGTTGTCGGCTGTTGTAATAACCTGGGGGTTGGCCGCGTAGGCACCGTTGTTGGAGTTCCAGTAGCCCAGGTCGGTGTGACGCCAGGTGAGTTCTTGGTATGCCGGCACATAGATGCGGAAGTGGGATGCTGTTTCTTCTTCTTGGCCGGTCAGGTTCACATTGAAGGTGCTTCTGGCTACGTTGAAGGCCCTGTATTCGAAGCTGCCCCACCAGGCTTCGTCGATGACCACCCGCTGGGTTGTCACCAGACCGGGACGGCCGGGGGCCCCTGTGCCACTGGATACCCAGCCGTCGGGCCGGTATCCGTAGCCGGTGTCGACTTCTATGATGCTGCCTACCGGCAGTTCGGCTCTGCTGAAGCGTTGGGACGCCAGGAAGTAGACTGAGTTGTCGGCTGTTGTGGTGATCTGGGGGTTGGCCGCGTAGCCGCCGTTATTGGAGTTCCAGTAGCCCAGGTCGGTGTGACGCCAGGTGAGGTCTTTGTACAGGGAATAATCGATACTGTTATCCGCTTTCCAGGCGGCTGTCATGGTTGTGTTTACGGCTACGGGGGGAAAGTTGGCGCCGGCGGCGAATTTGTTGCCGGTGGCGCTGCTGACCCAGCC
>WRHI01000089.1 GCA_009783315.1 Peptococcaceae bacterium
TCAAAGAGATAATCAACGGAGTTTTTGAAGTTCTCGTTATCTTCGCGGACCTCCATCTTGTTAATCATCTCAACGAGGCTGTTCATGTTCTGTTCTTTTGGCGGTGCTTCGTACCAGATATAGCCGATAAGGGCTTGGTACAGCAGCTTCTCGGCTTTCGTCCAAAATTCGTCCCCGGCTTTGCCGTCCCCCTTGGTGTTTTCGATGAGAGCCGTGACCAGCTTCAAGATGTCTTTCTCGCTCCTTATATAGCTGAACGGATTGTATCGCATTGACTTCTTGAAGTCGATGGTATTGATGACCTTGATGCGGTAGCCCCTGTTTTTGAGCAGGGTTCCCACTTCTTGGAGGATTGTGCCTTTCGGGTCGGTGCAAATAAAAGATACGGGGAAATCCTCCGATTCGCATTGCATCAGGTTTGGCTTCACGAAAAATCGCGTCTTGCCCGAACCAGAGCCGCCGATTACAAGCACGTTTTTATTACGGGCATACTTAACAGGCTTCGGTCGGCTGTTCATGGTCAGTGATTCCGTCTGCGTCAAAATAATGTTGTTTTTCGGGTTGGGGTCGATATAGGGTTTGATGTCCTTTTCATTGCCCCATCTTGCCGAGCCGTACTCCACGTCTTTGCGGTACTTCTTGGCGTTCTTGCCCTTGAAATAGACCACGAGCCGGATAATGGCGGCGCCGATTATGGCAATCACCGCATCCGGCACGGGTATGTCAAAGGGCAGGGCTTCGAGGGGCAGCTTCGGGATTACCGCCATTATGATAATGAAGATAATCACATAGGGCATATTCGCCAGAATCAGCTTCTTCACTTTCGCCGCGTCTATAAGTCCCGCCCCCTGTCTTTATGCTTGGTCTGGTCAAGCACTTGGTCTTTGACCTTTTCCATGAGGTCGCGGAGCATACCGAGCAGGGAGGGCTTCTCGTTCGTTTTCGCCATATGCTTTGACGAATAATCCTTGAAAGCGGCGGCAACCGCTAACACCGTGTGTGCGCGCGACTTGAAGAATACAAGGTGCTTCGGGGGATTGTCCGTAGCGTCCTTTACCACGGCGAAGTCAACGCCGTACTTCCGGGCGATGCCCTCAAAATCCTTGATGTTCTTGTCGCTGATTTCGATGTTCGTCACGCCATGCCCCTGCTTCACAAGCTGTTTGACGGTCTGCTTACCTTTGCCCTCGTAGTTTTCGGGCGCGGTCAGGTCGTCTACCGCTTTTTTGCCGTTTTCCAGAAACAGCTTCATGGCTTTGGCGAGGTATTCAGCGGTCAGCTTGCCGCCTTTTATGACAAGGCAAACGCTCTTGTCGTTGATTTGGTCATTGTCTACGATAGGGAATCACATCCTTCCGTGCAAGCTGTCCGAAAGCAGGGGGTTAAGCCCCTACCTCGGCAAATGTCATTTGGGTCATCCTTTCCGCTACGGGGAGGATGCCGTTTGATTTGAGCAAGCCGTACAGCCAGAACCTACCCCGCTGCGTCCAGCAAGTGTGCATCGAAGCAACCCTGCCGTCAATCATATAAGTGTTGGTAAGGGTGTAGCCGAACCCCTGATGCTTCTGGTACAAGAGCCAAGTCTTGCCGATGCGGAACTGAACGCCCAGCCTGTGGAGCATTTTGTTGAAAGCGGCGGCGCCCATTCCGTAATCCTTGGCGATGATGGAAACTTGGACGGCTTCGGGGCAGCGCAGGATGATGTCGCAATAGCGGACTTTCGGCGCGGCTTCCTCCACATAGCCGAGAAGCGCGCCCGTCTTGGCTTTCTCTGCGGTCAGGCGGTCAATCAGGTCGCTGATATAATCGCCGTCCTCTTTGATGCGGCACAGCATTTCTTCGGTGAGGTAAGCGCCGTGCTTGCGGATGGAGGGGAGGACTTCGGATGTTACCCACCGTTTGAAGTCCTTTGCCAAGGGGAGTTTGCTTTTGAGCATCAGGCTATAAAGCCCTGACTCGTTGATAATAGGCGTATTCTGCATCCTCCCGATGGAATCCTGAATTGGGATTCCATCTCTGTCCTCACTGTCAACATGGTCTTGCACCGCTTTTGTCGGTCTTTCATATCCAAGAATGGTCGCTACGTCTTTGCCGACAAACCACGGCTCTCCCGAAATCTGCATTGTTCGGATTTTCCCGAAATCTTTGTTCTCGAATACTTGCATAGTGTTTTGCATAGACAATCCTCCTCAAATTATATTGCCGCCTCTTTCGGGCGGCTTATCGTTGATTTGTTCATTGTTGCTTGCTGAATCGCCAACGTGGTGTCGGTGTAGTCCTTGCCAATGGGCGGCGGAGCGACTGTAATTCTCATGTGGGAATACCGCTTGTCGCTCAACAACTCGTTGATTATCCGCTCTGTCGCTTCATGCCCCGCCTTGTCGTTGTCGAGGCAAAGCCAAACGCTCGTGATTTGCGGGTTTCGCTCCAAGAATCCGTAGAACGCGGCGGTAGAAACGCCGCCGAGGGAGAGCCTGTGTCCGTCCCAGCCTGTCTGACCGATGCTGTGTATTGAAGCGTGGGCGAGGCAGTCGATAGGACTCTCGAACAGGGCGAGAACGGAGCTACTGTGTCCGTCAGGCTCAATAGGCGGCAAGTTGAATCCGAACCGCTTGACGCTCCCTGATAAGTCTTTCTTCAAATCGTCCTCAGTGCCGCGCTCAAAGGCGAACCGTGCAACGCCCTTATCGTCCTTGCCGACAAATACGCATCGGTGCTTGTCGCTCTCAAATAGGATTCCAGCCTGTATGGAGCGGAAAATCACGTCCCGACCAATCCCGCGCCCACGCAGGTACGCAACAACGCGGTCATTGTTCCTGTTGGGCTTTGGCAGGGCAAAGGGCTTTGGCGGCGGCTTTGGAACATGGACTCTCGGCACAGTCTTGTAATCGACAAAGGCGTAAGCGCCAGTAAGCGACTGCACGGCATCGACAAAAGGAACGCCCCTCACTTTAACGAGGAAATCCAATGCCGAGTAGCCGCCTTGCTGCGTGGAATGGCGAAACCATTTGCCGTTGGACATCTTCAAGCTGTCATGCTCCACCATATAATGCTCGTTTGTGTTACCCCTGCTCTTGCGGACGTTGTTCGGCTCACGGACTTGCAGATAGGAAAGTAAGTCAACGCTCCGCGCTTGCCGTATCTGTTCTTCGGACAATCTCGGCATCGCCTACCTCCCTTGCTCCCGGCAGCGGCACTTTCAAACAGTTGCCGTCGCTTGTCAGGCAAGCCGAATTAGCGCCGACAAATGCGCAGCCCCGGCACCTCGGCTTGTAGCCACGGCTGAATGGTGACGGCGCGTGGATGTGCGGCTCCGCCGCTTCCGTTTTTCGTTTGTTACGCCTCGGCATATGGTTTCCTCCCTTCGTATGAAATAAAAAAAGACCCGATTGATGGATGGTGATAATCAATCGAGCCTCATGTTGCCTTTTCCCGAATCGGGAAAAGATGCGGTATTCAGTTATTGCCATTGAAAAAATTAACTTGACGCTGTAAAGATTGTATGCTATATTTTATAAGTAGACAGTGTAAAGATTGGGTGTTGTAAATGATAGAGCGAGAATCGTACCATCATAAAAACTTAAAAAACCAGCTTATAGATAAAGGCATAGAGCTGGTCAGTACAGAGGGGCTTAAATCGTTTTCTTTGCGAAAAGTCGCGGCGGCCTGTGGCGTAAGCCATGCTGCGCCGTATAGCCATTTTCAAAACAAAGACGAGCTGTTGAACGCCATGCAATGTCATATAACTGCTGAGTTTTCAAAAGCATTGGAGGACACGATTACCGCATATGGCGATAGCGCAGATGTTTTGGCGCATTTAGGCAAGGCGTATGTTGTATTCTTCATTGATAATCCTCATTATTTTTCCTTTTTGTACACTCAGTCAACTGTTCAAATTGACTTGTCGTTTAGTGATGATGTCGGTCATAATTACGCGCCCTTTGAAACTTTCAAAGGCTTGGCTCTTGCATTGATGGAAAAGGCAGCATACCCGAAAGAAAAGAATAAAGACGCGGTAATTGCGCTATGGTCGTTTATCCACGGCATCGCTTCTTTAGCGACAATGAAAAATGTTCGCTATGACGAAAACTGGGAAGAAAAGATTTCCGATTTTATAGGCGTATTTAATTGCCCGTTTTTATCAGCTATTTAGTTGGGAACAACGAGGAGGAAACAAAATGTTAGGGGTCTATTTCAGCGGCACAGGCAACACAAAGCACTGCATCGGAAGATTCATGGAGTTATATAATGGAAGCGTACCTATGTCAATAGAAAGCCCTGACGCTATTGACGCGATAAGACAATCCACAGATATTGTTTTAGGGTATCCGATTTATTTCAGTAATATACCAAAAATAGTAAAGGACTTTGTTACTCTGAACAGCGGCGTATTTAGGGGCAAAAGCGTTTATGTCGTTTGCACTATGGGGCTGTTCAGCGGTGATGGCGCAGGGTGCGGCGCAAGGCTGCTCCATAAACTCGGAGTAAATGTTATCGGCGGGTTACACTTAAAAATGCCAGATTGCATTGGTGATGTAAAAGCGCTAAAAAAGCCGCTGGCACAGAACCAACAAATTGTAGGCAGCGCAGAGCAGAAAATCAAACAAGCCGTTGAGTCAATAAAAAAAGACGAGCCATCGAAAGAGGGGTTGGGATTCTTTTACCATTTCGCAGGATTATTAGGTCAACGGCTATGGTTTTACAATAAAACAAAGCATTATACAGATAAACTGAACATAGACGGTAATAAATGCGTTGGTTGTGGCAAATGCGTCGCGCTCTGCCCCATGAGCAATTTGACACTAACCGAACAAAAGGCATTTTCTGGCAGTAGATGTACTATGTGTTATCGGTGCATTAACAGTTGTCCGAACAAAGCAATCACTCTTTTGGGGAAAGAAATCATTGAGCAATGCCTTTTTGAAAACTACATAACGCAATGAAACAAATATCTTATAAGCATTACAAAAGGCATGGGGTCTGTTTAATAAACACCATGCCCTTTGTCATATCCATAACTCTATTGCCGTTACGCTGTTTCGCCAAGTTCTGCATCCGCTTGTCGTTGTTGCCATTCCCGCAACAAATCGGATATAACCCTGTTCATCTGCTTGGCTGTATACCCATCGGGGAAGTATTTGCGGAAACGGCTGGTTTCCCTGTCCTCGGTCGGTTTCTTGTTTTCGGAGAGGATTTCGTCAATCATTTGAACGGTCAACTCCCCGGCTTGTTTCAGCTTCTTTATCCGCACCGCTTGGGAGTAAGAGGGCTTGACGCAGTGATTTTCCATAGCGGAAACAACGGCGGTTTGCTCCACTTGGGATAGGTAGGACAATTCAACGGCGGGATTAAAGCCGATTCTCTTAGAATCAACCATGTCCAGCAAGCCCACAATCAACTCCGTAAGGCGTATCAGGCGGAAGATTTGGTTTTTGCTTTCGCCCGTCTGCTCCATCAGCACGACATAGGAGTGCTTGCCGCCCTTAACTCCGTTGTGGTTGAGAGCTTCCATCTTGACCCTGTAAGCCCATGCCTTTTCGCTGTACAGCAGGGATTCCCTCTGTTCGAGGTTGCTGTCCACCATCGCGATAGCGGCATCATCATCGCCCATTTCCCTGATGATGACTGGCATTGAAGCCATTTCGATACGCTCACAGGCTCTTTTGCGGCGGTTTCCAGCAAGGAGTTCAAAGCCGCCGTCCTCCCTCGGTCGGGCAAGCCCCGGCTCCCTAACGCCGTACTGCCTGATGTTCTCAGTCAGCCTGTCCATCGCCTCATCGTCATTCACGTTGAACGGATGAAACTCAGGCGGGTGGAGTTCGGCGAGCGAGATTTCCACGATGCGTTCGCCGTGGTTATCGCTGGCGAAGTCCTCTGTTAATGCTCCCGCTGTGCTGGCGAACAAATCATTGTACCCAACAAGCGAGAGGTTGGCGATTTCCTTTGTCTTAGGCAATTTCAAGCACCTCCTCCGCAAGCGAGGCATACGCCGCCGCAACCCTGCCGTTGGGGTCGTAGTCGAAGATGCTCTTGCCAGTCGTTGACGCTTCCACTGCGCGGACGGAGTGGGGGATGGGGTCTTTGAAAATATTGATGCTTTCGCCGTAGGCATCGTTAATCATCGTGATAATCCCTTTTGTGATGTTCGCCCGCCTATCCACCATCGTCAATAAGATACCGCCGATGGCGAGGCTTGGGTTTATGTGCCGCCGTGTCTGCGCTATGCTTTTGAGCAGCAGTTCCAATCCTTTTGCGTCAAGATACTTAGGTACTACGGGGACTATCACGCTGTCTGCTGCGGCTAACGAATTTACTGCCATTAGGTCGAGGGTCGGCGCGGTATCAATCAGAACGTAGTCAAATAATCCGCGAACCTTGTCTATATACTGCCTGAGTATCGTTTCCCTCCCGATTATCGGGGCGAGGGCTATCTCCATGCCCGCAAGCGCGTTGTTCGAGGGCATGAGCGACATACCCTCAACGTGCGAGATAATCCCATCCACCGGGTCTATCTCTTGCTCCATGATGATTTTCTGCATGACGGTGGCGATAGTTACCGCCAGCTTGTCCGGCTCTGCCACACCGAGGCTCACCGTCGCGGAGTGCTGGCTGTCGGCATCGACTATCAAAACCTTTTTGCCCTGCCGTGCCAGTGACGCTCCCAAACTCACCGCTGTCGTTGTTTTTCCTACGCCTCGCCTCCCTTTCTTGCGCAAATTGCCAAAACTTTGCCCATTCGTGTCCTCCTTCTGGGGCGGAAATTTTAGCTGTAATGACACATCGCCACTTTACGCCTGTCATTTTCGCCCCGATTTCAATAGGTATAATAGTGGAAAAAGACTAAACCAAAACCCCTGAACCCTTGATTTTACTGGGGATTTTCGATTTAGCCTTATTATACCGTAAGGGGAGTTGATTGCCTTGAAGGTGGGAAGCCTGCATCTTAATGCCGACGTGCCATACATCAGCATCTTTGGAAAAGGATCAAAATACAGAAACGTTCCTTTAATGTCCAAGACCATTTCCCATTTGAATAAATACCTTGGGGAGTTTCATCCAGACATGAATCCTGGAAGGCCATTGTTTTATGCCTGCACACATGGAAAAGTTCATGAGCTGTCCGATGACACAGTACAAAAAACACTAAAGAAATATGCTGATCGGTGTAGAACTGTTATTCATATGCCGGAAAGCATACATTTTCACATGCTCAGGAAAACCCGTGCAATGGACCTCTATCAGGCCGGATGCCCGTTGCCCTATGTTCAGCAGATGCTTGGTCACAAAAACATTTCAACAACCAGCGGCTTTTATGCGTTTGCTACATTACACACGCTGGCACAGGCACTGGAAAAAGCACATCCGTCAACGGATTCGGAAGAAAAGATATGGAAGAAGGAGGACACCAGAGAAAAGCTTTATCGTCCCTAAAACTATGCCGATGTTCTCCTGAGAAGCCCCTTAATGACTGGCGTTCCCGAAAACATCGGCATAGTTTGGATATCGGTATAGGTGGTACTATCACGATATCGTGATAGTACCACGAACGCCGTGGAGGGTTTCCATCGGATGCTGCGCAAACACACCAAAAACAAGACCTCGTTTCCGACTGACGACAGCCTCCGCAAATCCATATATCTTTCGGTTCAGGAAATCGCTAAAAAATGGAATGCTCCCATACGTAATTGGGGCATAATATATGGGCAGATAAGCATCTTCTTTAAAGATGAGCTTATGCCAAATGAAAGGGAAGGTGCATGAGTTTATCGCTTTAAGCCAAAAATGATGATAAGCGACACGAACTTTTTGTCCATGCCGCCCATCATTTCCGGCAACGGTTACCGCTCGAGTTGCCCTCCGGCAGAGCCCTATCCTGTAGCCGATGCTACCATTATTAACAATTTTATTATTGGTGATACCTACCGTTTACACTAAATTCACGATACTCCCCATTACAAGAGCCTTATCGTCTTTTCTTCTCTATACGGAGGTGATGTCTTTTTCGGCATGCGGCAAGTATCGGGCAAACTCTCACTCCAAGGCAGCAATCCGTCAATTTGGGAGGTTGTAATCTGTGGCAGCTGCTCCAGTACGTATTCAAGATAATGCTGTGGTCGTAACCCGTTTGCTTTGGCCGTTTCGACAAGTGAATATAGAACTGCACTGGCATGAGCGCCTTTTGGGGTTGCCGAGAATAACCAATTTTTTCTTCCGACACACATAGGGCGCAGCGCTTGTTCTGCGAGGTTGTTCGTGAGTTCCAATCTCCCATCCAGGTAGACATTCATGAGGTAAGGTTCCTGAGTGAGCAGGTATTGTTTGGCTTGTCCGAGCTTGTGTCCGGGAAGGGCGTCGAGTGTTTTTACCCATGCGAAGAAAGCTGTTGCTTTCGGCTTAGACTCCTCTAAGCGTTTCTCATAACGTTCTTGGGGGGTGAGGTTGGCATACGTTCTCTCCAGTTTGAAGAGTTCGCCGATAAGTTCCATGGCCTGCTGGGTGATCGATCCGGCACGGGCTTCTTCCGGAATCGCGATCAGGGCTTCGTGGAAATATTTACGCGCATGAAACTTATCTAAGTTCTCACATAAGAGCCATGCCCGGCGATATTGGGAAAATCTGTACAAAACCATCCCGGAAGAAAAACGTGACGGATCCAATGCCGAGCTCGGGCTTGTCTACATCAATTTGCTGTTTGCGTTTGAGGATGAATACCGCGACTTGCCGCCGGATAAGCGCTATGAAAAGCGACTGGAATACAGCAAGCCGGTATCAGACGAATTTTTTGCGTGGGTACAAACGCTTAAAGCGCTTCCCAAATCCTTGTTTGGCGAAGCCATCAATTATGCCCTATCCCAGCGTGTCTATTTGGAAAACGTATATCTGGACGGGCGTCTGGAATTCTCGAATAACAGGGCCGAAAGATCAATCAGACCATTTGTGCAAGGCCGTAAACAATGGCTATTCGCCGCCACACCGAACGGCGCGGAGTCAAGCTCAATATTCTACTCGATAATTGAAACAGCGAAAGAAAATCAACTGCACCCATATCAAAACCTCAAACATTTGTTGGAAATGCTGCCGGGCGCCAAAAGCGGAGAATTGGAATCGCTGCTGCCTTGGAGCAAAACGCTGCCGGCCTATTGCCGCGTTCTGGCGAAAGAAACAAGCGCAAAACCGAAGAAACGCATGTATACTCAAAACAAAGGATCGCTGCACCAAGCTCTTCTTAAGCTTCGTGAGAAGTTCCGCCGAGAAGACCCCGCTTGATTTTGGTTGGCATCCTCAGACTATCATAGTTGAGGGATTGTTTGCATGACGTCTTCCTATTTGGCGGTTACGCGACACAGGCGGCGGCAATGTATAGGTCAGCGTCAGCATGAAGGTCATGTCCTCTCCTCATGCCCGCAGATGGTGTACAGCCTATCCGCATCATGCCGAATCGCTTCCGGCAGGGTCTATTGCTTCAGCCCGGCGGCTCCCGCCTCCGGATTGAACCCGGGGTATGGACTGCTGAAGGATATCAGCGCTGCAATTTCCGTATAGCTTGGATTCCCGGAACCCACAAGGAGGGGTTCCAGGAATCCAAGCTATACGGAAACTCGCTTAACCCTCGGCTTCCCGGGGCAAGGCTGCTTCTGCGGCAACAGCCTCGCACACAAGCTTCACACAGCGAAGATCATCCACAAAGATCTTACGCCGAAGGGGATTACGAACAACAGCGCCCGGATGATAAATGGGCATCATCACGGTGTTGCCGCGCTTAAACCATTTGCCTAGCGCCCAGCAGCGCGGTAAAAAACACACCCTCAGCACCGGCGAAGACAGGATCGACAGGCACAAGCTCAAGTCCAAGTACAAGCAGCACCAAGAGCGCAAGTTCCAGTTCCGGCGCAAATACCAGTAAAAGCGCACCGAGCAGTAGTCCCGGAAGTGCGTCATCCGGCACACCGAATGCATCAGCCGGTACGAAAACCAATGCGCCATCCAGCACGTCCGCTGGGACGGCAAAAACCGGAACGTCTGCTGGGACAGCAAAAACTGGTACGTCTGCTGGAACGCCTCAGGGTCCGGGGACACGGCCGGGAGGTGCACAAACATTCGATTCCGGCCCGCATGGTCAACTTAGCCCCGGAAATAATCGAGCTACTGGCCATCAAAATATACCGGGTGATAAACGTATTCAGTCGCATCATCCTGTTCAAAACGAGTGGGCAAAGAAAAATATTCGCGGATACAACAAAGATAAGGCGCCGACTATTCTGTTGCCGTCATCGAGTGGCATGTCTCATGCTAAGATATCAGCGGCACAACGCGCTTACCGCAATTCTTTGGATAAACTACCAGGAGGTAGATGGGGTTCTACAACGACAGCTGACGAACTCAGAATCGGTTATAACATGATGAGTGATGCAGGAGTGTCAAAGAAGGATGCTTTCAGGGCTATTAAAAAAAGCTATAAATACTTTAAGGGTTTAGGAGCGCTATAATATGGATTTCAGTAAAATTCTGGGGGTTATAAAAGTTTATCAGGGGGCACCGAAGGAAAGTATAATAGCTTTAGAAGCTAGTATGAACATGGCCTTTCCAGAGGATTATAAGATTTTTTTGAGATATTCAGACGGACTGTACCTTGAAAATGGAGTATCTCTTTACTCTGCGAATGAAATCATTGAGCGTAACACGACTTATGAAATATCTGATTACTGCGAAGGGTTTCTGCTAATTGGAGATGACAGCGGAGGTCGTGGTTTTCTAATCAACGTGCAGAAATCTGGTTCAAAAGTATACAATTCCGGCTTCGGCGATCTCAATCCCCCGGATTTTCGTACCGTTGCAAACTCATTTCAAGAATGGGTGGAAAATGGATTTGTCATCCCTGATTACCAGACGCTTAACAGCGATCAGATTGGTCAATATAAAGAACCGAGTTTGAAATGCCGAAATGCCGAAGAGAGGCTGATAAGGCATGGTCTGAAAAAGACTATGACAATTATGTAGAGTGGATGAATAAAATATCTGATGGCGTTTCGGATTTAGAAAAGAAGAAGATCGCTTATGCTAAAAAGAGGATCGGACAGGTATAAAGGCAAAAGACATGAAATGCTCGATTTCAAACAGATGAAAGAATTTTCGTTTGTAGCGTTATCAAAAGGATTTCCCCCGAGGCTCATGGAATTCTGTGTAGAATGTTATTCAACAGGGCGGCGCGCCTAATTGCGATCTGAAGGGCTGTTCGCGCAAGTGCGCTGGTTACGAGTGCTCCTGCGGCCCTCCAACCTCTTCTTTGTTGCGGAGATCTTTGACAACCGCCAGATAGCCTCATCTGTGGCAATAACGCTGACCCAAACTCTGATGGGAACATCAGGTGTCTTGCGCTATTATGAAAACAGGCGAGACAAGGCAACCTCAAACAAAGCAACGAATGGACAGTCCGTGACACCTTCGAATACGACCTCATAACCAAATCAGGGAGACGCACAAAAGGTAAAGAAGATCCCTTCTCCAATTGTCCATTGTCCATTGTCCATTGTCCATTGTTGGAAATCCACAGACCTTCAACCGCTACCCCTACGTCATCAACAACCCCAAAACCCTCATAGATCCCACCGGGGAATTTTTCAAAGAAATCGGCCAGAAATTCAGCGAAGCAAAAGACGCCATAGGGAACTGGACCAAAGAAAACGCTTGGGTGCACACAGTGTTGGATGTCGCCGGATTCGTACTGGGGCTGAACGTAGTGGCAGGAGCGATAGACACAGCCCTATACCTGGCGGAAGGCGACTATCTAAACGCGGCCATATCAGCGGCAGGACTGGTACCGGGCGGCAAAGCAGTCAAAGTAGCTAAAAACGTCGTCAACGTTGTAGGCGACGCCAAGAAAGCCAAAACCGTCACCAAAACCGTCACGAACCTAACGCCCAGCAGCGCGGTAAAAAACACACCCTCAGCACCGGCGAAGACAGGATCGACAGGCACAAGCTCAAGTCCAAGTACAAGCAGCACCAAGAGCGCAAGCTCCAGTTCCGGCGCAAATACCAGTAAAAGCGCACCGAATAGTAGTCCCGGAAGTGCGTCATCCGGCACACCGAATGCATCAGCCGGCACGAAAACCAATGCGCCATCCAGCACGTCCGCCGGAACGGCAAAAACCGGAACGTCTGCGGGGACGGCAAAAACCGGTACGTCTGCTGGGACGCCCTCAGGATCAGGAAATCCGTCTATCACGAATACTTCTAATCCGGGTGCGGGGACAAGTGTTCATGGGAATTCGAAAGCAAACACAAACCAGCATCATGTGTACGAAATACGGGATAAAAGGACTGGCGAAGTTCATAAATATGGTATTAGTCAAGGGAAAATAAGATTAGATGGAAAATCGTATCGTGCAGAGAAACAAGTACGTGATCTTAATCGAAGACATGGTGGAAATTTTTTCAAATCAAAAATTGTGAACAGGAATGTCCCCGGGAATGCTAAAGCAAGGGATATTGAGTTAGGCAGGGTGAATGCTTATTCACAAGCATCACAAAGAAGAGGGTTGCCGCCACAGAACCCAAATGGCATTGGAACAAACCCACTAGGAAATAAATTACCAGTAGCAACAATGTAAGAGGGGTGTTACAGTGTCAAAATATTTACAAGTTATAGAATCTTGTTATGATTGTAGTGGCATGTCAGATAGAAACTATATGTTTATACGTGAAGCAGCTACTCTGTATGCTTATCTTCTAAGAAGCGCAAAAATTGAAGCTAATGGAATCGGCAAGGTTATGCTTGTTTCTTCTGACAGTGAATGCTACGAGGATTTTCTCGATGTCATCAAGTACAATCACCCATTAAAACACCTCATTCATTTAAACGAAACCTCAGATGGAAGAGAGGTTCAAAAAGCATTCATTGATGAAGTAACAGAGGCTTTAATCTGTGCAGGAGCAAGTCGCGGCTGGGATGTTGACGGATTTGAAAGACTGAGGCACGAAGTGGAGCAAAGAGACTATAAGTTTTTTGGCTCTTATAAGAAGAAAAAGTCTAACCCAAGCAGAAAGAAAACCGCTTTGATTAGCTGGAAGACAGACAATTATCTTAATATTGGTGTCACAATCAATGAAAAAGATAGCCATGCTGAGAAATGGATTCCCATTATCAGAATTGGCATAGGGTTAGGATTATTTGAATCGCTCCTTGGAGAACTTATGTGGCA
>WRHI01000090.1 GCA_009783315.1 Peptococcaceae bacterium
TTCCCTCCTTTCGGTGCGAAACTCACTTCAGGACACACTTTTGCGCTCTCTGCGCAGATGCCATAGAGATGCGCCGACACGGAGCACGGCTTGGCGGACGCGCCTCACGCCCCGCCCGCCCTCCGCCCTGTGCCGCACCGCCCCCTCCCGCCCCTCCGGCTGGGGTCTGATCTGTAACACCCTCTCATTGTCCATTGCCCATTGTCAATTGCCTTTGCGCAATCAGCGCCACCCCACCCGCGCTATCCGAACTCCAGGAAGCCTCCGCCCAAAAAAACCGCGCCTGCGACACACAAAGCGGCAGACGGGCGCGCAAAAACCCGTTGGCAGCCACACCGCCAATCATAAGTACAGTATCCAGTTTCGTCTCACGAACAGCATAATCAATCATTTTGGCAAAAGACCGCAAGCAGCACCCTTCAACGGCCCGCGCCACATTCGCCGGCGAGGCTTGCTTCTGAATCAACCTTTGTGCGGCGCTTTCCACTCCGGAAAAACTAACCGTTACACCAGATACAGCTGCCTCAGCACATCTCGTTCCGCCGGTTGACTCTGTTGTATCGGTATGGACAGTTGCGGCAGACACGCCCTTCTTTACCGCTGACGGCAAAAGACTCTCTGCCTCACGCGAACCCTGCTCACTCAGCTTCGCCAAATGGGGGCCCGCGGGAAACGGTAACCCCAAGCTTACCCCCACGCGATCAATGAACTGCCCGGCGTGCAAATCCTCCGACCAGCCAACAATCTCAGCTTTGAACCCTTCGGCTCCATCAACCGTCACCCGTAAAAGCTCCGTGGTGCCACCGGAAACATGAAACGCCAAAAACTTCTCCCCTTTATCGAACCCCAGTCCGGCTGACCAAAGGCCCGCCGCAATATGCCCCTCCTGGTGACTCGTTTCCACCAAAGGAACTCTCAGCGCGCTCGACAACACTCGCGCCAAACTCACGCCAACACGGAACACGGGCATATATGATCCCTGAACCGGTCGGGGCGCCGCACTCACACCAATTCCCTTGATCCGGGGCCAACAATCGGCAGGCACGTCCTCCAAAACCTCAGGAAAATGCACCGTATGCTGAAAAAAACTCCGCGATTGCGCCAAGCCATGTTCTCCCATTGGAACCTCAAGCAGCCGCCGTTTCTCCCAAACACACTGAGAAGCCTCCATCAACGCCGCCGAAGTCGTGTAGGCGCTTGTATCGATCCCCAAATACATGATAAGACCTTCTTTACAGATTCACTGCCTTTCTTCTTCCGCGATAAAACGATCCAAAATTCCGTTAACAAACTTGGCTGATTCGTCGCCGCAAAAGGTTTTGGCAAGCTCAACAGCTTCATTAACACTGACCCGCTGGGGAATTTCCGGACAAAAAAACATTTCAAAAAGAGCCAGCCGCATGAGATTTCGATCTACGAAATCCATGCGTTCCAAATCCCATTCCCGCGCCATGGCATTGATTTTTTCATCGAGCTCATCACGATGTGCCAACGTTCCATGAATAAGATCCAGAGCGAAGGCAAGACTTTTGCCGGTCAACACTTCATTCCGGGTGTTTTTAGCAGCCTCACTGTCCTCGTCGGCCAAGCGGAGTAAGGGCGACTTCTCGGATTCTCGTTCGCCTCCGTCGGCAGCCAACTCCTCCAGCCAATAGGCCAGTTCGCGCTCAGCATCAATATCCCGGCCCGCGACATCGGCTTTATATAAAATTTGCAGCGCAGCTTCCCTGGCCGCTCGCCTGCTCATCAGCTTGCCTCACCCATTGCCCTTCTTCTTACTCCTCATCATCATCTTGCTCCGCCACAATAACATCATCTTTGAAGGCAACCCCTTGAATATGAATATTGATTTCCGCCACGGTCAGACCCGTCATATTCTCAACATTCTCCTTAACCGCCTCCTGAACCAACCCGGCGATCTTGGGAATGGTCGAGCCAAACTTAACCGTTAAATACAGATCGATTTTGGCCTCGCTCTCATGAATCTCCACTTTGATCCCCTTGCGGGATCCCCGGGTGAATATGTTGGCGATATCAGAAACCGCACCGCCGTTGCCCAGGGACACAACACCCTCAATCTGCGAAGCCGCCATCCCAGAAATCACTTCAACCACTTCATCGGCAATTCTGACATTACCCAATGCTTCTTCCATAGCCTTATCCATTGCGAATCCCCCTTTAAAAAATCAATACCAGGTTCTATTATAACAAAATAACTCCGCCAGCAAAACACCCATTCTCTTCCAGGGGTAAAACCGCCTCCACAAGCTCCACAAACGCCTTCGCAAGCGTTACGGTTCCTCATTGTCCATTGTCCATTGTCCATTGTCCATGCATGTTGTTATTTCATGTTGAATAAAGTATAATTATAAAGAAAGCCTTATCCGGAACCAAGTGGAAGGAAGCGGCGCATGAACGAGAAGAGTGGTTATGACAAAGAAGCTCTCCGCAGTCTTCTTAAGAACTTAAAAGGCGTTGAGAAAGAGGTCACAGCCCTCAAAGATTTTGGGAACACCCTCAAAGACAGCTTTAAGGGCAGCTTTCCTCAGTACAACAAAGAACATAACACACCGCCTTCACAACCTTCTGCGCCCTCTGCCTTCTCAACACCCACAGCGCCTATCTTCTCCCCCCCTTCTGTCCCCGGCCCCAAAAGCGTTCCCAGCAAATGGGAAGGGATGGCGAAGCTGACCTTTGGAACCATCGGATTATCTTTGTTTGGCCTTAGCACTGTCGTCATGGGACTTATCACACTCTTCACCGGTTGGCCCTGGTCTTTGATCACATTTCTAACGTTGCTGGTTCTTGATTTGCCTTTTCTATGGCTTTTGCTGTCAGGAACGCGAAAACGCCGCCTCGCTCTGCGCGTCCGGCGGCTTCATGCCCTTATGCAGGCAAAAAACGTCCGCCGTTTAGATGAGATCACAGGGATAGTCGGTCTGCCTCCTGAAAAAATCAAAAAAGACGTCCGCCTGGCTATAAGTCAAAACATGCTGTCCAACGTTCACCTGGACACACAAGAAACATGCCTGATATACGGCGCCGAGGCCTACAAACAATATCTTGAACTTGAGCGCCGGCACCGTGATACCATCGCCGCCGAACAAGAACTGCTTACACGAATGGACGGCACAGAGCTGGCCGAACTGAAAAAATTCAAAGACGAAGGAACAGGGGCCTTGCAAAGAATCCGTCAATGCTGTGACGAAATATCCAACCCCTCCGCAAAGGAAAGACTGAGAAAACTAGAAGACAGCACCGGGAAAATCTTTGCCTATGTGGAAGCTCATCCCGAAAAGCTGCCCGGTACGCGGAAATTTGTGGACTACTATCTCCCCACAACCATAAAACTGACAGACAAATACCTCGAATTTGATAAAACGGACGCCCCAAACGCCCGGCAGGCGCAGCGGGAAATCGAAAGCGCTCTGGACAGCATTGACGAAGCTTTTCGCAATCTGCTGGACAGATTGACAGAAGAAGACGCTCTGGACATAAGCACAGATATAACCGTCTTGCAGACCATGCTGGCCCAGGAAGGCCTTACAGACGAAAAATTCGATATTCGCAAAGGGGTAAAACATAATGACCACCAAAACCATTGAACTGTCTTTAGCAGAACCGGAACTGGACGCTAAGTTGGAATCCGCTGCCGAGCTCGAAACAGTGTCCGAACTCACCGTCATCCCCGAGACTCCAACCGTGACCCTCGCCGAAAGGGCCAACCTTACACCTGAAGAGCAAAAGCAAGTCGATGAGTTCGCCGAAAAAATCAACCTCAAAGATTCCGGCATCATCCTGCAATACGGCGCCGGCGCCCAGCGAAAAATGTCAGGGTTTTCTGAAAGCGCCTTGAACAATGTCCGCTCCAAGGATTTAGGCGAAGTCGGGAAAATGCTGTCCGATTTGGTCACTCAACTCAAAAGCTTTGACGTTTCCGAACAGGATAAACGCGGCTTGCAGGGTCTGTTCAAGAAATCCGCCAACAAAATGACCGCCGTCAAAGCCCAATACGCCAAGGTGGAAACCAATGTCGGGGCCATCGTCTCCTCGTTGGAAAAACATCAGCTCATTCTGATGAAGGATATAGCCATGCTGGACAAACTCTACGACCAAAACGTGCTGTACTTCAAAGAGCTCACCATGTACATCTTGGCCGGCAAAAAAAAGCTGGCCGAAGTTGAAACCATAGAAGTGCCGGCCCTGCGGGAAAAGGCGCAAAAAAGCGGTTTGCAGGAAGATGCCCAAGCCGCGGCCGATCTGGCAAGCCTCTGCGACCGTTTTGCCAAAAAACTTCACGACCTGGAACTCACCCGTGTCATCTCAATCCAGATGGCCCCGCAAATCCGTCTCATTCAAAGCAACGACACGCTCATGAGCGAAAAAATCCAATCCACTCTTGTCAACACCATACCCCTATGGAAAAGCCAAATCGTGCTCGCCTTAGGCCTGTCCCATTCCCTGCAGGCCGCCAAAGCCCAGCGCGAGGTCACGGATATGACCAACGAGTTGCTGCGCAAAAACTCCGAAACCCTGAAAACGGCCACCATCGAAACCGCGAAAGAATCCGAACGCGGCATCGTGGAAATCGAAACCCTGCAGCTGACCAACCAGAATCTGATCGCGACATTGGACGAAGTCATGCGCATTCATCAGGACGGCCGCCAGAAACGCCAAGCCGCGGAAACCGAACTCGTCCGGATCGAGGGAGAACTCAAACAAAAACTGTTGGATGTCCGGCCATAGCTTCTGATTAGAATTCCAAAAAGCAAGAGGCTGCCCCGCAACTGTTTTTGCGGTTTGGGGCAGCCTTTATGTCTTGCCCAACAGATTAATCCAGCTTCGAAAAATCGATGGAATCGGCAAATGTCTCCAGGTCGGCTTCCGAAATCTTATAGCCTGTTTGAGGTTCAAAGTCGGCAGAAATCTCCGGCAACACGTTAATAGTTACAAAGGCCTTGTCTAGATTGGCGATCACCAATGATGAGTGTGGGCCAACAGCGAGGGTCACAACAACGCCGCCGGTAGTCTTATAACTCCATTCTTTATAATCATTCGCATTACCAATGTTCAAATACACCGCGTCAAAAACACCCTTTCGACAGTATCCCAGCTGATAAGCGAAGGAGATGCCGTTGCTCAGACGGGCGCCGCCGTCATATCGAAAAGTGCCGTCATCATAGATATAGCCGCCTTCCACTTTGTTGGTTTCCCCCAGAAAGATATCCTTGCCGGCCACCTGGGAGAGTTCCTTTTCGTCATAAAAATGCCGGATCGAGGTATGCAGCTTCAGCCCGTATTTAGCGGTGACCGCTTCCAGCTTATCCGCCATTTCCTGCGTGTACACGCTATACCCGGCATACTTCTCCTCCAGCCCGGTTGGTCCGTTGCCCACTTTGCTCACCAACCTCGTCAGATTTTGATCCAAAAAGGTATTCCATTCCGATGCGGCTTGATATTCTTTGCTCTCCGCGTATCCCTGCAGGCTGATTGTGTCGGAGGGAATAAGGGTTTCAACAAATGTACCGTTTTCGACAGGAACCAGAATGGTTATCTGAGATTTATCTCCCATGATTTGATCCTTGAGTCCGAACATTTTTGTCGCGTAAGCCGTACCCAAGCCGGTTAATGCCAAGCATAAGACTAGTGTTGCTGTCACAATGATCTTCGCGCGTAATTTTTTCATTATCTTTAAATTCCCCAATTCATTTTTGTCCGTTTGCCGCTTCTGATGATTCATGGCTCATTCCTTAAAGGCTTTTTCCCTTCTTTTTACCGCATTCTCTATTTCTTTGGATAATGCGCTGGCCGGCTTATGATCAAATCGGCAAAGGCCATTCACATTTGAGAAGGCCATCGCGCTGTTTTCGTTTGAGATATCATAGAAGCCATTCTCCCAACTGACAGACGGGTAAGTTTCTTTAAACGGACTTTCTTCGTCCTCAACTTTTCGCAAGAAACAAATCAGCTTTTGACCCTGTTTAATTTTGATTTCCCCCATATCCGTATTGGGAGGCCCGAATTGATAGACAGTGATAATCTCAGTATCTACTTCGCCAAACAACACTTTATTGACTCTGAATTGGGTCAAGGTTACCGCAACATCTCTCTCTTTACGATTTAATTCATGGTCATCCGGTGCCCCCTGTACTTTTGGATAGCCATCATAAGCCGGTACACCCTCCGATATGACCTCTCCTTCTACGACTATATCTGCATAATCCAGCAAATCGTCAAATGACGCAACAGGTGCGAAGCTCATCCACTCTCTCAACGCGTTTTGGCCTACAGATTTATCGTTTGTTGAGATATTATAACGATATTGTTGCTGAGCATCGTATTTGCTGTAAGCGAAAAAACCTCCGAAGCAAACGATGGCTATGGCGATCCCAATAAGAATTTTCTTTTGCATGATATTTCCCTCCTGTTCCTTTTGAATAGACTTCACAAACCTTCTCTTGTTTTGCTCATATTAAAATGTGAACGAAGTGATTTTCAGCTTTGACCTTGTTAAGGGGCCAACGATCCCATCGACCTGGAGATTGTTGGCCTGCTGGAAACTACACACTTGAGTATTTGTTATTGACCCAAAGACTCCATCTACAGCCAGACCATAACCTCGATAGTTCAGATGCCATTGAACCCAATACACGCCGACATACAAAGTTCCTTGCTGAAGGTTCGCCGTTGGTTCAAGATAATATGTATAGTCGATTTGACATATAATTACTCAATTCCTCCTTTTCTCCATCAGGCTCAAGATAGCATGGACAAAAGATTCATCATCCAGCGTCACTGGCGGGCGTCGCCGTGCATAAAGGTGCCTCCTTTCCTGTGGGCAAAGTGGATTTTTTGATGCTGCAACCCATAAATTTCTCCTGGCTAACGGTGAACGCATATTAACCGAATTCATTCTCAGTGTATATTATTGGACATCCGAAGGCACGGCGGAGGACGATTTCGTTTTTGCCGTTAACAGGCATGTTTATCCCGTCGAAGTGAACGCCAGTGAAAACCTCAAAGCCAGAAGCCTGAAGGTTTACCGGGAACGCTACCATCCTCCAACGTCCGTACGTCATTGGCTAATTGCGCAAAGATGGGCCTCTTTTGAATATCCCATATCCCTATATATGTTCTATTTAATCTGGAAACATATTTTACCCCAACCTCAAAGAGTCTCGGGGGCTAAACACAGCCGAATCCCCCAGTTCCTCTTCAATCCGCAATAACTCATTATACTTCGCCACCCGATCCGTCCGCGCCGGCGCCCCGGTCTTTACCTGCCCCGCGTTCACAGCCACGGCCACATGAGCCAACGTGGTATCCTCCGTCTCCCCGGAACGATGAGAAATCACTGTCGTATACCCGTTGCGCTTAGCCAGCTCAATGGCATCCAGCGTCTCCGTCAGCGTCCCAATCTGATTCACCTTAACCAAAATCGAATTGGCGCATCCCTGGGCGATCCCTTGAGCCAACCGCGCCGGATTTGTCACAAACAAATCATCCCCCACCAACTGAACCTTACCACCCAGCCGTTTGGTCATCTCTGCCCAATTCTGCCAATCATCCTCAGCCAATCCATCCTCAATCGACACAATCGGGTACGCCCCAATCAAACTCTCATAATAAGCAATCATCTCCGCCGGGGCCTTGGTCAACCCTTCCCCCGCCAGCTTATAAACTCCATTCTCAAACATCTCCGTCGCGGCCACATCGAGAGCCAGCACAACATCCTCACCCGGCTTATAACCCGCCTTCCGGATCGCTTCCACAATAACATCCAGCGCCTCGCTGTTGGACTTCAGATTCGGCGCGAACCCGCCCTCATCACCGATGGCCGTACTCAAACCCTTACCCTTCAACACAGCCTTCAAATGATGGTAAATCTCCGCCCCCATGCGCAGCGCCTCGCGGAAACCCTTCGCCCCCACAGGCATAACCATGAACTCCTGAATATCCACATTGTTATCGGCGTGCTGACCGCCATTCAAAATATTCATCATCGGCACAGGCAGCTCCTTAGCGTTGCAACCCCCAATGTACTGATACAAATGGACCCCAAGAGACTCCGCTGCTGCCGCCGCCGCCGCCAAAGACACCCCCAGCATAGCGTTGGCGCCGAGCTTATGCTTATTAGGCGTCCCGTCTAAATCCAGCAAAATCCGATCCAACCCCGGTTGATCAAAAACATTCATCCCTTCCAGCTCGGGCGCGATAACATCATGAACATTTTCCACCGCCTTTAGAACGCCTTTGCCCAGATACCGGCCGGCATCACCATCCCGCAGCTCCACCACCTCGAAAGCCCCCGTCGACGCCCCTGAAGGAACCGCCGCCCGGCCCAGAGACCCATCCTCAAGCCAAACCTCTACCTCAACAGTGGGATTTCCCCGGGAATCAAGAATTTCTCTAGCCAAGACCTGCTCAATATAACTCATAACGTGCACATCCCCTCTTTTTTTAATTCACAAAAGACAGTTAACCAATACGAATCCAATAAAACCAGACAGGCCCCCATTCCTCTCCAACTGTCCACTGTCAAGTATCAAGTATCAACTCGTTGTTATGGCTTACCTGATACTGCTGTCCCACTGCCAATTGCTTCGAAGCCAACAGCGACTTCCCTGTCATCTCCGCGGGAATCTCAATCCCCAGAATATCCAGCACCGTCGGCGCGATATCCGCCAACGACCCGCCGCTGCGCAGCTCTCTCCCTTTATAGAAAGAATCCGCCAGCACAAAGGGCACCTTATTCGACGTATGGGCCGTATAAGCGGCCTCCGCCTCCTCGTCATACATCCGTTCCGCGTTGCCGTGATCCGCCGTCACAATCAGCGTCCCACCCCGGACCTCCACAGCCTGAGCAATACGCTCCAAACAACCGTCCACAACCTCCATAGCCTCCACCGCAGCCTGAAAGAACCCCGTGTGCCCCACCATATCCGGATTGGCAAAATTCAAAATAACCACGCCATAATCGCCCTCCGCCAACCTCTTTAACACCTCATCCGTAACCTCACAGGCGCTCATCTCCGGCTTCAGATTATAGGTCGCCACCGCCGGCGAAGGAATCAGACACCGCTCCTCGAAATCATCCGGCTCCTCAACGCCCCCGTTGAAAAAGAACGTCACATGGGCGTATTTCTCCGTCTCAGCGATCCGCAGTTGCTTCACTCCATTATCCGCCAACACCCGACCCAAAGTATTCTCAAGATTCTGCGGCGGAAAAGCCACCGGACAAGACAACATAGCGTCATACTGGGTCAAACAAACAAAATTAATCTGAGGCTGCCGCTCTATCTCAAACCCAACAAAATTCTCATCCGTAAACGCCCGCGTCAGCTCCCGGGCCCGATCAGCCCGGAAATTAAAAAAAATCACCGTATCGCCGTCATCAATAGCCGCCACCGGTTTACCATCACTGTCAACCACCACAGTCGGCTCCACAAATTCATCACTAACCTTCAAATCATAAGACTTCTCCACCGCCGCCAAGGCCGACGGAGCCACAAGGCCCTCCCCTTCCGCCAACGCCAGATAAGCCTTCTCCACACGATCCCAACGCTTATCCCGATCCATAGCATAATAGCGGCCACAAACCGTAGCAATCTTGCCCCGGCCCAGCTCCGCCATCTTTTGTTCCAGTCGAATGATGAAAGTCTTCGCGCTTTGAGGCAGCACATCACGCCCGTCCAGCAGCACATGGACGAAAACGTCCTCCACGCCCTCCGCTACAGCCATCTCCAATAACGCAAACACATGTTCAATGTGAGAATGAACGCCGCCATCCGAAATCAACCCCAGCAAATGCAACGCGCCGTCGCCGGTTTCCCGCATCGCTTTCAGCAGCACAGCGTTGCGAAAAAACACCTTATCCTCAATTGCCTTCGTAATTCTTGTCAACTCTTGGTAAACAATACGACCGGCTCCCATATTCAAATGTCCCACTTCCGAATTGCCCATCTGCCCTTCCGGCAGCCCGACAGCTCGTCCCGAAGCCTTAAGCAACGTCTTGGGATACTCTCCTACCAGACGATCCAAACAGGGCATACACGCAGCCTGAACCGCGTTACCCTCTTGATCGGCGCTGTACCCCATACCATCAAAAATGGTCAGAACCAAAGGAGCCGGAGCGCTCCGCGCCGGGGAACCGCCCTGTCCCGGATCATGCATCGTACCGGCCATGCTTTCACCTCGCTTGTTCGATTATCCCTCTGAACTCCGCAGCCTTCAGACTTGCGCCACCCACCAGCGCGCCGTCAATATTAGGCTCCCGCATCAACTCGGCAATATTCTCCTTATTGACACTGCCGCCATAAAGAATACGCATCTCCTGGGCGACACCCCCCGCCATGCCGGCCACCGTCATCCGGATCGCCTGACACATTCTTTCCGCTTCCTCGCTGGTGGCGGTTTTGCCCGTTCCAATCGCCCAGATGGGTTCATAGGCGATCACAACCCCTCCCATCTCCGCCGAACTCAGATCCACGAGAGCCTTCTCCACTTGGCCCCGCACAAACCCCAAAGCCTTACCCTGTTCCCGCTGCTTTAAATTCTCACCCACACAGAGAATAGGCGTCAGCCCCTGGATCAGAGCCGCATGCACTTTCAACCCAATAAACTCATCCATCTCCCGAATAAATTCCCGCCGCTCCGAATGGCCGACGATAACAAACCGGCAAGACAAATCCTGCAACATACTCCCCGAAATCTCGCCCGTATAAGCCCCCTGCTTCTCATAAAACATATCTTGGGCACCCAACATTACCGCGCTGCCCTCAAAGGCCTCCTGCAGCGCAGCCAACGCCGTAAAAGGCGGGCAAACAACCACATCCACACCCGGCCACTCATCCGGTCCGGCGGCAAACGCCCCGGCAAACTCCCTGGCATCCGCCAAAGTCTTATGCATCTTCCAATTGCCGGCAATTAACGGTTTTCTCTCCACAACAGATCCCCCTTCTCAATTGTCGATATTCGATGTTCGATGTTCTAAAGCCGGCTTCCCTGCTTTCCCAGTCCTTTGAATAGTCAACTGTCCCTTGATTGTAACACCGCAACCCCCGGCAGCACCTTCCCTTCCAGGAACTCCAACGAGGCGCCGCCTCCTGTCGAAATATGTGTCATGGCAGACGCCAGGCCCATGCCTTCGACAGCCGCAACCGAATCCCCTCCGCCGACAATGCTCACACCGGCACACTTGGCGACAGCCTTGGCAATCTCCCGTGTGCCGTTGGCAAAGCTCGGCATCTCAAACACACCCATGGGGCCGTTCCAGATAACCGTACGCGCCTCCGCCAATACCCCGGCAAAAACCGCCACACTGGCAGGCCCAATATCCAGAGCCTGGTCATCCGCCTCAATCCCGCTCACCGTCACAACCCTTGAGGGAGCGTCATTGTCAAAAACCTTCGCCACCACCACATCCTCCGGCAACAGAAACCTCACATCGTTTTGCCCGGCCAGCTCAAGAAGCTCCCGCGCCAAATCGGTTTTTTCCGTCTCACAAAGAGACTTGCCCACATCATAGCCCTGGGCCCGCAAAAAAGTATTGGCCATGCCGCCACCCACAATCAACGTATCCACTTTTGACAAAAGACTACGGATTACATCGATCTTATCACTGACCTTAGCGCCGCCAATAACCGCCGCAAAAGGCCGCTCCGGGTTCTCCAGCGCCCGCCCCATGATATCAACCTCGCGGCTCATCAAGAACCCCGCCACCGCCGGAATATACGAAGCCACCCCCGCCGTCGAAGCATGTGCCCGATGGGCCGTTCCAAAAGCATCATTTACAAAAATCTCCGCCAGTTTAGCCAACCCCACAGCAAACTCCCGGTCATTCTCCTCCTCCTGAGGATGGAACCTTAAATTTTCCAACAAAAGAACATCCCCGTCACGCAAGCGGTGGGCTTGCTGTCTGACGTCCTCGCCGACACAATCCTTGGCCATAGCCACCGGACGATTGAGCAATTCGCTAAGCCTCTGGGCCACCGGCGTCAAAGAATACTTCGCGTTCACCTTGCCTTTCGGCCGACCCAGATGAGACGCCAGAATCACCTTCGCCCCCTGGGCGATCAAATACTCCACAGAAGGCAGCGCTGCCCGAATGCGCGTATCGTCAGTAATATCACCCGCCTCATTCATCGGCACATTGAAATCCACCCGCACCAACACCCGCTTACCTTGGACATCCACCTCATCCATTCTCAGCTTGTTCATACTCCATCCCCTTCCTTTATTTCTATGTAACACCCATCCAAAAACATCTTCATGTCTTCCACCGCCAGCATCTCAAACCAATCATCGTCATACTGCCGGACATCCTGCATCAAATCATTCAGAAGCTCCTCCTCAAGCGGCTGCCGATCTGTTCTTTGCGCATTCGGGACATGGTTCCCTTCTTGCGCTTGCTCCTGCGCCTGCGCCTGCGCCTGCTCCTGCGCCTGCGCCTGCGTCTGCTCCTGCGTCTGCTCCTGCGTCTGCTCCTCCTGCTGCGCCTGCTCCTGCTGCTCCCTCAGGGCAGAAATACGGGAAGCCATTTGCTCCAGGACATCGGAATACGACATATAAGATTTATCAGAGCTCATCATTCCTTTAGTGTTCCAAGCAGATTTTATCTTATGCGGAAGAAATGCGAAGAAACGCGTTGCAAAGTGTTCTGATGCCACCTTCTAACAAATAACCGGAATGTTTCCAATCTTCAGGCATTATTATACCAGCATCAGCAATTTGTGGGAAGGGGTAGCATTATTAAACATGGCTCGCCTATGGACACCTCGAAAATAGGTCACTTTGAAAATCTCGAAAATCTACGCCCCTGCCAACACTGGGTGCATATTTATCCTAATCTCAACTAAAAACAGAGCCATCTTTACGGTCTATTTTCCGTCTGTCTGCGTTATCCTCCTTGTCGGGCAACCAGCCCGCCTTCGTCGTCTGCCTTGACAAACGCAAAATATCCTCGTAAATATGACTCTGTTTTTAGCTGAGATCAGGATA
>WRHI01000091.1 GCA_009783315.1 Peptococcaceae bacterium
GTTTTTGTCGTCGTAGGCTTGTTCCATGTAGAAGACGGCTTTGAAGTCGTACATCTGGATGAGCCGGTTTTTGCTGTCGTATTTGTATTGGAAGACGTTTTTGTCGATGTCGGTGTAATTGATGCCGTTGGCTGTGTAAGCGTAGGTGACTTTGCGGCATGTGGAGTCTGTGACGCTGGTTAGTTTGCCCCCTGTGTAAGCGAAGGTGAGGGTGCCGCTGCGGTTGCTGACGGTCTTGAGGGTGTCGTCGGCGTTATATACCAAGGTCGTTTTGTCGCCGTTCAGTTTGGTGATGCTAACCAAGCGATTTTTGTTGTTGATATGGTATTGGGTTTTGTCCCGGTAGGTGGCGATGTAGCCGTCGGCTGTTTTGGTGAGGGTGAAGTCGGCGTTGGGGGGTTTGGCGTAGGTGCCGTCAGGTTGTTTGGGGAAGGCGAGTTTTTGGTTGCCCGGGGTGATGAGGATGGTGCTTTTGTCGGTCTCTTTGACGCGGTAGTCGTAGTTGTGGCTCCAGCCGTAGCCTAGGACGCCGTTAACAGGAACGTCGTCTTCGGCGTTGAGGGAGCTGTAGATGCGGGTGAAGGCCAGTTCTGACGCGCCGTAGAGTTCTATGTCGGTGCTTTCGGTGGTGAAGGCGCCGGTGATGGTGTCGACGCCGATGAGGTCGCCAACTTCGTCGGAGAAGGGGTTGCTCATATACGGATTATAGCTGTTTATGATCGGGGGGAATAGATCTTCATCCAGGGGATCCTCCGGGTCCGGGTCGTCCGGATTCAGGGGATCTTCCAGGGCCATGATGCCGGCTATGCCGTCGATGAGGTCGTCCTCCGCGGGTTCGCCTTCTTCAGGAAGGACGTCTATGTTCTCGTCTTCTGGGATCGGCGGGTCGGAGGTCTCGTTATCGGTTATGTTGCCTTCCAATACCGGTGGCGGCATGGCTGGGATGATGTCCTCCGCGAAGAGGGGCCCTTGGGGCGCGCTCACACTGAAAATGACGGCTAGGATCAGGATGAAGGCTACGGGGGTTCTCCATTGGTTCGGTTTCGGGGATTGGTTTTCTTTTGTTGTCATCTCTTTTTTTCCTCCTTTGATTTTGAACCACATTGCGTGTTATTCGTCTGATTATGAGTTCCTTTGCCGGGCGAACGATATTGTATGCCCGTTTTTTCACTCGTCTCGTCATTTCGCTAATAACCTCAGAATATCACAGAATTCCTCAAAAATTTATTAAAAAAGTCTTAAATCTTTCTTAAATCTTTCTTAAATCTTTCTTAAATCTTTCTTGGCAAGATGAAAAATCGAGAATACCGTACAACGACTTATTTCAACTCGCTTACACCGCGCTTATCGATCCTTTTGACACCGCGGGATACAAACCAGGCCGTTGAAACAGCGGTAACAATCAACATGCCGGGAAAAACCCCAGCGATATAGGTTAATCTGATTGCGGGAGGCAAATTCTCCGCGCCTACCGCACCGAAGATTATTTTGCTAATCATCGGGGTCAACGGAAAAGACAGCATCACCGCGAAGAGCGCGGCGGTCAGGGCGATCGTCGCAATTCTGGCGGTTTGCCACAGTCGCAGCGACCACTGGGAAAATCCAAGAGATTTCAACAGGGCAATCGCGCCGCTGTCTTTCGCCAGGAGTGTATGGCTGATTAAGAACACCACCAGCAGTGTCATAACCATGCCAAGGACAACGCATATCCCGATCATCCATTTCACGGAATCTATGGTATTTCCCATTAATTGGTACGTAATCTCGTCCGCTGTGAAGAAGTCCAGCTCCGGCAGCGTTTCTTTCAGTTTCTTGATTTGACCGCCGATATCATCACGACTGCCAAAGGCAAACCGGAGATAGTTGACATTGTAGCAATAGTTCATGTCAGGGTAAAACTTGGGCGAAAGGATTACGCCGTCGCCGGTACTTATCAGGAGCTCAAACGAGGCGGTTATAATATACTCTCTGTCATCTTCGCCAAAACACATGTGCACTTTATCACCAAGTCGGACATTCAGTTGCTTCATCAATGTCTCTGTTATGGCAATTTCATTGGTCAAAACAGGCGGCATCCCCTTCAAGCAGATCACCTCCGCAGCCTGGTCATTGGTCTGCTTCCAAGCTATAGCGGAAATTTGATTGTAATCATTCACCCCGTAAACCTTTGATGCAAACAAGAAATTCCCGTTTACCTTGATATTCACCCCATTATAGCTGCATTGTCTTTCCAGATTCGTCACATAATCAATCACCATGTCATAATCACGCAATCCGTTGCCAGCCCGGTACAATTCCGCAGGGTATGCGTAAGCATCCGCAGCTCCTATCCCCAAATACGGCAGCATCGTCTTATCATCCGTTATTGTCGAAAGGACGTTATGGGACAGAATCGTCAGCAAGAGCCCGGCTGCCAGTGTGACAAAAATAATCATGTAACCTCGCAGAGAAGATATGATGTCATTGCGCGCCATGAAGAACGGCGCCGTCACACCCCTTTGTGCTTTGCCTTTGAGGTGAAGCCGCCGCCTCTTTCTGAGTTTCCTTCCTGATGAACCCCGGCGGATGGCCTGAATGGCGCTGATTCTATTGACCCTGCCGGCAGCCAAGCGGATAAGCAGCATCGTTATCATGACAATGGCAACCGCGCATATCACGCTCAATTCCCAGGGTTGGACGGCGTTGTTGATCACCATGTTTTGTCTGAGTTTTTCCGTCATCAGATCGCCCAACAGAGTGCCAAAGGGCATTGACAGCATGGTTCCCAACACCGTCCCCACAAGGGATATGGCCAGGTATTTGGCGGTATACACCCTGCGGACGCCGGAGTTTGCGACGCCAACGGCTTTCATCGCCCCAATCTCCCTGTAGTCGTCCTCAATGACGGCTCGAATGCTGAAACGGAACAGGCTTAAGGAGATGACAATTAAGAGAACAGAAACAACAGGAATAGTTTGTAATATCATATTTTCTAAATAATACATGTCTGCAAAAAGGCTGCCGGGCCATTCTGTGGTAGTCAGTAAACTCAGTCGTTTTATTTCATTGATAAGATGATTCGTGTCAATTGTACCAAGGCATAGCTGCCGGAAACTCATCCTCTCCGCCTCTGAAACAAAGTCCTCATAGTCTTTCTCCCCAACTAAGATCCGATCAAACATCATGTACTCTGCACCGAAAGCATAATCTTTGGTAATGTGCGCAACAGTGAGCCTCCTGCTGATTGTGCTAATAGTGACCTCGAGGGTATCGCCTGGGGCTATCTTGTATCGATCGGCGGCCACGCGCGGGATACAGCATTCGCCGTCATTGACGGAAGCTATGATATTATCATCTTCATCAAAAACATGATTATATTTCTTGCTGGGCATGGTCAACAAAGGTTCTGTCGTGTTATTCCAAAAGATATCGCCGTCAAACCAGATATCCCCTTTCTGCAGGCGCAGAAAACTGATTTCCTCATAATCTGTCACCAGCTCGCTGTTTCGCGCCCAGCCGGCGATATCGGCGTCGCCAACAACATACATGTAATAATCGGCTGTTCCCGACATTTCGGCGAACTTAGCCAGTGCCCGGTTGGTCATAACAAAGGTGTTAACGCTGCCGGTGATGAACACAGCGCAAAGAACGCTAACCATGAAGAGAATGACGTTCGTCGTCTTGTTTCGCTTTAAGTCTGTTTTGAGAACTTTCCAGAACATTATGCCGCTCCCTCTTTCATCTCCCGCCCTCATAGAATACCATATCAATTATTAAAAAAGTATTAAATCCGTCAAATATCTTTCTTTTTCCTAATCTCCCATGCTATAATGACAGTATTCACAAGAAGGGGATGTGGGAACATGACGGATCTTCTGCTCATTGAAGACGACCAAGAAACAGCTGACCTGATGGTGCGTTTATTGAGCAATGACGGCTATACTTGCGAGATCCGGCCCAGCGGAGAGTCCGGGCTTGAATTCCTGCGGAAACACACCGCGCGCCTTGTTTTGCTTGATATTATGCTTCCCGGTCTGGACGGGTTTTCTGTCTGCAACGAAATCCATCGCAACTTCAACATCCCGCTGATCATTGTCAGCGCTTGTGACGGCAAAGAAGACAAACTCACCGGTCTGGGGCTTGGCGCCGATGATTACGTAGAGAAACCTTTTGATATGGATATCCTCAGGGCTAGGATAGGCGCCCTTTACCGGCGGCATTACAGCGACGCCCCCATAGGCAACCGGCTTATTGCGGGTGAATTGGATCTGGATTTTGACGAACGGTCAGCCTCTCTTGCCGGTGAACCGCTGGTGCTTAATCAGATGGAATTCGCTCTTCTAAGCTATCTCGTCAAGCACCGCGGCAGAGCGTTACGCAAAGAAACTCTGCTGAATGATGTGTGGGGCGACTGTTTTTCGGATCCCTCCACCCTGACTGTGCACATTAAGCGGCTTAGGAACAAAATCGAAAAAGACAGTGCCAACCCTTCTCACATTGTCACAGTGTGGGGCGTCGGGTATAAGTACATAGAATAAGGGCGATCTGCAATATGAAGCGTTACAACCTCCTGATGATTCTTGTTATGGCCGTCTTCGCGGCCGGAGCAGCACTTGCTGATCTCGCGTTTTTGCGCGGGAATGTCTACGGTGACAAGCTCTACAATGTTGAAGTGAATCGCCTGATTAACAAATACAGCGCTGTGGGGGAGATTACGGAGGCTGACCTTTCTTCTTGCCGGCACATCAAGAGTATGGATGTGCTGTCGTCAGTATCGCCCGTATCCCCCTCTGACAGACAGCGTTTTTTTGACGGCAGCGGCTATCTTGTCCGGCCACTGTACTATGACAGCCAATTCATCGGGGACGCGAAATTCTATTACATAGAAGACAATGAGCCCATGCGAGCTTTTCTGCTCCGGCAAAACGCCGTCTTTCTTCTGTTGTTCGCCTTTGTCATGATGCTTTTGCTCTATCTTAGATATACAGTTATCCGCCCCTTGCATATCCTAAAAGCGTTCCCGGAAACTTTAGCCAAAGGAGACCTTATAACACCCCTCCAAGAACACAACAGCCATTTTTTCAGGCAGTTTCTCTGGGGGCTTGATATGTTGCGGGAAACTCTGCTCTCTGAACGCCGGCGGGTTCTGGCCGTTGAGAAGGAAAAGGCTCAGACAGCCCTGTCCCTTTCCCACGAAATCAAGACGCCTTTGGGTGCCATTATGCTGAGCGCTCAAGTTCTCCGGGAGGGCCTCTTTCAGGACACGGAAGAGAGAAACGAAATGATCGGCATAATAGACAAACGGGCCCGGGACATTCAGTCCCTTGTTATCAGGCTGCAAGCCGGTATATCCGAGGCTATACCTGATCTTCCCGTGAAGGACGGTGTGTTTTATCTTGACGAAATGATTAAGCGTACAGATGAGGCTTACCGCTGGCGCATGAAAGTGACCAGAACCCAATTCAAGATAGAGCCCTATACCGATTGCCAGTTAAAAGGGGATGCTGACAGAGCGTTTGAGGCCCTGTGTAATTTGCTGGAAAACTGCATGAAATATGGGGATGGCAGGCATATTTCCATAGGATTCACTCAGGAGGAAGGGTGCCGGCTGGTTACTGTCGCCAACAGCGGCAACAGCCTGCTTCCGGAGGAATCCGCTCATATTTTCAAGAGCTTCTGGCGTGGTTCAAATGCTCTTGGTAAGCCCGGTAACGGTCTGGGACTGTACGTCGTCCGGCGGCTGTGTGTCTTAATGGGCGGAGACGCTTTTGCCTCTCCAGACGGTGATCAGATGCGTATAACATTGGTTTTCCGCATGAGATAAAAAAGACATAGAGATAGATAGGAGATGAGGAATCATGTCAACAGCTCTGGCGTTAACGAACCTGTGCAAAACCTATGTGGCAGGCAAACGGCAGAACCATGTCCTGAAAAACGTCTGCATGACCATTAAACAAGGCGAGATGGCGGCGGTAATGGGGCCGTCCGGGGCGGGAAAAACCACGTTGCTCCATGCGATTTCCAGTATTGAAAGACCGACAGCCGGTGAGGTGATTTTTTTTGGCAGGGATATAGCCGGTCTGAAAGAGAGGAAACTATCTGAGATCCGCTTGAAAGAGATGGGGTTTGTTTTCCAACATATGTACATGCTCAAGAACCTTACCGTTGAGGACAACATTCTTCTGCTGGGGTATCAGGCGAACACAAATGGGGCGGAAGCGCGTCGGCAAATTGATGAGCGTTGCCGCGAGTTGATGAGTAAGATGGAGATCGGCGAAATCGCGACCCACGACATTACCGAAATCTCTGGTGGAGAAATGCAGAAGGCGTGCATCTGCCGCAGTCTTATAAACACTCCCAAGATGATCTTTGCCGATGAACCTACCGGCAGCTTGAATAAAAAAGCCTCCAACGAGGTCATGGAGGAACTGCTCAGGGTTAACCGTGAAGGAACGACAATCATGCTTGTCACTCATGATGTCCGTGTGGCCGCTGCCTGCGACCGGGTGTTGTATATCATTGACGGGCAGATCGAGAAAGAGAAGGCGCTGGGGAAATATGAGGGCGGTTCTATTTTGCGGGAGCGGGAGCAGGTGCTGAGCACTTGGCTGTTGGATCTTGGATGGTAATGGCGCTGCGCACTGGAACACACCTTTCCGCTTCTGCCCTTGATTTTTGCCCCATACTTGGATGATAATATGTTTACGGTACGCAAGAGAAAGGATCGTGCAATGACCTCCAAACACGTAATCGAAAACATTTACGGCTTGACGCCAACCCAACAGGGCATATTGTACCATCACCTGGCTGAACCTCACAGCGGCCAATACATTCTTCAGCAGACATTTGCCGTCCGGGGTTTCCTGCCGGATGAGGTCGTCCGCGGCGCTCTCAGGCTGCTCTCTCTGCGGCATGACGCGGTGCGCACAGCTTTTGTCGTGCCCAAGGCCAGCGGCAAACCCCGTCAGGTTCTGCTGGCGGATCGCCAAGCCGCCTTTGGCGCGGCAGACCTGCGCGGTCTGCCCGCGGATGCGCAGCAGCGACGTCTGGCCCAATTGGAGAAAGAAGATATCGCCCGTGGCTTCGATCTGGAACGGGATCCCCTCCTGCGCCTGACTCTTGTGCGTCTCGCGGAGGACCAGTGCTCGCTCATTCTGACCGCCCACCATATCATCCTGGACGGCTGGAGCATGCCTATCATCATGAAGGATTTCGCCGGTTACGGTGCCGCGTTAATGGCGAATCAGGACATGGCGCTCCTTGAAGCTGCCGCCGTAGCGGGAAACCGTTCCTCCACACGCTGCGCCCAGTATATCCGGTGGCTAAACGAACGGGATACCACGGCAGATCTGTCCTATTGGCAGACCTTGCTGGCGGAACCAAAAGATACGGCGGGCATCCTCCCTCTGCGCATCCCTTCCCCCACACCGGACGGGTTGCCCGTACACGTGCAGACTGTGACATTGTCCGAGCCGGACAGCCAGCGTCTGGCTGCCGTCGCGGCTGCAGAGGGGGCAACAGTTGGCACACTGCTCGCAACAGTTTGGGGTCTCCTTCTACAGTACTATAACAACACGGACGACGTGGTGTTCGGCAAAGTCGTTTCCGGCCGGGACGTCCCTTTAGCGGGCGTCGAAACTATGGCAGGTCTGTTCATCAACACCATGCCCGTACGCCTGCAAACACAGCCGGGACAAACAACCCGGTCATTGCTGCGCGAACAGCAATCTCAGTCCCTTGCCGGCGACGAACACAGTCCTTGCGCCTTGGCCGATATCCAGCGGCTGTGCGCGCCCGGCAAGGGTTCGGAGTTGTTTGCCACTCTGTTTGCTTTTGAAAACTATTTCACCGGCGAAGCATCCGGAAACGGCCTCTCGCTGCCCGGCCTTGAGTTGTCCTTATCCCAGGGCCGGGAACAAACCAATTATCCCATATCCTTGCGCGCCTCGTCCGACGACACGATCCGCGCCGAAGTTCTGTACGACCCCTCTCAATACGCCGACGAGGATATGCGAACGCTGCTTCGGCGCTATAGAACCCTTCTCCTAAATTTCGTCGCCGGCATGGACCTGCCTGTTGCGCAGCTGTCTTGTTTGGACAGCGAAGAATATACAGAGATCTTCAGCCGTTTTGTTGATCCTGGGTCAGCGAGTACTGCCATGACTACGATTCCTGCCACATCTGCGATGCCAGATCCCACGGCGCCCCGTTCTGAGGCGACGGTCTCCTCCGTCTTCAGGGAGATCGCGACGGCATACCCAGGGAAGACCGCGATATGTCTGAACGGCATATCCATGACTTATGCCGAATTGGACGAGCAATCCAATCGGCTCGCACACACACTGCGCGGACTGGGTGTGGCCCCTGATACCTTAGCCGCGCTGTTTTGCCGCCGCCGGCCGGAGTGCATTGTTGGCATCCTTGCCATTATCAAGGCGGGCGGCGCCTACCTGCCCCTTGACCCCGAAACCCCCGAAGAGCGCATACGCTTTGTCTGCACGGACAGCGCGCCTAAGGTCATGCTATCCTTGGGCGGCGCCTCTGTCTCTTTTCCCGGCGTGCCCTGTCTGGACCTATTGGATCAATCCGTCTACGCCCACGACGCCGGCCCCTTAACACTTATGAACAAGCCGGAACATCTTGCCTACTGTATCTACACATCCGGGACAACAGGCCGGCCCAAAGGCGTGCTGATCGAGCACAGAAACCTGATCAATCTCATTTCTCACGCTGCCGTCACCCTCGGCATCAGCCCGGAGGACCGCTTGCTGCAGTTTTCCAATTTTACTTTTGACGCCTCTGTCTGGGAAATCTTCTGCTCGTTGCTCAACGGCGCGGCGCTGATCCTGGTTGAACAAGACGTCATTCTGGACAATGATCGTTTCTTAATCTATGCGGAAGAACAAGGCATAACAGCCGCGTTGCTGCCGCCCCATTATTATCGACAAGGCAAACTGGAAGGGCTGAAACGGATGATCACCGGCGGCAGCCCCGCAACCCCCGACATTGTGACGCGGGCAGCCCGCCGGGGCGCATATTGGAACGCCTACGGACCGACAGAGGCAACTGTCGCAAGCCACTTTTGGTGGTATGAGCCTGGTACTGCCGTACCGGAAACCATCCCGATCGGCAAACCGATACCCAACACCCAGAACTTTATCCTGCAAGGAACCCGTCTTTGTGGCGCCGGCATCCCAGGGGAGCTCTGTCTCTGCGGCGCCGGCCTCGCGCGCGGCTATCTGAACCGCCCAGAACTCACAGGGGAACGCTTTACCGACAACCCCTTCGCCACCGGGCGTCTGTATCGGACAGGCGATCTGGCCCGCTGGCTGCCGGACGGTAACGTCGAATATCTGGGACGGATGGACGACCAAGTTAAGGTTCGTGGTTACCGTGTGGAACTCGGCGACGTAGAAAACGCGCTGCGAACCCTGCCTCAGGTTACTGACGCGGTCGTCGCCGCCCGTTCGGACGCGGCGGGCAGCTTTGCTCTGCACGCCTACGTCACCGGCACAGCAAAACTGGATATGGAAACCCTGCGCACAGCTCTCCTACACAAACTCCCGTCGTACATGGTTCCGGCTCTATTCGCGCAGATTGACGCCATCCCCATGAACCGCCACGGCAAAGCAGACAGAGGGTTGCTTCCCGCCATCACGCCCCAGGCGGTCGACATAAAACCGCCTCGAAACAATATAGAAACACAAGCCCTCGAAATCTTTCGAAAGGCACTCGGTTTGACAGAGATGAGCATAGATCAGGATTTCTTTGAAGCCGGGGGAGATTCAATCAAAGCAATCCAGATCTCGTCACAGCTTGGCGCCCTGGATCTCGCCGTTTCAGTCCGGGACGTCTTTGGCCTAAGAACTGTGGAAAAGATTGTGGCGGACGCGTCAGCGCGCCTAACCTCAACCCAGCCCCCCGCCTCCCACTCCTCAAGCCACGAACCTCGAACACCGAACTTCGAACACCCCTCCGATTCTGCCCCCTCGCACCACGAACCACGAACACCGAACCTCGAACAGCGCCCTTGGGAGGCATACGAAATCCACGGCCCTCTGACAGAGGAAAAACCTCTCTCTGTGAGCCAGCAAGCCTCCGCCCGTAT
Organism: Peptococcaceae bacterium; assembly: GCA_009783315.1. GTDB lineage: Bacteria > Bacillota > Desulfitobacteriia > Desulfitobacteriales > Syntrophobotulaceae > WRJI01. The sequence continues at coordinate 10,088 of WRHI01000091.1, forward strand.
GGGCGTCCTGGGAGCATTAGGAGCAGCGGAAATCCAGGCGCCTTGGGACGCCGACCGTTTCCTGAATACATGGCGTCGGCTTTTGGACGAAACCCCCATCTTGCGCAGCGAAATCTGTTTGAACAGCGACGCCCACTCCTCGTTTCCCGCAGGCCGGCAACGCCAACGGCAAGGCGAACCGGATATTGTTCCTTTTGTTGACCTTTCCATGCTCGATCCCGGTAAACGATCCGCAGCGCTGCAGCAGCTGGCCTTCCGTGCGGCGACGCCCTATATAACAGTGGACGCCTATACGGACAATTTTCTCTGCGTCCACCGCCTTCTGTGCGCCAAAACGGAACCGGACCGGTTTTTCGTGCTCATGCCGGTATCTCATCTGGTTTTTGACGGCTTTTCCAATGAAGTGTTCGCACGGCGGCTGCGGGCGCTGTACGCGGAACCGGATGCAGCACCCGTTACCCACGCCGGCAGCATGGCGGACTACGAGGCTTTTGTCCTGCAGGGACCAGACGGCCCCTCGGACGATGATCTTGTGCGTGAGCTTGACCTGGAACGCTTCCATAATTGCGTGTCAACCCAGCGTTCGGCACGGCAAACGGCAGAAAACGCCCGGACACACGCCACACTCTCCTTCCCCCTTAGGGAGGCTCAGGATACCCATGGCGCGTCTCCCAACAACCTTCTGACGCTGGGAGAACGTCTCTGCGCGGAGGCGCTGCGCTTTTCGCAGCCGACCGGATCAATTCCCTTGCTCCTTGTCAGCTCCGCCCGCAATTACAAAGGCTGCAATTTTTCGGACAGCATTGGTGAATTCATTGATCTTGTGCCGGTTGTGTGGCAGGATGACGAACCCTTCGCCGCCGCCCGGCAGCGCGTTCTGCCCTATGTACGTGAACACCGCGTCAACATCTGCTCCCTGCTGCACAGCATGGCGCTGCGAGAACGCTATCCCCGCGCCACGGCTTTGCTTACCGAATCCTTGATATTGGAACAATTGGACGTGCAAGCTTTGAACATGCTCGTTTTGTACGGATCTCAGGCTATCCTTCCGGACACCCCGCCGGATATGGCGGCGGAGTCTCCGAACCGCCATGTTTTCCTGAATGTCTATGCTCAAGAAGGAACGATAACCATCGAAAACGTCCTCTGCAAAGCCGGTGAGATTCCGGCGCTGCGCGCACATTTAGCGAAAATCCTGAGTGATACAAACAGCGACGTTATATAGTGTTGGCGCAAGTCGTGAGGCATGGTTTGGGGCCTTATACCCGCAGAACATGAGCCCTGGCCAAAAAATCGACTTTATCCAGAATTTTGCAGACAGGTAAAGCCCTTTTCTCTGAGCAGATATGACAAACCGCCTCATGATTGTGAAAAACCAAATGATAGAACAGCCCTTCTTCTTCCCCCTTCAACACACTGAAAGACGACAGGCTCTTGGAAAGGCCCATGCCTTCCCGCTTAATACAGCTTTCTTTTTGTGTCCAGATCCGGCAGAACCGCACCATTTGCTCTTCAGTCGAGGCTTGAACTATATAATCTATCTCGTCAGGGGCAAAGAACCTCTTGGCCAATTCTGTGTTGTCCTTATTAATGCCTTCAACATCAACGCCCACGGGCACGTCGTCAATGGCGCAAACAACGTATCCGCCCGAATGCGAAACATTAAAATGGATGTGCCGGTCATTTTCCAGAACGGGTTTCCCATAAGGGTTGACGCCAAACACCAGTTGCGCATTATTAAGTCCGGCTCTTTCGCATATCAGAACCCGGGCAAGGAGTTCTCCCAACAAAGACCTCTGGGCATCCGCAAAAAAATGAAACCTCTCCAGCCGGGCGCGTTTATCGGATGAAACAAACCTCTTTAGGTAATCATACTCATCGCGAAACGCATCATCTTCAGTAATCAGTAAAACAGCTTCCGTCAATACTGATTCCTTTCCGCCGCCTCACCCTCATGGGCGTTGGGCTGAATGCCGGAGGGATCTGTTTTTTCACCCTGTCGCTTTATTACGACCAAACTTGCATCCGGCAATCCTGAAATACACTTTAATAAAATCGGAACCACAAACGAAGGGCAGAATCATATGCAAACACAAGGAATGGACGCCGGCATAGATGAGCCAGCGCGCGAAGACCGCTGAATTAACGGTGTATGTTCCGGGCTTGAACCCAAGGGTCAGCAACCGCTCCGTCAAACCAAAAACAAACAATCCCGCAAGCAGAAACACAAAAACAGACAACCCCAAGCCCAAGGCCAGCAGAGCGTAATGCACGACATTATAAGTGGCAGGGATCAGAGCAAAAGCCGCAACAGTCAATACAGCGGGGAAAAGCGAAATACCCGTAAGCACCCCATAAAAAGCATAGACAATCAGATTAAGCAGAACAAAAACAATAGGGTTTCTGATCAGCTGCATGGCTTTTTTCATGATCGGCGCCTTCTCCTTCTTTTTCATAACCTATGGGGTGTCATCAAAAAAAGTATAACAAAACTCCTAAGGATCTTCAATGTATGTTTTCCTGGGTGCATATTTTAAAAGTGCAGGAAGGGACAAAAAAATAAATAGAAATATCCACTGCGGGGTTCTCCCGCAACCGAATGGTGAATGGAGATGGATATTATGTGGGCTCGTAA
>WRHI01000092.1 GCA_009783315.1 Peptococcaceae bacterium
GGTTTGGAACCTACACCTGAATGTCGATTCCGAAGGGCCTGCCCTCATCTCTTACAAAGCATGTGACTTCCGCGCTTTCCCTCCTTTCGGTGCGAAACTCACTTCAGGACACACTTTTGCGCTTTCTGCATAGAGGTCTTAGAACCGCGCCGACACGGAGCACGGCTTGGCGAACGCGCCTCACACCCCGCCCGCCGAGCCCCGGCGTGCCGCCGTTCGCCCGGCTTCTCCCGCGACCAAAGTTACGTCGAAATATCCACATCATCCCAATCAGAAGCCGAAATAAGCCACTTCAAAGTCTTATGCCATTCCATCACAACACCCGGCGCCACACCAGCCGGCGCAGCCAACCCGTTGACACGGGCGTCAACACAAGCCCAATCCAGTCTGTAGGCAAAGTCCGCTTCATCAAGAATCTCATCCAGAGAACGGGGGTGTGCCTGCTGTGTCACCTCGGCCAAAGAATTAAATCGGTTCATAACGCCAAACACCCCGGAAACATCACAGCCCTCCCCGGGAAACTCCAGTCTGTCCACAAAACCCATAGCCCATTCCATAACCAAAAGGTTTTCATATTGCCAAGAAAAACTCACCACGTTTTCCCCCGGCGTCTCGCTCTGCAAAAACGCTACCTCTTTCCGCGAAAAAAACCGCTCGCACTGAAAACTCCGCTTCACATTCTCCACAAGACTCTGGGCTTCCTTTAGCGACCCCTTAGCCAAACACTCCGAAAAAAGCGCCACCGTCAACAGGCAAACCGCCCGCCCGGCCATCTCCTCCAAAGGTTTTAACACGCACTCATTTTGATTCGGCAGCAAAGGCAGATATTCCAGCGAATAAATATTCTTCTGTCGCAATCTGGCCAGACTCTTGTTGCGCCGCGCCAACTTTTGCGGATCCGACGCAGCAAAAAAAGCATCGGCGTCGGGACGGGCAAAGGGCACAAAAGACCCACCCTGAGACTCGCCGTGATTGTCAAAAACAATCTGGAAATCCGTATTCAGCAAAGCGCTGCCGTCGTCAGCCAGCACCAACGCCCGCAAAGGTTTGAACAAATCCCGCAGCGATTGATCAATAATACTTTTATCCTCATCGGTTTCAAAAGAATATCTGACCGCGATAAAACTGCGGGACATAGCAATTTGATGGAGTATGTTCAGTTTCAGGGTGCTGTCCGCCGACGGCACGGCATGAAAATGTTTCCAGACAGCCTCCTTTTGCTCTTTGATAAACCGCTCATTGGATTTCTGTGTCACAACCCCGATATTCATTTCCACCGCGCCATTCTTCAGCCGCAGTGTGTTATCGGCGGCGGCGGGATCAACGCCAAAATACGCGCAAAAACCGCCAATCAAAGCATCTGGGTCATCTTCGTAACAAAGCAAGAAAACATTTTCTGTCATTATGCTTTCCTCCCACTTCTGCTTATGGGCATTGTAATACAATTTCGCCAAAAAAACAAGAACACCAAAATACCCGTCGACACCGCTGAAACAATCAACCCCAGCCAAAACCCCGGCGTCACATAATGAAGTTCAATGGTGTGACTCCCCGCCGTCAGAAACAACCCTGACAGAACATCATTAACTTTGACGATATCCCTTGGCTTCCCATCAACCTTAGCCTTCCAGCCGGCGGAATAAGGAACACTCAGCGCCAGTATACCATCGCTGTCATTGGCAATCGTACCCTTGACCACGTTTCCATGGACATACAAGTCCTCCAGGGAATACCTGTTCAATTGCGCAACCCGATCCGCGTAAAGCGTATAGAAATTCATAAAGACCTGAAAATCTTCCAACACATATTCACCGGGAGGCAGTTTAATCCTGACTTCCTCAGTGCCTCCATCCAAACGAAACGTAAAGATATCAAAATCATAATTATACGGAAACGCGTAATTCAACTTGGTCGTTTGGCGGCCATTAACATCAAGCAAGAACCCCTTCCCCGAAACAGACTTCAGATAAAAGGTAACCAGCAGCTCACCCGACGTCTCGTCATCCCACATCCCACTTCCCTCATCCTGGGCCTCGCTTCCCGCCTTCGGCTTCCCAAGGGGCACAAGAAACTCAGCCTCCTCTCCCACGGATAAGATTCCGCCGTCAAAACCACAATTCCAATACACAGCATCCTGCCAAGGCACCTCAATTTCCACAGTATCCGGCTGTGGCTCCAGATACGGCAACCCATCGATCCTCTGCTCCGTCACCGCCCCCATCAGCAACATGGCATCACGGCCGGCCACATTAGACCCATTATAATAATCGCTGTCAACACCATAATCATACCAAGCACCCATAGACAGAAAACTCTTGTTCTCATAAATCTGATACCCGTTTTGCTCAGCCACTTTCTCAAAAAACGGGTTAAAATAAGTCTCCCCCGCCGCAACCACTTTATATCGAACAGCGAAAAGCGTCTGCAAAAACAACCGGTCGTCCAACCCTCCCAGGCGGCTCGGCCCCACAAAATCGCCCCTAATATTCGCCTTCTGTTTGGCCCACCGGCTCAAATCTCCTTGTAGCATACTGTTATAAGTGGTCACACCATAATAATCATAAGTCAGCGGATTGTTCTCATGAAAAGGCCGGTAATAATCCACCCTATAAAACTCATCGGTTCCAGGCTTCAAACCGGCAAAAACTTGCCGCTCCGCCAACCCATTCACCTCGCTGCGCCCAAACTCCTCCGCTTTTATGAAAAAGAAATCAACTGAAAAATGATGATAATGGATGATTCCCAGAAACAGGCAAACCGAAAAAACAAGAGCTCCTTTACCGGCTTGCCTAAGAACAGGACGACGGATATACTTCGCTGCCATAACCACGGCCAGCCCCGCCAAACTAAAAAACGCGTACACCCACTTCGGAATGCCGAATTCAGAACCAAACTCCGACACAATATTGGGACCGGAGCTAAACCATACCGCCACCCCCCACAACACAGCCACGACGCCAAAAGCCATGACGCCGAACCGCTTGTTGTCCAGGCAATGCTCCAGCCAATCCGCCGCGGCATAAGCCACAACAAACGAAATCAAATAGTACCATCGCGAAGAAGAATAGGCGAACCCATTAAAAAACATATAAAAAAACGGCGTCAGGAAGAACACCATAAAAATCCCCACAAGAACGGTTTTGCGTTTTTGGATAGCGCTCATCAGTTTCCAAGAACAGAAAAACCCCAGCAAACAAAGCAGCGGAAAAGCAAAAGACGACCCCCCCAAAAACAGATCCTTCGGCATATTCAGAAAAAAATTCAGACTCAACGGCTCCGGCGGCAAATCCGGACTCGTCCTATCCAACCCCAAAAACATGAGCACACTGGGCAGGAAAAACACCGCTCCCACCCCCAAACTAAGCGCAAAAAGCAAAACATAATTCCTCAGCAGCTTAATCTGGTTTACCAGACTTGCCCGATTTACCAGACTGCCCCGATTCACCAGACTCGCCCGATTCACCAAACTTGCCCGATTCACCAGACTGCCCCAATCCACCACAAAAACCAAAACATACAAACCATACAAAACAAAACTCATGAACCCAAAATAGAAGCTGGTCGCAGCGCTCAAAGCCGCGCCAACAACCAAGACAACTGGTTTTCTCTCCATCTGATACCTGCGAATACCAAGGACAGTCAGAGGAACCCACACCAACGCCTCAGTAAAATTGTCAAAAAAGATGCCATAGCGCAGAAAATACAAGCCGCCCCCATAAATCAACGCGCCCAGCAAAGCCAGAAACACCCTTTTTCCCTCATAACGCAAAAGCTTATATAAGAACGCCATCGCCAGAAACTGTTTCAGCATTGAAAAAAACAGCTTCCAGATCAGAATCCCGGCAAAATCCCAAGACCCTCTCCCTGCCATCCTGACCAACAGCTCCAGATAAAAAAACGGGCTGCTGGTAAAATAATGGCTGAACCCGGCAAAAATATCCCCACCCAGCCCGGCACTCCAGCTCCAAAAAAACTCCCCCTTCGCATAAGTCTCCAACAAAAAACTGTTAAAAGGCAGATACTGATGAACGCTGTCCGAATTCATAACAGCAAAATAAAGCCCCGACGGCAAGACTTTTACAGCATAGAAATGGAACCCCAACGCGCACAAAGCCAAAAACAAATAAGGCAACAGCAGACAAAGACGCCGCCTCCGCCCGATTACGCTTATGACTCCGCTGAGGAATTCCTTCAGGGACTGCCTATTGAACGAATTCAGCGACTTCATCAGCACTCCCCCATCATGGGCATTGTAATACAATCTGTCACAAAAAACAACAGAATAAGAATATGATATAATAAAATCGCTTCTTCCTCATTAAGTCAGATTATTCGCTCTCATTAACGGTTTTCCCCTCAAGAAAGGAGCTCTGAAAATGGTTCTGCCAAACCCGACAGAAGTAGCAATCCTTGTCGTGCTGGTGATCTGCGTAATTCTAGCGCTGGTTGCCCGCGGACCCAAGCTGAGACTCATCGCGGTCGCTGTATGTGTTGCCACTGTTGTGGGACTCATGATTTACGACGGGAGTCTACGAACCCCAAGAAACATCGTACTTTTCATTGTTGCTCTGCTAGGCGCGTTTTCATGGGCACTGCTCGCGCCTTCTAAAGGAGCCAAGACCGGCCACAAAACCGGATCCAAAACCAAACAAGAATCTGCCACGGAACCCCTCGCCGCCTGGCTCCCCGATCAGCAAGGGAAAAAATACTATTACGAAATCGACTATGACAAAACCCCTGAAGCCCTCGCCCAAAAAATACTCGCCGACGGAGACTTGCCCGCCCTCAAACATATTGTCGTCGGCGCTTGGGGCGGCAGCTATGAAAACAACCCCGACGCCATTCTGATCATGATGATCGAGAACCCGGACAAATTTCGGCACATCGAATCCTTATTTATTGGCGATATGGAATACGACGAATGCGAAATATCCTGGATCATCCAATCCGACCGGTACGGAGATCTGCTCAAGGCTCTGCCCCGGCTGAAAACTCTGAAAATAAAAGGCGCCGACAATCTGTCCTTAGGCGACGCCATCGATCACGCCTCCCTGGAAGAACTCCAAATCATCTGCGGCGGTCTTCCTGAAACCATCCCGGCCCAACTGCAAAAAGCCAAACTGCCCAACCTCAAAAAACTCATCCTCTACATGGGCGTCGCCGATTACGGACTCACCTGCACACTCAAGGATCTGACCGCTTTGGCCCGGAGAAGTCTCTTTCCGAACCTGAGAGAACTGGGGTTCGTCAACAGCGGCCAACAAGACGACATTGTGGCTATGCTGCTGGCCAGCGACATCCTGCCCCAGCTCGAAACCCTTGATATCTCCATGGGCTCCCTTACCGACAAAGGAGGCCGTATGATCCTGGATGCCAGGAATAAACTGACAGGATTGAAAAACCTTAACGCCAATTATCATTTTATGTCCACGGACATGATGGCGAAGCTTCAGGATCTCCCGTTTGATGTCAGCACAGAAGACCAACAGGAATATGACGACGTCGACGACATATACCCCATGGTAACGGAATAATGAGACCTAGAATAGACTACACACTCTACCTCGTCACAGACCGCAGCCAAATGAACGCGCCGACACTCACAAAAGCTGTCGAAAGCGCCATCAAAGGCGGCTGTACCCTTGTCCAACTGCGTGAAAAAACCGCTTCCTCCCGGGAATTCTATGATCAAGCCCAAGAATTGCGGGTTCTCACCCGCGCCTACAACATCCCTCTCATTATCAACGACCGCGTCGATATTGCCCTGGCCGTCGACGCTGAAGGCGTTCACATCGGTCAACACGATCTCCCCGCCCACGTCATCCGGACCCTGATCGGCCCTACCAAAATCATGGGCGTATCCGCCCATACCCTGGCAGAAGCCCAAGCCGCCGCCCAAGCTCAAGCCGACTACCTGGGCATAGGCGCCATGTTCGCCACACCAACCAAACCGGATGCCGCAACTATAGCCATGACCGAATATCAGCGCATACGGCGGCATATCCGCCTCCCCCTCGTCCTTATTGGCGGCCTCACCCTCCAAACCATCCCCCAATTGTCAGGCTGCGGCGCCGACGGCATGGCTGTCGTATCAGCCATCCTGGCCCAACCTGACATAGAACGCGCCGCCAGCGACATCAAAGAAACAATCCTGCGCGGGAAAGCGGCGGAAAGGCAGTAAATCAATGAAAGCATGCATATTTGATCTTGACGGCACTCTGCTTGATTCTCTGCAGGTGTGGGAACAACTGGACACCGCGTTTTTACAACGGCGCGGCGTCACCGTCCCCGAAGATTACGCCGACACTGTCGCCTCTCTGAGTATACGGGAAGCCGCCGTGTATACCATACAAAGATTCGCACTGGCCGAAGACGCGGACACTCTCATTGCCGAATGGAAAGCATTGGCCCTGCACGCTTACAGCCATACCGTTATGATGAAACCCTACGCCAAAGAATACTTGCACAAACTCAAAACCGCCGGTGTCAAACTTGCCATCGCCACCAGCCTCCCTCATGTTCTCTCCGCCCCTGCTCTGGACCGACACGGCATCACCCCTCTCTTCGACGCCATCTGCTCCGCAGACGAAACCGCCCACGGCAAAAACAGCCCCGACATCTATATCCTCGCCGCCACACGTCTGGGAATCCCCGCCCGGCACTATCGCGACATCGTCGTGTTTGAAGACATCCTACAAGCCATCCGCAGCGCAAAAAGCACTGGCATGATCGTCTACGGCGTCTATGATGAAGCATCAGCGCGACATTGGGAAACCATCAAACAAGTTGCCAACGGTGTCATCTATGATTTTCGAGAAGCGCCGCTGACAATGGACAATTGACAATGGACAAGGCCGCTATCCTTCAGCCTGTAGACCAATGGACAATTGGCATTGTTTAGGGTAATTGGCAATATCTGTAGTCAACTCTTTGGATGACCGTCAATTCTGCTACATAAGCTAGAAAACAGCAAGATGAACTTCTAACATGAAAGGGGGAAAGTGCTAGTGAAGTTCAATATATCCAACAAAATTACTTTACTGTTTATAGCTTCCTTTGTTCTTTTTATTGTCATTGCTTGTGTCGGCGTCTTTGTCGGTCTGAACAATGTCATCCCCGGTTACATGAACGATGAAATCAGGGCGAACGCGGAAGCTCTCAGTAATGATTTTATGACACTGGAACAGGATCTGGCCGCGGCATGCAAATGGTTCGAAAACTCAGCGCGCCTTATCAGCGCTATCAGGCTGGAAGACTCAGCCGGTCTTGTTGATCTTGGCAAACTGGCCCTTGAAAGTATGGGATTCGACTATATGCTGGCCACTGATAGTGACGGAGTGCTCATTGGCCAAACCTCAAACCCGGGAATTTATGGCATATCCCTCGCAACGGATATCGCCGTTGCCAGTGCGCTGAGGGGAGAATCTTTCAGCGGTATTGATGAGAAAGCCCACAACGGGTTCTCGGTTCTGGCTTCCACGCCGGTCAGAGACAACCAAGGAAATCTTGTGGGCACAGTTGTGCTAGGGCATTCTTTAGTGGGCGAATCTTTTGTTGATGAGAAAAAGAGAGCTCTTGGCAATGATGTAACCGTTTTTCTTGGAACAACCCGCGTATCGACAACAATTACCGACCCTTCCGGCAAACGCCTCACAGGAACCGACCTCAACAACAAAGAAATCGAAAGCGTGGTTTGGAGCGGACAGAATTATTATGGGAAGAATATGATAAACGGTCAGGAATACAGCACGGTCTATATCCCCATCACCAACACAGAAGGCCGTGTTGTTGGGATCCTCTTTTCCGGAAAACCCCAGCAAATACTGGGTAGCCTGATGTCAAAACTGCTCACACAACAAATTGTGCTTCTGGCCATAGTCGGCACCCTCTTCGCGGCCACGATCTTCTTGGCTATACGCAGAATTCTGACGCGGAAACTCAACCACATGACCGATCTTCTGGCAGATATTGCCGAGGGTGAAGGTAATCTCACCCAGCGCATCAGCCTTGACAACAAAGACGAGCTGGCAATTATGGCGGACTTTATCAACACCTTTATTGCCAATATCCAGAAGATCGTTATCCAGGTAACCAAGCAGACATCTCTGGTTGAAGAACGGCTTAGCCATATGCAAGAGACCATGAACAGACTTGACGCGGATATTGGGGTCATCAATTCCACAACAACCGAGCTAAGCAACGATTTCGCAAATACCGCGACTATGGTGACAAGCATCCGGGAGAACACCAGTCATGTGGAGAAAGTAGCGGAAAACATTGCCGCACGCAGTCAAGACGGTAGTCGCGTGACCAATGACATCCATAATCGCGCCGCTGGTCTGAAGAATGTCTTTGATAGTTCCTATGAGCGCTCCGTCCTGATTTCTCAGACCACGACGTCAAAACTGGAGACTGCTATCACAAATTCAGAGTCGGTTAATCAGATTTCTGATCTTTCCAAAGAAATCCTGTCAATAGCTGAACAGACGAATATGTTGGCGATAAACGCCTCCATTGAGGCATCACACGCAGGCTCGGCCGGATCAGGGTTCGCGGTGGTCGCGGACGAAGTCCGGAAGCTTTCTTTTGCCGCCAGAGAAGCCGCCATGAAGATTCAGGATATGGCCCGGTCGGTTACAGAAGCTGTGGGGAACCTGGCAGCCAACGGACAGGAGATTCTGCGTTTCCTTTCCGAGGACGTTATGAAGGACTACAACCAGATGCTGAGCGCTACAGAACAATATTCCGGTGACGCCGGCAACGTCAATAATATTATTACTGATTTTAGCGGGACATCAGAAGAGCTCCTGGCTTCGGTTCAAGAAATGCTGCAGCTGATCACACGTATTGTGAGCGCGACTCAAGAAAGCCTCCAGAAAACATCTGATATTTCCGAGGAATTGAACAACATAAGGAAAGAAGCCGGTGAAGTCGTCAACACGGCACAACAGAGCAGACATAACACTGAAGCGCTGCTAACGCTTGTCAAGAGCTTCAAGGTGTCTTGAGGTTGCGTCCGCCTCACGCAAACACCACTTTGCGATACAAAATAAAATTCCAGCACACAATACAAGCCATCGTTCCCAGCTTAGCCAAGGCCTTCGAAACACCGAAAACCTCCACAAGGAACTTGATGGTCAGCGTGCCGAACAGCAGATTTAAGCCAAAAAGGATCAAATACAGCACCGCGGATCGCCGGATATTCCTGGTTTGGCGAAAAGCCCACCGGCCATTCAGAAGGAAATTCCCCACAGTCGCTAATGTCACAGCGATAACGTTGGCCGGTGATATCGGAATAATACCGGACAGAACCGCAAAAAGCACAAACTCCACCGCCGCCGTGCCGCCGCCGATTAACAGATATTTGGCAAACTGAATGAACCACGGATACTTCTTCGTCAGCTTCAGATATTTACCGCGCAGTTTTTCCCTGAACATCTCATTCCGTATCTGGAATTTTTGCGTCATCGAGATTCTTCAGCTCCTGAATAATATAGCGGGGCCGTTTCTTCGTCTCTTCATATATCTTAGAAATATAGACGCCGATAACCCCCAGACTCATCATAACACAGCTGCCAATAAACAGCTGTAAAATAATAACCGTTGTAAAGCCCGTCTCCGCGTAACCCAGCAGCTTGCTGACCAGGGTTTGTATCCCGATAACCACAGCACCCAGGAGCAGCACAGCGCCCAATCCCGACACAACATAAAGAGGCGCCGACGTGTACGATGTAATCGAATGGGCCGCCAGCCTAATCAGCGCCCGCAGCGACCACTTCGTCTCCCCCATGGTCCTATCTTGAACAACAAAGGGCAGCTGAACCCGCCGGAACCCCAGCCAAGCACTCATTCCGCGAAAAAAAGTATTCCGTTCAGGCATTCTGCGCCAAGCCTCAACAACTTTACGATCCAACAGCTTGAAATCAGAAGCGGCGTCCAAATCAATGCCGGTGGATTTGCGAAAAAGTCCGTAGAACGTTCGCACCGCCAGACGTTTCAGCAGAGACTCACAGCCTCGCCCTTCTTTGACCCCCTCGACAACATCATACCCTTGTTCCCGCCACAGCTTCTCCATTTCCGGAATCATCTCCGGCGGATGCTGCAGATCCGCGTCCAGAATCAGGAAAGCATCTCCGTCGGCCCTCTCCAAAGCCGCGCACAGAGCAGCCTCCTTGCCGAAATTGCGGCTGAGCCGGATCGTATGTACATGGGGGCAGGCTTCCGACAAACGGGTCAACTCCTCCCAGGTTCCGTCCGTCGAACCGTCATCCACGAGATAAAACCCGTGAGCGATACCGGCCTCCTCCAGAATCTCTCCGATGCGGTCAATATTATTGTGGATCTGTTCCGCTTCATTACAAACGGGAATAATTAACGCAAGCATCTTTACCTCTTCCAAAATATCCTAAAATTTTTCTGCACCGAGTCCTCCGGCAGGATGAACCACTGCTCTGAATATATCAAAACCCGCGAAAATTTGCAAAAATCATAACCAGGCCGAAACTCCGCATGCTCTCGGTTAAACAGCACACCATCGTTTAAGACCCGCCTGCCCCTCCGGCTGGGGTCTGATCGGTCTGATCTGTAACACCCGGTTTTGCCAGTTCCCTTGAGCAACACTTTTTTTTGTGTTAAAATTTAACTCAAAGACTCATGAAACACCAGGGAGACTGGGATGGCAGACAAACTCAATCAAATAGCTGAAACTCCGGAACAATACCCGAAACTCCTGAAACCCAAGCTTGATGTCGTCTTCAAGCTCCTCTTTGGAGACAAACGGAATATCCACCTCTTGATTAATTTCTTGAAATCCGTTCTTGATCTTCCCGAAGAAGAGTATGACTCTGTTGTTATCGAGGATCCTCACCTCAAAAGAGAAACCCTTGATGATAAATTGGGCATTATTGACGTTCGCGTCACCACCAAAAACGCCAAGACTATTCATATAGAAATTCAAGTCCTGGAATTCCCCAATATGGCGGACAGAGCCACCTATTACAACACCAAACTGTTTTCCACCCAATTGAAGTCAGGCAGCCACTATGATCAACTTAGAAAAACCATCAGTGTTGTCATCACGGATTTTAACATCATTATCAACAGCAACAACTATCATCATGTTTTTCAGCTGCGGGACAAGGAAACAGGCATATTGTTTACAGATTTAATAGAAATCCACACCCTTGAACTGAGCAGACTCCCGGAACACACGGACAATACGAAGAAATATGAATGGCTGCGCTTTATCAGGGCTGAAAAGGAGGATGAGTTTATGGTTATCGCGAAAGACGATCCCTTCATTAGAGAAGCCTATGTGGAACTGAGACGCTTAAGCAGCGATGAACAGGCCCGGCGATTGGCTGAGGACAGAGAAAAGGCGCTGCGAGACGAATATGCCCGTAATAAGCATGCTTACAACAAAGGAATAACCGAAGGCAGAGCCGAAGGCAGAGCCGAAGGAAAGACCGAAGGGATTTCTCAAATGGCGCGCAAGCTAAGAGAAGCAGGCGATATCCCTGTTGAAGAGATTGCCAGATTATCTGGATTAACTGTTTCCGACATAGAAAACTTATAGCGATGCAGCGCCTGGATGCTTTCTCCAGCTTGAAGTTTCTCTTTTCAGTTGATACTACTTTGTCCCCGCTTAAAGATTCCCCTTGCTCACACGAATCTCCACATGGGCGTTCATCTCTACAAACTGACTGTACAGCGACGCCCATACCACCTGCCCTTTTGGTTCGCTTGAATCCACATAAACGACGCTGTGGGTGATGGCGGCACCTTTGCCGGTGAATTCATAGAAATAGGCAGGCAATTCCTTTTCAGATTTCCCAACCAGGTCGTCTATATAGGGGCGGCCTTCGGAGTAGATGACTGTGACCCTGGCCAGCTCGTCGCTGAGCTGTCTTCCGGCCGGAACCGATTGGGAAATGAGCCTGCCGTAAGCCACTGTGCCGCTGTATTGGGTTCTGACGGTAACACTCAGGTCTTCTTGGGCCATGGCTTCTTCTTGGGTCATTTGGCTGAAGTTGGGCACGATGACCGCTTTGCCCGTTGAGACGATGAAGGTTATGGGGGTGCTTTGGGCTATTTTGACGCCGGGTTCTGGGTCTTGGGATATAATGAAACCTGGGGGCACTTTGTCCGACGGCTGTTCTGTGTAGAGGGCTTCAAGTTTGTTCTGTTGTACCCAGGCTTCGGCTTCCGCCTTGGCTTTTTCCGCGAAGTCGGGCACGGTGATGTTGGCTTCGAAGGGGCCTTTGGACATATAGATCAACAACCCGTCTTTGCGGGTGTAAGTGTCCGCGGTG
>WRHI01000093.1 GCA_009783315.1 Peptococcaceae bacterium
CAATGAGGCACGAGGTAGGGTTTGGTGAGCGGGAGAATCCAAGCGCCTCTCTGCCTGACGCAACCTCAAAAGGCGAAAAAAATTCGCGGGCTTTTGGAGTCTCCCGCTCACCAAACCCTACCTTGGGACTGTTACGAGCCCACATAATATCCATCTCCATTCACCATTCGGTTGCGGGAGAACCCCGCAGTGGATATTTCTATTGATTTTTTTGTCGCTTCCTGCACTTTTAAAATATGCACCCGTGCCGGCGGGTGCACATGATGCATGGACAATTGCCATCAGACCATGTACAATGAACAGCGAACAACCGAATAACGAGGAGGCTTCTCACAATGAACATACCCGCCCAACTCGCGCAAGAACTTCACCTCAAGCCCACTCAGGTGGAAGCCACCATAACCCTTATCGACAACGGCAACACCATCCCTTTTATCGCCCGCTACCGCAAGGAAGCAACCGGATCCTTGGACGATCAGGTGCTGCGGGAACTTTCCGACCGTTTGACATACCTGCGCAACCTTGACAAGCGCCGCCGGGAAATTCTGGCTTCCATTGACGAACAAGGCAAACTCACCCCAGAACTTCAAACCGCCCTTTTAGCGGCCGCCACTTTGGCTGAAGTGGAAGATCTCTATCTTCCCTACCGCCCCAAACGCAAAACCCGCGCCTCCGTCGCCCGGGAAAAAGGCTTAGAGCCCTTAGCCGCCCTGCTTCTGCTCCAGCAAGATAATGTTGACGCGACCCAGGAAGCCACCGCTTTCATTAATGCCGAAAAAGGCGTAGCCGATACAGCCCAAGCCCTACAGGGCGCTATGGATATCCTGGCGGAAGACTTTTCCGACGACGCCGGTCTACGCAAAGAGCTGCGGCAATTCATCTGGAAAACCGGTCGCATCGCCGCCAAAGCCGCCGACCCGGAAGCGGAAACTGTATACAGAATGTACTATGACTATGTCGAACCGATCAACCGGATTGCGCCCCACAGGGTATTGGCTCTCGATCGGGGAGAACGGGAAAACGCCTTGAAGGTTTCCGTCCATATTCCCGACAATGCGGCTTACGATTTTGTGCACAGAACCTACCTCATCCCGGACGGCGCTATAGACTCCCCCACCCACGGTTCCCATTACGTCATGCTGGCCTGCAAAGACAGTTTTGACCGGCTCATTTTTCCTTCCCTGGAACGGGAACTGCGCTCAACCTTGAGCCAAACCGCCGCCGAAGCCGCCATCAAAGTCTTCGCCCAAAACCTCCGCCAGCTCCTCATGCAACCCCCCCTAAAAAACACCGTGGTTCTTGGTCTGGATCCGGCCTTCCGCACCGGCTGCAAAATCGCGGTCGTTGACGACACCGGCAAAGTCCTGGACACCACCGTCGTCTATCCCACCCCGCCTCAAAACAAAACCGGCGAAGCCAAAACCATCCTCAACCAGCTTATCCGCCGTCACCAAGTAACCGCCATCGCCATCGGCAACGGCACCGCCTCCCGCGAAAGCGAGTCTTTTGTGGCAGAGCTTATCCGCGAACTCCCGGACAGTAAGCCGGCTTACATGATTGTCAACGAAGCCGGCGCTTCCGTCTACTCCGCTTCCAAACTGGCCGCGGCGGAATTTCCGCAATTCGACGTATCCATCCGCAGCGCCGTTTCCATCGCCCGCCGCATGCAAGATCCTTTGGCTGAACTGGTCAAAATCGACCCAAAATCACTGGGTGTCGGCCAATACCAACATGATATGCCCAAAGCCCGCCTGACCGAAGCCCTGGACGGCGTAGTCGAAAGCTGCGTTAACAGCGTCGGCGTGGACCTGAATACAGCTTCTCACGCCTTGCTGGCTCATGTGGCCGGCATCAACGAAAGCGTCGCTAAAAACATTGTCGCTCATCGCGAAGAAAACGGCGCTTTTCGCAATCGCCAGCAGCTGCTCAAAGTCAGCAAGCTCGGCGCCAAAACATTTGAGCAATGCGTCGGCTTTCTTCGCATCCCAGACGGCGATAATCTCCTTGACAACACAGGTGTCCATCCCGAATCCTACACCGCCGCCGCTGGTCTCCTAACAGAATGTAACGTTCCGGTCAGCCAAATAGCTCAAGGCGCGCGGGATCTCCCGGAAAGAGCTCAGCAACTGGGGCTTTCAGCCTTAGCCGAAAAACTTAACATCGGCGAACCAACTCTGCGTGACATCATCGCCGATCTTCAAAAACCCGGCCGCGACCCGAGGGAAGAACTACCTCCTCCCCTTTTGCGCACTGACGTGCTCTCCATCGCCGATTTACAGCCAGGTATGGAACTCAAAGGCACTGTTCGCAATATTGTTGACTTTGGTGTTTTTGTTGACATTGGTGTCCATGAAGACGGCCTGGTTCATATTTCTCAGCTCAGTGACCGCTTTATCAGACATCCATTGGAAGTCGTCAAAGTTGGAGAAATCGTCACCGTTTGGGTGATAGGCATAGACGAAAAGCGCAACAGGATTTCATTGACCATGAAAAAAACCCATAACCCGGCCGACGCCCTATAAGAGCTCTTTCGACCTACACACGAACCCTTGTTTAGTTATGTTCTCCGCCAAAATTGAGGATCAGCTTCATTTAAAATACTGAAGTTGGTCTTTTTTATTATCCTCAATTTTTGTTGATTATTTATTTATTTTTCTGTCCATTCACCTTTTGTTTTATATTTTATCTTAGATAGCCGATAATGGTAGTAATCCTGATTCTCCCTCGACAGGCGAATTATATCCTGGTAATAGTTGATCTGTTATTAGCGGAGTCAGGATAAAGAGACCCTTTAGCTTATTGTTCAGGAGGTGCTCTTGAGACCTAAATGAGTGAGTTTTAATTCCATTTAATTTCTTTTATGGCTTTTTATTTGTTATTAACAATTCTTCATTTCTGTTTTATAATTTGAATGTGTCTCTTTATGCTATTTTGATTCATTTCCTCAAACTTAAGCCATCGCTCAATCTGGTTAACCCACGAATACAAAACGAACGAAGTGAAGGAGGCAGTAAATGAAAACATAATCCAGCCCATACCAACGAAAACAACACCACCAGAAACCGTGAAAAAACACACAATCACACATCTTTGTAAGGAGAAAACACGATGATAACATCAACACTTCCAAGTCATAAGAGACATCCGAGAGCAATAAACCTCTTTTTTGTCGTTTTAATTTCTCTTATTATCTCTCTGATATTTCTGCCAGGCGCACCCTTAAATGCCCTGGAAGTCTCGAATGAAAGTCAGTTAACTCAGGCTTTCTACTATCCGATTATTACCGAAATCACATTAACCAACACGATAACGGTAACCCAGGATCTCACCTTAAGCCATGATCTTGTTATTCATGGACAGGGCCAAACCATTAACTTGGGCGCTTTCAAGTTAGACGCGGGCGCCTATGCTTTAACTTTGGCAGGCGATCTCACCATTATCGCCGACGATTCTATGAGCGGCTCGACTATCACCGGCTCCGGCAAGTTCATTGTTGGCGCGGGGGCAGATGTGAAAATTAGCAGAAGCCTGGGATCAAAAAGAACCAATTTGATTGAAGGTTTCTCCACTTATTTGTTTAAAGAGGGCTCCTCCTTTGACGCTCAAGCACAAACCAATCGAACGGAAAGCAACAAAGCCCTGACTCAAACAGGCATTATTCGTTCCGCTTCTGCCGACAGCTTTGTTTTGGAACAAAATGCTGTCGTCACATTGGTTTCCGACTATTCCAGCAGCAACCCAAAAGAGCATGGATGCAGCGCGTTGATTTTGGGAAAACCAATGGCAGGGGAACTCAACATTGAGGTTCAGGAAAACGCGACTTTGAATGTCACCGCCTACGGTACCGGTCTGAACTCCAGAGATCGCGCCCCGGTTACGATATTTCATCGTGCTGTCTCAGGCGACACCGGAACAAGTTATACAACAATTAAAGGCAATCTCAATGTAACATCTAACAACGGTAACGGCTGGTATTACCAGTATATTGACTACACGACGACAACCTCTGATTATTTCACTGTTAACGGCGGGAAAGCCAACATTCTCGCGCTAAACGAAGGTTCCAAAGACAAGACCGAATACGCGGCTTTTGAATCCTATGGCCATAACCCGACGTATATCAAAGTCGAAAATGGCGGCGTCATGAACGTCATGAGCAACGGTTACCGCGGCATGTCTCTGGCCGGCGGCAACAGCTACGCCGAGAAAAGCATTCTCGTCACAGGCGAAGGCTCCAAACTGCATGTTTATGGCTACATGTGGGCTATTGCAGCGGAAACGAAAGCTGATCTCAAGATTGAAGCTTTGGACGGTGGCACCATTCTCTTGGAAAGCTGTATTGACGATCTCGGCGATGTTTCCGCCGCAGGCAGCACGGTCTACGCTGTTGGTCCCGCAACTTTCAATGTTGACGGCGCCGGCTCCAAGATGGACATCCTGCATCGCGGCGGTCAGTACGGCGCTATTTTTGCCGACGGGTACGGCGAGTTAAACATCAATGTAACCCGAGGCGGAAATATGTATGTTTACAGCAAAAACTCCGGGAACGGCACAGCAGCGAGAAGAGCGGCGATTTGCGCTCAGTCCGGTTTATCGAATATTCATTCCATCATCGTTGACGGCGCGGGCAGTCAGCTGGAAGTTATTAACGACAACACAGCCGCCTGCAACGATCGCTCACTCTATCCTCGAAGCGCTATTGCCTTTGCAGCCAATACCAGCGGAAACATTACCATCTCCAACGGCGCGAATTTTTACGCCAAAAACAACAACTCCCAAAGCCCAACAATCGCTTTGGGCGGTTATGGCTCTAACAACACCAATGGCGTCTTGACACTCATCGACCCTGGCGCCATCGACATCAGAAACGATTCCGCCGATATAAATCCTTATGCGGTTGCTTTGAGATCAACAAACTATCTTGGCAGCTCAAATGGCAACACAAAAGTCTCTCTTGATGTTCAAGACGCGGACATCACTGTATGGCCCATTGGCAGCGGTGTCAATGACTGGCCGGATCAAGACATTATTGAGCGTTGGAATAGCATTTCCTTTACCGCGCAAAATAACGTTGAAGAGACTTTGCCTTTCGCAGGAATGAACGGGAACACCTCGTTCACCTTATCAATGTATGGACGAATAGCTCTGGCCGGCGAAAAAACTCCTGCTATTGATCCTCCTCAAGGCGACGTTATCGTTACGAAGAATTTTGAGACTGTAGATGGAACAACCGTCAAAGACAGCGTTCAGAGTATTCTCAACACAGGCGATGTTTTTACGGATCCGTCTGACTCTATCGAAGGCTACACGTATGTTGGCTACAAGTTCGGTTTCCAGACATCTTCAACCAAGGTTTTCCGGACGCTGCGCGACACAACAAGCAGCACCCAATGGCTCGCGAAGTATCTGGGAGGTCCCAATGTCGGAACTCCTTCTCAAGCTGTTCCAGACGAAAAATTCCCTTGGGAGTCTCAGAGGACTTACACCGATGGCTCTCTCAATGCCACGGGATATACTTCGGCACACACAATTACAACGGAACGTGCCCGGCAGGTTCACTGGAATGTGGATATTCCCTGGATAAGCGCTGCTAGCAATGCGGTTGGGGCTAACGGCTATTATTCCTATGTGACTGTCCTGGACTCCCTCCCTTCCAATCAAGCGCTTTCATTTAACGGACTCCATATTGGCTATGCTTCTGATGATCACCTGCATGCCATTATTGTAAACGGAGTTCGTTACGACGGTTACACTTCCCAGGCCATGAATTACCCTGGATGGATTCAGAATCACACCAATATTCTGCTAAAAGATATCCCTTGGAATATTGACGGACCCAACACGATTGAATTCATTGTTCACAATAATAACAGCAACGCCTACGGCGATTTTACGCCCAGCGCTTACGGAAATGTAGATAACGCCACCGGATTTTCAGCCACAATTGAGGCGATTGTTATCGCTTCCGGGTCAGGCATGGAAGAATCTCCGCTATTTTCCGCACCCGCGGAACCCGATATTGCCGTTGCCTGTGATTTGGCCGTAACCTATGTTTATGAGATTAACACGTACGGCGTGACCTATGACGGTAATGGCAGCGACGGCGGCGACGCGCCGGTAGACGCCAACAGTTCGTATGAGCATGGTTCTACGGTAACAGTGTTAGATCAGGGCACTCTGATTAAAACCAACCATAAATTCCAAGGCTGGGCGACTAGCTCAGAAGACGCTACCGCCGGAATCGTGACCTACGCTACAGGCGCAACCTTTAGCATCAAAGCTGACACCACGCTGTACGCAGTGTGGGGTGAAAAACCACAACATTTGGTTACCGTTAAATATTTAGATCGTCATGGTTATCCTGTTGGCTCTCCTTCTTCTACGTCCTTTTATAAGCATGTGGATGAAGTCTTTGATGTCACAGTTCCAACTTTTGATGAATATATGTTCGTGCGGTGGAATGAAACACCATACCAGAAACCTTCAATATATCATGAGAACACCGATCCTTTTGGGATCATCATGTGTAACGGACCTATGGAGATTGTTCTGTATTATGGACATGACCGTGGCAAAACCGGCGACACACCTGGTGAAGGTACGCCTGATGGTATTGAAGACGCTGTGGTCACGAAAAAATTCGCAACAATTGACGGCATAACTCTCAAGGACAGCACACAGCTTATTATCAACGAAGGCGATATTTTCTCTGACCCTCATGATGCTATTGACCATTACACCTATGTTGGCTATAAGATGGAATACGCAGCGAAAGCAACCTCAATAACTAATATGGGCAGCGTCCTCAACAACAATAACCCCGGCACAACTGTTAAGTCCATTTGGATTGGAGGTATAGAATACTCTGTGCCGGAAGAAGGGCTCATGCTCATGACGCCTATGCGCGGAGGCGCAAAAATTCTCCCGGACGGGACTTTTATGTACGTCGCGCCAAACGCCAACGGAACAGACAGCTTCCAATATTATGCAACTGACGAGCACGGGGTGCAGAGTGAACTCATCACTGTCACTATCGAGGTGCGCACGATTGATCCGGACGAAGGTGCCGGCCACACATTAGAACCAACACTGTTCCCTGCGCCTGCGGAACCGAATTACACGATTGCAAGTGATATAACAGTGACTTATGTTTATGAACTCAACTCACACACAGTCGCCGTGAATTATGTGGATCGTCAAGGCAATAGCCTCAAGACGCCTGATTCCCTCACCAAGGATTACAACGAGACCTTTAATGTGACCGTTCCGGCTATTCCCGATTATGTGTTCGTTAACTGGGAGCTTGACAGCATCCTCCAGAACAACACTGATCCCACCGGCCTCACTATGGGCGACGTGCCCGTCGTTATCACTCTGATCTACGGTCATGACCGCGGTAAAACCGGCGAACCCGGCGATAATCCCGGCACACCTGACGGCATAGAAGATATGCTGGTCACAAAGACTTTCGAGGATGAGAACGGTGTGGCTCTCAAGACCGGCACCACGATTATTGTCAACGTTGGTGATGTCTTCGCCGACGCCCATGATGTTATCCCAGGTTACACGTTTGTTGGTCATAAGGTTGACGGCGGCGCTCTAGCTGCCGGGGAACCAAATGTAGCCATCTCTGATCCCAACAACATCACAGTAACCTATGTCTATGAGGAAACACCTCAGCATACCGTCACCTATGACGGCAATGACAACGACGAAGGCGAAGTCTTCGAAGATCTTAACAGCCCGTACTATCATGGTTCAGAAGTTACTGTTTTGGGTCACGGAGATCTGATCAGGAACAATCATTCCTTCCATGGCTGGGCAACCAGCGTCGACGGAACCGTCAAATATACGGAAGGCGACATTTTCAGCATCACTGAAAGCATTATCCTGTACGCGGTATGGTTGGAAGACGCCAAGTATTCGGTAACCTATGACGCTAACAATGCCACAAGCGGCAAGGCACCTGTTGACTCAACACATTATTACCGCGACGCCTTAGCAGCAATTATGGATCAGGGAAGCCTGCTCAAAGCCAACCACACTTTCCTCGGTTGGTCTGATGATCCCAGCTCGAGTACGGCAACTCATATTCCAGACTATACGTTCTCTGTTAATGGCAACACCATCTTGTATGCGGTTTGGAGTGAAAACACAAAATATGTTGTCACTTATCAACCAGGGGCTCATGGAACTTTCAGCGCTCAAAGCAGCAGCGTTTATTTAGGAGATCCGACCCCTGCCGTACCGGCGGTAACTGGTGAACGCGGATGGGCATTCACTGGCTGGACTCCAGAGCCGGGAATCACAGTGACAGGTAACGCCACTTTTGTGGCCCAGTGGGAAGAAAGCACCATCATGTATACAGTGCGGTTTGTTGACTGGAACGGGACGCTTCTGAAATCCGAACAGGTTGCTCAAGGCGGCAACGCCACCGCGCCGCGGAATCCGGCCATGGCAGGTTGGATCTTCACAGGATGGAGTCATTCTCTCAACAACATCCAAGGGGATATCACGATAAGAGCCTTGTACGCTTCAGCCTACAAGCCAGGACAAAATCCGGATCCGGATCCCGATCCGACTCCGACGGTGGAAGAAGAACCTGCATCTCCGGAACCTCCACGCAAACCTGCACCAGCCGTCCCTTCCGACTCCAAGAAGCCCGCTCAAACAGCTAAGTCCCCCATAGAGATGATTAAGGAATCAAACGTGCCTGTCATATCAATCGGCAACAATGAGATACCACTTGTTGGTCTCCCCGGAGTTATGGTTTGGGCGTTGGTTAACCTCATCCTATGCGTACTCGGAGTCATCTTGGCAATAATAACGCTGAACCGCGTCATAATCAAAAAGAGACAAGATGACGACAATGAGAAGCAGAGAAAAACACGCAAAACCTTCCTGATCATCACAGCTGTCTTGGCTGTCGCCGGAGTTATCCTGTTCCTGCTTACTGAGGACATGCGCAATCTGATGGTACTGCTGGATGCTTGGACAATCGTATCCCTGGTCATTTTCGTGGCAGAAATCATTGGCGTCGTATTCGTCTTCAAACGCTCAAAGAACAAAGACAATGACGATTTCGATTACACTGACGGCGATAGGTATGGCTATATCGAAGACCCCACGCGCTACTAAGATTCCATTTAGAAAGAATTCATTCCTGTAAAAGCGATCTCACAAAAAAGGGTAAGGTTCTTGTCCATGGCAAGAACCTCCTCTTCTTTTTCATTGACCGGCGTTATTCAGTGTTTGGTATGCGGTGTTCGGTGTTCGGTGTTCGGTGTTCGGTGTTCGGTGTTCGGTGTTCGGTGTTCAGTGTTCGGTTAAGTTACAGAAGTCTCTTTTTTAAAGCATATTCAACGAGTTCTGGCCTGGTTTTCAAATTAAGCTTCGTCATCAAATTGATCTTATGGGTTTCCACCGTCTTAACCGAAATAAACAGTTTATCAGCAATTTCCTTATTGCCGTACCCTTTCGCAATGAGCGTCAAAACTTCAATCTCTCGCTCCCTCAGCTTCAGATAGTCATCGTCTTCATGATGCTTGCCAATAAAACCCTTGACCAGATGAGGAACCATTTCTTTAGAAAGATGAATGCCACCATTGTTTACGGTTCTTACAGCCTCAAGCAATTCACCTTCCGGCGCGTTTTTCAACGTGTAGCCAGAGGCGCCGTTTTGGATGGTATACAGCAGGTATTCTCTGTCATCGTGCATGGTCATCATAATGATTTTGGTTCCGGGACATTCCTTATGGATTCTTTCAGCTGTCAGCAACCCGCTTTCACCCGGCGACATATCAATGTCAAGTAGGATTATATCCGGCTGATGCTTTTCTACCAGAACCCGGGCCTCTTCCCCATTGGCCGCGGTAGCGACAACTTCCATGTCAGGTTGAAAACTGAGCAGCGCCGCCAGACCCTCCCGGATCACCGAATGATCGTCCGCAATTATGATTTTCATGCTCTAACATCCCTCCTGTCCGCGCAAATCGCTGCCATAAGTCTTATGCTCGTTCCTGCTTCAGGTTGCGACGCAATCGTTAGCGTTCCATTAACGAGCTCCGTCCATTCCTTCATGGCGGCAAGCCCGATGCCTGTTCCAACAACTTCGGGACACTCCAACAGAAAACCGCGGCCATGATCCTCGACTTCCAAGCAGAGATGAGCCTCGCAATCTTGCCCATGTCCACTTGTGCTTCCACATTCATCTATGTTTGTGTCTTCATTTTTGCTCGCATCTTCGTTTATATTTATTTGTTCTTTATTTTGTATGAAAACCCGTTGTAATGAAACAATAATCTCTTGACACCCTGAGTATTTGCAGGCGTTAAGCACCGCCTCCTGACCGGCGCGATAAAAAGCCAATTCCAGATCCGGATGATATCGCGCCGAACCGATGTTTTCCTCGAATCGGACAAAGGTTTTATATGTCAACTCCATCCGTTTGAAACAGGAATAAAACGCCGCCGCCAATCCCGCGTCTTCCAAGACATCCGGACGCAGCACAGCCGCAAATTGGCGCAATCCCAAATGGATTTTACCTAATTGTTCATCGGCTTGCGTGATAACCGCCAGAATATCATCCTTATTTCGTTGATATTTTGCTTGTCGTAAGCTTATTTGGAGCCCTGCAATTTCCTGAGCAACGCCATCATGAAGTTCACGGGAGATCTTTTTTCGTTCATCTTCTCTCGCCTGCAGAATCCGATATAACTGCTGTTTGTTCTGATAATCCGGCGTCGTCATAACTGCTTCTCTCCTTCGACAAACCTTCATAACCAAGGAGCCGCCTTCAGTGTGCTTCTCAGTTATAAATATAGCACAGGGTGGGCTACGGCCACAACCAAGGTTCTTCTGCTGCTTGCTGCTTTTTCTGGTATAATTGTCATAGAACTGATATCAGAATAGCGTAAGGAGCATCACCCCATGCTGCCAAAGTACATCCTCAACAAGCTTCTTTTTGAGAACAATCCCGAACTCATTCGGGATCAATGCGTTAATTCCCGCCAGAATAAGCGCAGCTGCACTGTCTGCCAAGACGCTTGTCCCACCGGAGCCATCGTGGACGGAACACCTGATTCGTCTATCTGCATTGGCTGCAACACCTGTGTCACGGTTTGTCCTTCCCAATGTTTGCGCCCTTCCAAAAAATTCATGGGCCGTATGCTAGAGATTCTTGAACAAGTCAAAGATCATTGTGTTGTCGGCTGCGAAAGCAGGGATGACCCCGCCGACTTGAAGCTGGTCTGCCTAGGATCTTTGCCCTGGGAAATCATGGCCATTTTATCCCTGCAGGGAGATTTGTCTGTGCTCCACGGCCATTGTGCCAACTGCCCACAACAAGAACAGTTGTGGATCTGGGAACAGTCGTTAGGCAAGTTGAGGGCATTCTGGGGCGACGCTTTGTTCGAAAAGAAAGTTCACATCTATACAAACGCTTCTCCTTCCCATCAATCCTTATCCCGCCGTGAAGCTTTCTCTTTCCTGTTTTCAAAACTGAAAAAAACCACCATGAGCACCCTCATTCTGGACAACAAGTCCCTTGATCCGGATGGTTCCGTGTATCGGCAGCTTCTGGTTTACCGTCTTCTCCAGCTGCAACGCGATTCGGATCCCGACCTCAGCCCGGCTTGTTCCTGGTTGTTTCCGACCTTCACCACCGCCTGCACAGCCTGCGGCATATGTGTAAAAATCTGTCCGCGCCAGGCGCTGCATCGCGTTGAGGCCGCTAAACAGCTGTCAGAAACCCGGTCATGGTATATGGCCGTTATCCCTTGGCGTTGTACAAATTGCGGCCTTTGTCAAATGGTCTGTCCCCGCGAAGGACTTGGCGATTTCACTTACAAGCAAACACCGGATCCGACAAAGCCTCACGCCATAACCATAACCGCCCCTTGCTGTCAACGCTGCGGTGAGCCGATGCCTGGGGAAGCCGGTACGATTTGTTCATTCTGTCAAGCCGAAAACAGGGATCAAACTGGTCTGTATTTTTGAAAAATGAATCTGTGGGTGCATATTTTAAAAGTGCAGGAAGCGACAAAAAAATAAATAGAAATATCTACTGCGGGGTTCTCCCGCAACCGAATGGTGAATGGAGATGGATATTATGTGGGCTCGTAACAGTCCCGAGGTAGGGTTTGGTGAGCGGGAGA
>WRHI01000094.1 GCA_009783315.1 Peptococcaceae bacterium
ATATACGGATTATAGCTGTTTATGATCGGGGGGAATAGATCTTCATCCAGGGGATCCTCCGGGTCCGGGTCGTCCGGATTCAGGGGATCTTCCAGGGCCATGATGCCGGCTATGCCGTCGATGGGTTCGTCCTCCGCGGGTTCGCCTTCTTCAGGAAGGCCGTCTATGTTCTCGTCTTCTGGGATCGGCGGGTCGGATGTCTCGTTATCGGTTATGTTGCCTTCCAGTACCGGGGGCGGCATGGCTGGGATGATGTCCTCCGCGAAGATGGGCCCTTGGGGCGCGCTCACACTGAAAATGACGGCTAGGATCAGGATGAAGGCTACGGGGGTTCTCCATGGGTTCGGTTTCGGGGATTGGGTTTCTTTTGTTTTCATTTCTTGTCTTCCTCCTTTGATTTTGTAACCACATTGGGCGTTATTCGTCTGATTATGAGTTCCTTTGCC
This sequence comes from Peptococcaceae bacterium, assembly GCA_009783315.1. GTDB lineage: Bacteria > Bacillota > Desulfitobacteriia > Desulfitobacteriales > Syntrophobotulaceae > WRJI01. Next base: position 447 of record WRHI01000094.1, read on the forward strand.
GGGCAGGATACCCGCCCCTTTCTTCACATACAAGGTTTTGATTCCAGACCTTATTTCGACAAATTCCGACATGTTTAAGATTTGTTTTCCTCCGTCCAGAGTCATTATATTCCATCTTTAGACAAAGTCAAGAGCTTTTCGCAGGAATTTCCCTCATTTCTTATATTTTGGTTTTCATCTGTTTACTGGGATAATTAATGGGATTTTTCGGCTGCTGTAAATTCATTAACCTGGAGATTCTTATGTTGTTAGACATGGATGCGCTGAGAGAGCGCCTCATTCCCTCGCTCTTAACATCAAAGAGAACATCCGCGCCAAAGTTGGATCAAACTGTTTCCCCGCAAACTTATTAATCTCATGCAAAGCCTTATCTGTCGTAACGGGCTTCTTATGAGGCCGCACCCCCGTCATAGCTTCATAAGCGTCAATAATCGCAAACAGCCGGCACTCCGCCGGAATATACTCCTTATTGTAGGCAAAAATACTTCCCGTACCGTCCCACCATTCATGATGCCGCAAAATAAGATCGCCGATAGACGCCAAATGTGGTATGTACATAGCCACCTGATACCCGATCGTAACATGGCGATCCATTTCCAGCCGATCTTCCAGCGAAAAAGACGCAAGTTCATGGATATCCTCACGCAGCCCCACCTTGCCAATATCATGATACCGCACCAACATCTCAAAACGTGGCACAGACAAATTCTCAATATACACATTGCCCGTATAGATTTCAAAAAACTCCTTCGACAATGCCAAGAGGTTATCAATATGACCCTGCTCAAAATAATCCACATGCTTGAGCTTCTCCACGATCACCGCAAAAATGCTGTCAGAAACAAAATGGCGATTCAGCTGCTTACCCTTAACCATCTTCGTATACGCCTGGGTGTAGACGTTTTCATAGCTGTCATGCTGACCCTTCGCCACCGCCCATCCGGCCGAAATATGCATAGGCGCCAACTCCCCGGCTCTATTGCGCTCATCCAATTCCTGGGAAACCTTCTCATAAATTGACGCCATATATTTATCATCACCCCAAGGATACAAAACACCGAACTCAGCCCCGCTGATCCTAGCCAGCATACCCTCTTCACCAACGCAGGCACGCAAACACTTGGCACAAGCCACCAGAACCTTCTCCCCAGTCGTATAGCCTAAAGCGTCATTGGTCAGTTTCAGAGAATCAATCACAAAAACCATAATACCGAACTTATCCAAATCAGGAATATTGTTCAGAACCATCTCATCCCAATAAGCACGGTTAAGCAAACCCGTAAGGCTATCGTGCCGATTCAGGTAATCGACCTCATGCCCACTCTCCTCGGCCTGCCAAAACGCTTCCACCAACTCCCGCTGCAACGGGCGGATATTCCAGAAAACCGCCGCCCCAATCACGGCAGCCAAAAGCACGGAAGCCGCCAGCAATTTTAATGCCAGAACCATACCCCAAGAAGACAACGCCTCATCAATCGAAATCAATTGCTGATGCAGTTGAAAGATAAAAAAACCTGAAACCCCCAAAAAGAAAAGCAAAGAGAGACCCACAACGACCATGACTCTCTTAACACTTTTTGCCCGTTCATTGTTTTCCTGCGACACTCACATTCCCCTTATTCAATTGACAATTAGACAGTCATCTCATTTGCTGAAATCTGACAATTGACAATCAAAATCGATAGTGACACCCAAGCGAACTTAACATCACTTCACAAGGTTATTATGGTCGCAACATGCGGTACAATATTCAAAAAATCGTTTACCTCGTGGCATTCTGGATATTCTGTTTGACCTTATCCCAAAAAGACTTCTTGCCCTGTTGTTTATCCTCCGGCGTAACTTCTCCAAACTCACGCAAAAGATCTTTCTGGGCTTCCGTCAGCTTAACTGGTGTCGCCACCAGAACCCTCACATGCTGATCGCCCCTTTGATCGTTCCGGCGCTGTGGAATGCCCATGCCGCGTACACGGAACACCTTGCCCGTCTGGGTCCCTTCCGGAACCTTAATGCTAACCGTACCGTGCAGTGTCGGCACTTCAATATCGGCACCCAAAGCCGCTTGCACAAATGTAATCGGCACCTCACAATAGACATCGTCCCCATGCCGCTCAAAGAAATCATGGCGCTTAACATTAAGCACAACATAGAGATCCCCAGCCGCGCCGCCCTTTTCGCCCACCTCGCCGTGGTTGGCGTAGTAAAGGCTCAAATTATCCTCCGCACCAGCCGGAATAACAACTTCCAGCTGTTTCGACTCCCGGGCAAGACCCTTCCCCGAACATTTAGGACACGGCGTCGTAATAATCTGCCCGTGCCCCTGACAGGCCGAACAAGGGCGGGAAGTCGCCATCTGTCCAAAAGGCGTTCTTTGCACTTGGCGCATCTGACCCGAACCGCTGCAGGTAGAACAAGTCACGGGCTGAGTTCCCGGAGCAGCGCCGCTGCCCCGACACTCACTGCAAACAACGGAACGAGGATACTCAATGGTCTTATTAACGCCGAAAGCCGCCTCTTCCAACGAAATGCGTAAATCATAACGCAAATCGCTGCCCCTCGCCGGCCCGCGAGATCGGGTACGGCCTCCGCCTCCGAAAAACATGCTGAAAATATCCGCCAGGCCCAAATCGGAAAAATCCGACATATTGAAACCGCTAAACGCGTCGCCTTCAACACTTGCGTGTCCGAACTGATCGTACCGTCGGCGTTTTTCCGCATCACTTAGAACAGCATAAGCCTCTGTCGCCTCTTTAAACCGCTCCTCAGCCTGCTGATCCCCAGGTTTTATGTCCGGGTGATTCTCTTTGGCAATTTGACGATATGCCTTTTTAATCTCATCCGCTTCGGCATTTTTGGTAACGCCTAAAACCTCATAATAATCTCGTTTCATGCTGCAATTTGTGCTCCTCTCCCTTGCGCTGTGGTCCTGTACAGGAGAACCCTCCCAGAGAGCGCTCCCATACAGAAGAGCATCTGTTTAGCCAGAACCTTACGACTCCTTATTGACTTCCTTATACTCCACATCAACAACATCTTCCTCCACAGGACGCGCTGAGTCTTGCGCGCCGGCGGCATCAGCCTGGTTTCCGGAAGGAGGCGCCTGCGCGGTCTCATTTGCCGCAGCCTGCTGCTGGTACATCTTCTCCACAAAGGGGTGAAACACCTTGTTCAAAGCTTCCATCTTCGCCTTCATTTCCGCCGGATTATCGCTTTCAGCCACACCACGCAAATCAGTAATAGCTTGTTTGATACGCGCGATTTCGTCCGCGTCACCCTTACCTTCGAAATCCTTCAAAGCCTTCTCTGCTTGATAAGCGCTGGAATCCGCTTCATTGCGCGCATCAATGACCGATCTCTGTTTCTTGTCCTCTTCCGCGTGAAGCTCCGCGTCCCTGCGCATCTTTTCAATATCCTGCTGGCTCAATCCCGCCGACGCGGTGATGGTTACCTTCTGCTCATTGCCCGTCGCCATATCTTTGGCCGAAACATGAACGATGCCGTTAACATCAATATCAAACTTGACCTCAATCTGCGGAATTCCCCGAGGCGCCGGGGGAATCCCCGCTAATTGGAACTGACCCAACAACTTATTAGCCGCCGCCATTTCCCGTTCACCCTGGTACACGCGAATATCCACCGAAGTCTGGCCGTCGTCCGCCGTCGAAAAAATCTGCTGCCCTGTGGTCGGAATCGTGGTATTGCGGTTAATGATCCGGGTGAAAACGCCGCGCAGGGTCTCAATCCCCAACGAAAGCGGCGTCACATCCAGCAAAACAATGTCCTTCATTTCCCCGGCCAAAACACCGCCCTGAATCGCCGCGCCCAAAGCAACAACCTCATCCGGATTCACACCCCGGTGGGGTTCCTTGCCGCTGATCCTTTTAATCGCTTCCTGCACGAGGGGAATCCTGGTGGATCCACCCACAAGAATAACCTGATCGATCTGATTAAAACTCAGCTTGGAATCCTCCATAGCCTGACGGGTCGGCCCCATTGTAGATTCAACCAAATCCCCAATCAAATCCTCAAACTTAGCCCGGCTGATAGAAATATCCAAATGCAGCGGGCCTTCCGCCGACATCGTAATAAAAGGCAGATTAATATTGGTGGTGGTCACCCCAGAAAGCTCAATCTTCGCCTTCTCGGCGCTTTCCCGCAAACGCTGTTCCGCCATACGGTCCTTAGACAAATCAACCCCATGGCTCTTCTTGAACTCCGCCGCGATATAATCCATCAATCTTTTATCAAAATCATCGCCACCCAGATGGTTGTTTCCGCTCGTCGCCTTCACCTCAACCATACCTTGGCTCAGCTCCAAAATCGAGACATCGAAAGTACCGCCACCCAAGTCATATACCAGAATCGTCTGATCAGCCTCTTTTTCCAAGCCGTAGGCCAGCGCTGCCGCCGTAGGCTCATTGATAATACGCATAACCTCAAGACCCGCAATTGTACCCGCATCCTTCGTCGCCTGACGCTGGGAATCCGTAAAATAAGCGGGCACCGTAATAATCGCCTGGTTGACAGGCGTTCCCAGGTAAGCCTCAGCGTCCGTCTTCATCTTCTGCAGAATCATCGCGGAAATCTCTTGGGGCGAATACGTCTTCCCTTCCAAAGTAACCTTATGATCCGATCCCATATGCCGCTTAATCGACATCACAGTGTTATCCGGATTGGAAACAGCCTGGCGTTTGGCCACCTGACCAACCAGTCTTTCCCCCGTCTTGGAAAACCCTACAACAGACGGCGTAGTCCGAGCCCCTTCAGCGTTTGGGATAACGACAGCTTCGCCCCCCTCCAGCACGGCGACACAGGAATTAGTTGTGCCCAAGTCGATTCCGATAACCTTTCCCATTCGAAAAAACCTCCTTAATTCATCTCAAATCATGCTAAAAACAACCCGAAGGCGCCGCCTCCAACAGATCAGCTGGACACTTTGACCCTGCTGTGGCGGATCACCTTATCTTTCAGGCGATACCCTTTCTCGAACTCCTGCAAAACCATGCCGGGTTCTTGGCCTGCGACCTCATCGCTCAACATAGCCTCGTGCAAATTCGGATCAAATTCCCTCCCCTCAGTTTCGATAACCTCAACACCTTCATCATTCAGAATCTTGAGCATCTGTTTATAAATCATGTCCACACCGTTGCTCAGCACTTCAAAATCCTGGGAAGCGGCCGCAGCCGCCAGAGCCCGCTCAAAATTATCCACCACCGGCAACAGCTGCAAGATCAGATTCTCCGTAGCGTATCTGATAACATCGCCCTTCTCTTTCACTGAACGTTTGCGAAAATTATCAAACTCAGCCTGCAATCTCTGCAGCTTGGCGTAATAATCATCCGCCAACACTTGCACACGCTTCTGTTCCTCAATGGCCAGCTGCGCCTCCCGCTCACGCTCCTTCTCTATGTTTCTTTCTTTCTCCTTCTCTCTCTCTCTCTCTTTACTGCCCCGGTCTTTTGTTTTTTCACTGACCGTTTTCTCACCAGCCACTTTTTCGCTTGTAGGTTTCTCTCTTGCCGGCTTTTCGTTTGTTGGTTTTTCACTCACTTTTTTATCGTTGGCCGGTTTTTCCGATTGCCCGGCCCCATCCGCATCCGCATGCTCCTTAACAGGCGCCGGCGGATTCTTGGGAAGCTTATATCCTCCAGCCGAGGCCTGTAAAGCCTTATGGCCGAAGCCGGCATCTTCCACCGGCTGCGCAGGCTGAAGCTCGTGTCCACTATCTGCGGCCGGCGTCTTCAGCTTTGCGGACTGAGACTGGCGTCCCCCAACAGCTTGAGGCTGGTGCCCTTCGGCTGGTTGAGGCTGATGCCCTTTATCCGCAGCTGGGGTTCGCTGATTAGCCGGCTGAGGTTTGTTCCCTCCGGCATGTCCTCCGGGCTGATTATCTGTTGGCTGAGTCGGGTGTCCTTTCTCTGAGGCTGACACCCTCAGATCCGTTTGTTGTGGCGGACGCCCTCCAGCGGGCCCATTGGGCTTACTATCATTTTGGCGTGTCGTCGCCGACAAGTTCCCTGCTTTCCATTTTGTCGTCATAAACATACCCTCCGAGGTGAACCATTCTTAGATATTCGTTCGCTGTCGCCAACGATTACCGGTACCGGCAGACAATCATTAAGAATCAAACGTCTTGCTGCTGATAATAAAAGAAAGACTTTCCGCAACAAACTTAACCATAGCCACAACACGCCGGTAATCCATGCGCGTCGGCCCCAGAATACCAAAGGACCCGATAGGCATACCATTAATCTTATATGTTGCCGTAATCAAACTGCAATCCTGAAAAACCTCCTCATGATTCTCTGAGCCGATTTGTACACGCAACCCCTCGTAGTGACGGGGCAGCAACCCAATAATTTTGTTACGCTCCTCAAAAACACCGAACAAATCCTTGATCTTATCAAAATTTTTAAACTCCGGCTGATTAATCATATTGAGCGTTCCGCCATAAAACACCTTATTAATAGCTTCCTCTTCCTGGCTTTCCATCATCCGATCCACGCTGTGCAAAAGCTGATCAATCAAATATTTTTTCTGAACAAGCTCATTGTGCACTTCCTGCAGAACAGCTTCTTTCAGCTTTCCCGGCGATACCGAGCCCACTTTGTCATTAAAAATATTCGTCAGCGTCTGTAACTCCTGGGCAGATACCTCCTCGCCAATATCCACGACCGCGTTCTCAACCTTGCCGTCGTCCCAAACCGTCAGCATGATAATCTGACCGGGTTTGTGGTACGGCAGGAAATGGATCATTTTGATAGCGCTGTGACGGTTCTGGCTGATAACGACGCTTGTCAACTGCGTCAAGCGGGAAATCAAACTCGCCGTGTGGGCAAAAGCGTTGTCAACCTCGTCAATTTTCGAAGCGATCTCATTTTGAATCAAATCCGCTTCTCCTTGATCCAAAGCCAGCGGCTCCATCAGATAATCCACATAATACCTATAACCCAACTCCGAAGGAATGCGCCCTGAAGATGTATGAGGCTGCTCGATATACCCCATTTCCTCAAGATCTGACATCTCATTGCGGATCGTCGCCGAAGAAACCCCCAGATCGTATTTACGCGACAACGTCCTCGATCCGACAGGTTCAGCAGAAGCGATATAGTCTTGAATAATTGCCCACAAAATCTTTCTTTTGCGCTCGTCAATTTCCATAGGCAGCTCCCCATCCGGCAGTCATCTACACTTATTAGCACTCTAATCGGGTGAGTGCTAAAACTAAGATTATCATGAAGGTAAAAGAATGTCAAGGGTTCATGCCTCAAGAATTTCAAGCATCTATCGTCTCGTTGCCGTCAAAGCTGCTCAGCCATCAAGAATCAAAAACTTGAGAACAGCATTGGCCACAAAAAAATATTGCGGACGCAAAAAAATCCTGTCATCCTCAAAAGCCAAAACCCCATCATGACTATATTTTACCAAAATATGTCCAAAAATATCCATCATATCCACCCCGAATCTGCGCGAAAACCCTTCCCTACTGACGCCTTGGGCTGTTCTCAGACCCAAAAACATATATTCGCTCATCCGCTGATCCCGCGACAGCCTCTCCACATTCGCAGCGGCACTCAATATTCGTAATGCCGGGTTCGTGTTGTGAGGTACAGCGGCAATCTTCTGTACAGCCTCAATGTAGGCGCCTAGCGAAGATGCGTTCGTCGTTCTGACACCATGCTCCGTTGAAACAGCCCCCGGCCCCAACCCTATGTAATCCTCGCCGCGCCAAACAGCCTCATTATGCCGGCAGGCAAAACCCTCCCGGGCAAAATTAGAAATCTCATAGCGCAGGTACCCCTGGGCCGCCAAAAAATCCACCACCCACTCATACATATCCGCCTGATCATCATCACTTGGCAACTGACAAGTGTTGGAACCCCCAGAAACACCATCGAGCCGTCGGGCAAGGGGCGTACCCGGCTCAACCGTCAGTCCGTATAAAGAAAGATGTTCCGGCTCCATATCGACAGCTTCCGAAACGGTACGTTTCCACACATCCAGCCCCTGCCCCGGCAGTCCGAACATAAGATCAAAATTAATATTAGCGAACCCCCGCGCCCTGAGCAACCTCACAGCCCGCCGGACATCCCCGGGAGAATGCCGGCGCCCCAGCGTCCCCAACAAGATTTCATCCAGGCTCTGCACGCCCAGAGACACGCGGTTGACGCCAAAACGCCGCATAACATCCGCTTTCCCCGGCGTCAGCGAATCAGGATTGGCTTCCACAGTCATTTCCCCCTCACCGAAAGCACCGGCAAACGCAACAACCGAAACCATCAACCCCTCAAGCTCCGCCTCCGTCAAAAACGTCGGTGTACCGCCGCCAACAAAAACCGAAGAAAATCCCCGCCCCCGCTCACGCCCTTCCCCGCCCAACCTCAAATCAGCCTCCATGTTAAGGGCAGCCAGCCACCCCTGTACATCCCGCTCCCTATAACCAGGAGCCGGCACAAAAGAAGCAAAGGCACAGTAAGCGCATTTGCTCCCACAAAAAGGCACATGAACATAAAGCGCCCGAGCTTGCTCGGCATTCGGAACTCGGCATTCGGTATCCGGTTTCCAAAAAATCACTCTCACACCCTTCCAGGCAGCGGACGGGTTGGGGGAACCGTATGAGGCTATACCCCCAAGCCTTTGCGGAGGGGCGGCAGCGGCTCTTAGGCTTTGGAGCGAAGCAAACTCAAGGCTGCCATATTTTGAGTTTGCCGCGGAGAAGCCTTAGAGCCGCGCCGTCCCGGAGAACGGCTTGGGGGTATGGCCCCATACGGTTCCCCCAACCCGTCCGCTGCCTGGAACCTCACTCCTCGATATTCAACACCGCCATAAAAGCCTCCTGCGGAATCTCCACGCTGCCCACCTGTTTCATCCGCTTCTTGCCTTCCTTCTGCTTTTCCAACAATTTTCTCTTCCGGGTAATATCGCCCCCATAGCACTTGGCCAAAACATCCTTGCGCATGGCCCGCACCGTCTCCCGGGCGATAACTTTAGCCCCCACCACAGCCTGTACAGGCACCTCAAACATCTGCCGCGGGATCAGCGAACGCAACCTCTCCACCAACTTGCGCCCCCGGGAATAAGCCCGATCCTTATGCAAAATACAAGACAGCGCATCCACAATCTCCCCATTAAGCAAAATATCCAGCTTAACAAGATCCGCCTGCTTATAGCCGGACAACTCATAATCCAAAGACGCGTACCCTTTGGTTCGCGACTTCAACTGATCGAAATAATCATAGATAATCTCACTGAGGGGCAACTCATAATGAATGCTGACTCGCGTCTGCGTAATATAATCCATATTAATAAATACGCCCCGCTTATCCTGATTCAACTCCATCACCGCGCCGATATAATCCACCGGCGCCATAATGCTGGTCTTAACCATCGGCTCTTCAATATAATCAATCTGGGCAGGAGGAGGCAACGAAATCGGACTATCCACCTCAATCATTTCGCCCTTCGTTGTATAAACGTGATAGACAACGCTGGGTGCCGTAATAATAATGTTAAGCCCGAACTCCCTCTCCAGCCGCTCTTGAATAATCTCCATATGCAGCAACCCAAGAAACCCGCAACGGAATCCGATCCCCAAAGCCACCGACGTCTCATTCTCATACAGCAGACTGGCGTCATTCAGCTTCAACTTATCCAAAGCATCCTTCAGACGATCATAATCCGAAGAATCCACCGGATAAAGCCCGCAAAAAACCATCGACACCGCGTCCCTGTATCCCGGCAACGCCGCCGCCACCGGATTTTTCGCGCTTGTCACCGTATCACCCACCCGAGTATCCTGAACGTTCTTAACGCTGGCCGCTAGATATCCCACCTGGCCCGCCTTCAGTTCCTCCACCACGGTCATTGCCGGGGCGAACACCCCCACCTCTGTAACCTCAAAAACCTTATCCGTCGCCATCATTTTGATATCCTGTCCCCGTTTCAAGCTGCCGTCAATAACGCGGATATAAGGAATCGCGCCCCGGTACGAATCAAACTTAGAATCAAAAATCAACGCCGTCAAAGGTTTCGCGTCGTCGCCCTTTGGCGGCGGCACTCTATGGACAATCGCCTCAAGTATCTCATCAATCCCGGTCCCCTGTTTCGCCGACACCAAAATAGCATCGCTGGCGTCCAGCCCTATCACATCCTCGATCTCCTGACGCACCCGCTCAGGCTCGGCGCTGGGCAAATCAATCTTATTGATGACAGGAATAATCTCCAGATCGTTCTCCAGGGCTAAATACACATTGGCCAACGTCTGAGCTTCAATCCCTTGAGCCGCGTCCACCACCAGCAGCGCCCCTTCACAGGCCGCTAAACTTCGGGACACCTCATAAGAAAAATCCACATGTCCCGGCGTATCAATCAGGTTAAGCTCATAGGCTGATCCATCCTTGGCTTGATAAGACAGTCTCACCGCATGAAGCTTAATTGTAATACCTCGCTCCCGCTCCAAATCCATCGAATCCAGAACCTGCTCTTTCAGCTCCCGTGCCGAAAGAGCGCCCGTAACCTCCAACAGCCGATCCGCCAGCGTCGATTTGCCATGATCAATATGGGCAATAATGCAAAAATTACGGATCCTTGATGAAGCTTGTGCCATATGTTCGTCAACCTCTTCTCAATTATGTTTTTCTATTCGGCATGATAGCAATCCTAAAATCAGGATTGGAAATTGGCAGCAACCCTATTATAGCAGAGCCGCGGGCTTGTGCAAAATCCACCCGGAAGATAATCCTCCCGGAAGAATGACTTACTGTACTGAGTGTTGTATCATGTTTATTGAGATAGACTTGAGATTAATGTACAGGGCGCGGGAATTTGCGCTTCAGGACATCATAGCATTCCGCGATAATATGGTCACAAAGTACAAGGGTATGGTTTTCGCAAACATTATGCAAAGCCAGATTCGGCATAGACTTCGGGTTATAGATGGCAGATACAAGCACATTGGAATCAATCATTACTTTCATGTCTGGTTGTCCTCATACCGCAGTTTCATAATGTCTGATAGGATTTCTTCTTCAGAATACTGGTTGCCCTTAACCGCTTCCTGGGCTTCCTGAATGGCAACAAGAGAGGTATTATTCACCACAACTTCCCCGTTTTCTTTTTGGAAAAACAGCATTTTGTCGCCCTCTTTGAGTTTGAGGACACGGCGTATTTCAACAGGTACTGTAATCTGCCCGTTCGCGGATATTTTCGCAAGGTTCATGCTTCAATCCTCCTCTGTGCAATCTCAAGAATTCTTTAGAACCTCTTCCTCATATTATATCTAATCTGAGGAAAAAAATAAACATCGGGATGATGCCAGGGTGCATATTTAAAAAGTGCATGAACTGACGATAAGGATAAGCAGAACTTTCTGCCACGGTGTTTTCCCGCAACTCAATGGTGAGTTGGAGGCATATACCGCGCTGGCCAGTAACAGTGCCACGTCAGGGGTTGGGGAGCGGCAGACTCCAAAAGCCCGCGTATTTTTTATTCGTCTTTCGGGGGCTGCGTCGGGCGGTGAGGCGCTTGGATTCTGCCGCTCCCCAACCCCTGAC
>WRHI01000095.1 GCA_009783315.1 Peptococcaceae bacterium
TACCTCGGGACTGTTACGAGCCCACATAATATCCATCTCCATTCACCATTAGGTTGCGGGAGAACCCCGCAGTGGATATTTCTATTTATTTTTTTGTCGCTTCCTGCACTTTTAAAATATGCACCCTTTCCCGAGTGTTTTTTCCCGATTTGCTACCCGTCGCCGCCGCCGGCGCTACCCTCAAGGGCCGAAATCTTCATCCGGTCTATCCGCAGCCCGTCCATCTTAACAATCTCGAAACGCAGATCCCCGATCTCCGCCACGTCGCCCTCCTCAGGAATACGGTTTAAGAAGCCGATCACATAACCCGCCACCGTATTATAGTCGTTCTCTTCCTCATCATACTCCAGCTTCACATGCCCGGCCAGATCGTCAATAAGCATCTTGCCCGACACACTGAAACTGCCGTCGGCAGCCTCATCGATTTCCGGCTCCTCGCTGTCGAACTCATCCTGTATATCGCCCACCAGCTCTTCCAGAATATCCTCCATCGTCACAATGCCCACATTGATGCCATATTCATCAACAACGATCGCCAGCTGCTGTTTCTCCTTCTGGAACTTATGCAGAAGCTGAGCCAGCGGCAGATATTCCGGCACGAATTCCACATCGCGGAGAACATCCATCAGCGACAAGAGTTTGTTTTTGCCATTTCCATTACCACCGCCACCGTTTTTATTCTCGGCCTCCTGGGCCCGAAACGCCAAAAAGAACAAATCTTTAATATGCACAAACCCCAAGATATCGTCCGCTGTCTCGTCACAGACCGGATATCGCGTATGCCCTGTGGCCCGGGCAATCTCAATATTCTCCTCAATGCTCTTATGCTTGTACAAGAAAACCACATCCGGCCGCGGCAGCATAACATCGCAAGCCACCAGTTCCTCAAAATAGAAGACATTCTGCAGCATCGTCTGCTCCGCCTCACCGATATGACCGCTCTTATAAGAATCGGTAATCAGCACCTGCAGCTCCTCCTGGGTATGGGTCATCTCCGATTCCGTCGCCGGCTCCACCCTAAACAAGCGGATAAACATATTGGCGGCTCCGTTAAAAACCACCACCCCCGGATAGAACAGCGTGTAAAACACCCGCATAGGCCAAGCCAAAAACAGCGCAATCGACTCCGCTTTTTGGATGGCCACCGTCTTAGGCGCCAATTCCCCGAAAACCACATGCATGAAAGTAATCACCAGAAAAGCCGTAATAATGGCCACCGAACTCAGCACAGTCTCATTAAGCCGCAGGCCCACAGTCAATAGCAAAGACTCCAGCAACCGGCCTACCGCCGGTTCCCCCAGCCAGCCTAACCCCAGGCTGGACAACGTAATCCCCAACTGGCACACGGAAAGATACCCGTCCAATCTGTTCAGGCCGAAACTGACATATCTGGCCCGGCTGTTCCCTTCCAGAACCAGCTGCTCGACACGGGTCGGACGCACTCTGACAAAAGAGAACTCAGCCGCGACAAAAAGCGCGTTCAGCGCAACCAGAAGCAAAGCCAACAGAATCATGATACTTGACGATAAAGGATCGTCCAACTTAACTCTCACCCGCCTAACACAATAATCAAACCCATTTATTGAAAACCCTATACAGCTAATAACCAAATGGCTGGGGTAGATGGATTCGAACCACCGATGCCGGAGTCAGAGTCCGGTGCCTTACCGCTTGGCGATACCCCAGAGTCAAGAATGTGATATTTCAGTGTCTCCATCTAAAAAGTCGCCTATCAAACAACGGCTATTATACGCAATACCAGCTTGTTTGTCAAATAGAGGTTTTTATCTTCTATTTAATTATGTTTTATTATTTTAAGGCGGTGTTCGCCCAATTCTATTTTCATCGTCCAGAATTGAATACAACAAGTTTTTCCCCAACCACTGTCACCTCTTCACATCATAACATACGTGAGGCGCCAAGAACAATCTCCGCCAAGAATCGGGCGCCGCTCTCCAACTGCGCCACGGCAATAGACTCCATCACCGTATGAGCCTCCTTCATGCCGATCCCAAGCACAGCGCAAGGGATACCGCGCTCATTGAAGATATTAGCGTCCGACCCGCCCCCGGTGGCCTCCACAACAAAAGCCACCCCAGCCGCCTGAGCCGCGTTGCGGGCCAAACGGATCAGCGGATGGTTATCTTCCAAACAAAAAGCCTGGTATTGAACAGACTTATCCACGTCCAAAAGGGCGCCGCGTTCCGCGCAAACCCGGGAAAAGACATCAACAATGCGTCCCACCTCTTCCTCCATGCGCTCATGCCTCAAACTGCGCACCTCGGCGGCAATCTCGACGCGCTCGGCCACAATATTCAAAGCCGTACCGCCATGAATCTTCCCAAAATTACTCGTCGTCTCCAGATCAATACGCCCGGACCGTATCTGCGCAATAGCCTCAGCCGCCACCACAATGGCGCTGACGCCGTTCTCCGGCTCAATGCCCGCGTGAGCGGCCCGCCCCCGCACCACAAGATCCATCACCGTATGGGTCGGCGCCTGATTCACCAACGTGCCAACATCGCCGTCACTGTCCAAAACAAAACCATACGCCGCCCGCAGCGGTTCCTTCAGCTCACGGCACCCGGTCAGCCCGACTTCCTCCTGAACCGTCAGCACGATTTCCAGAGGCGGACAAGGCAGAGCCGCGTCATTTTGCAGCCGGTCCAGAACCGCCAGAATCAGCGCAATACCGGCCTTATCATCGGCACCCAGCACCGTCTCCCCATTGCTGACAAACCGGTCGTCTTGCAGCTGCGGCGTCATACCAGCCGTGGGCATAACCGTATCCATATGAGCGGACAAAAGCAGCACAGGCGCCTCCGCTCCACAACCCCGCCCCGGATAACGCGCGACCAGATTGCCCACATCGCTGCCCGTCGCCGCCGCCGAAGCGTCAGTGACCACCGAGCACCCCAACCTCGTCAGCCGTTCAGTCAGATAGCGGGCCAGCTCGCTCTCTTGCGCCGGCGGACTGTTAATTGAGGCCATTCTAACAAATTCTTCCGTAACCAAAGAATCGACAGATGTAAACAAGATCGTACCTCCTATACAGAAACAACTTGAACAAAGTCGCCACACCAGAACCAATAGTATTATGGCGCGATTCCATCTTGTGCTTTCATTGTACAGTCTGCAAAGCCCATTGTCCATGTTTGTGCTATAACGCGGGCACAACACCGCTCAAGGCATAGAGGGGCGCGGCAGAACCGGCCAAGCCCTATGCCGGAGCCGTTCTTCGTGACGGCGCGGGGTCTAAGGCCTTTGCGCGAAAAGCGCAAATAAGGCAGCCTGCGCTTTTTTCCGCTCCAAGGCCTAAGACCCGCTGCCGCCACTTCCGAAAAGGCTCCGGCATAGGGCTTGGCCGGCCCCGCCGCGCCCCCCTCTGTGCCTTGAGCAGGATTCGTCTTGAGCCAACTGTTATGAAAGCTCTTGGTTCTTCAAATGATGCCAACCAAAGGGAACAGCAGCACCAATTCAACTGACCAAAAAAATGCCCCTATCTCCTGCCTCCGATCTCCTGCCTCCTGCCTCCTGCCTCCAGGTAAACCCCATCCCAGCTCGGGCAAGGGTGAGGAGAGGGGGGAGGGCCGGGCGAAGCCTGTCCACCAAGCCTTTGCGTAGGGCTGGATGCGGCTCTTACGCGAAGGAAGCGAAAGCAAACTCAACTGTTTGAGCGCAGCGCAGCGAAGCGAGTTTTGAGTTTGCCGCGCAGGAGCGATAGAGCCGCACCAGACCGAAGAACGGCTTGGGGGACAGGCTTCGCCCGGCCCTCCCCCCTCTCCTCACCCTTGCCCGAGCCTCCTCTTCAGAGTCTTGGCCACAACCTCAGGTTCCACAACCTTACGAGCAACACCGCTGTCAAGGGCGGCCCTGGCAGTAGCAGCGGCCACAGCTGGTGCCACATTGGGATTGAAGACACTGGGAACAATCGAATCGGCGCACAATTCCGACGCCTCCACCTGCCCGGCGATGGCGTAAGCGGCGGCGATCTTCATCGCGTCATTAATATCACTGGCCCGCACATCAAGGGCGCCGCGAAAAATCCCAGGAAAAGCCAACACGTTATTAATCTGATTCCGCACATCCGAACGACCGGTGGCAATAACCGCGGCCCCGGCGTCAACCGCCCTCTGAACAGGCCAGATCTCCGGAATCGGGTTAGCCTGAGCAAACACAATCGGCGCCTTCGCCATGCTGCCAATCATGCCCTCATCCAAGGTTCCCGCCACCGACACCCCGATGAAAACATCGGCGCCCCGCAAGGCCTCACCCAACCCGCCCCGCACCCGATCCTGGTTGGTTGTCCGGGCAACCTCCTCCTTATAAGGGTTCATCCCCTGAGAACGCCCCTCATAAAGCGTGCCCAAGCTGTCGCACATAATCACGTCGCGCAAGCCGCAAGCCATGAGAAGCCTAATAATGGCAATCCCGGCGGCCCCCGCACCGTTGGCGACGACCTTAATATCCGCCATTTTTTTATCCACAACTTTCAGAGCGTTCACAAGCCCGGCCAACGTCACCACAGCCGTACCATGCTGATCATCATGAAAAATCGGTCCCCGGAACCGCCCCCGGGCCTTCAGCTTCCCTTCAATCTCAAAACACTGGGGCGCCTTAATATCCTCCAAGTTAACACCGCCAAAAGTCGGTGCCATCAGCTCAATAAGCTCAACGATTTTGTCCGGATCCTTTGTGTCCACACAAAGCGGAAAAGCATCCACATCCGCAAACGTCTTGAAAAGCAGCGCCTTCCCTTCCATCACCGGCATCGCGGCAGCGGGCCCAATATCCCCCAACCCCAGCACAGCGGTGCCGTCCGAAACAACACACACAAAATTCGCGTGATTGGTATAAACATCAAGCGCCCCCGGGTCCCTGCTGATCTCCAAGCAAGGCTCAGCCACTCCGGGAGAATAAGCCAAAGTCAGATCGTCCCGATCCTGAGCGGGACACTTAACCCGAACCTCAATTTTCCCTGCATGTTCTTGATGAAAAAGCAAAGCTTCCTCGCGCAGATTCCTTATCCGTGACATAATCCTTCCCCCTTCAACTCGGTACGCCTACCCCGAGACAAACAGGCACCGTCAGACTCAAATATCAGAGGGCCGCTTTGATCTCTGCCCGAGCCAATTCATCGCACCGGTTATTATGGACATTATCAGCATGACCACGCACCTTATGCCAGACGACAGCGTGAACGCCGGCCAGCTCCAGCAACTCTTCCCAAAGATCCTGGTTGGCGACCGGCTCCTTTTTCGAGTTCTTCCAACCATTGCGCTGCCAAGCCATCAGCCATTTTTTTTGAAAAGCATTAATCAGATAAGCGCTGTCACTAAAAAGATCGACCCCACACGGTTTTTTCAAAGCCGCCAGGCCGCGGATGGCGGCCATCAGCTCCATGCGTTGGTTGGTCGTCTCCTCCGCAAACCCGCTAATCTCTTTCTTCGTATCCCGCCAAAAAAGCACAGCCGCCCATCCCCCAGGCCCCGGATTCCCGGAACAAGCGCCGTCCGTATAGATGCTCACCCTATGTTCCGCCTGATCAGATATGTTCATAAAACTCCCCCGTCTCCTTCCTTAGGCAACGACTCCACCAAGCCAGATTCCTCAGCCTCAGAAACCTCAAGCACAGACTCCTCAGACGCAGACCCCTCAGACGCAGACTCCCCAGACGCAACCGCCCCCAACAAACCACCCGAGGTCTGCCAGGGAAGCACCCTGCGCCTGCCGCCCAACAGCAACCACCCGCCAACGAAAAGAGCCATCACGGCCCAATACACCCATCCCGGCAAAAGCGGTTCAAGGGAAACCTCAACATGCGCATCACCCAAAAGCGACGCAATGGCAGGGCCAACCGCGACCCCAGAATCAGTAAACCAAAAGACATCATCACACACAAACAGACCGACAAAGAACCAAGCCGCGAAAGGTATCGACACCAGGAACCCGTAGCGGCTCAGCGACTGACCGCCAAACCAGGATCCGAAGAAGATCCCTGCCACCAGGAAGAGGGCAAAAGGCAGAACGATACCGCCAAACAAGCCGACATACAGCAACAGCCCAAAGACATCTCCATCTACTCCGATCACCCTGTACACCAAAATACCGGCAATGGCGGAACCGGCAATCATAGCCACTCCCCCAACGAACGAAACGAGCAGCCCAAACCAGGCCAATTCTACCAGCTTGTTGCCAGCGGAAACGCTTTCATCAGCAAAGCGGAATCCAGTCTCATCGCCCCCCACCTTTTTCTTCCAGGGACGCCGGAAAGCATTCCCGGCGTCCCGCCACAGTATTTTTTTCCCAAAAAAGAGGCGCCAAGCGCCGAGAGCGGCAAGACACGTAACAAAGATAACAACAGCAACCGCACCCGCTTCCACCCAAAAATTGTACTCGTAGTGCACGTCAAGACCTTGGAGCGCACCCACAGGCCACCGGAGACCCAGAAGCATGCTATCGCGCCCCCCTCTATGAGCAGCTAAAACGAACAGAACGACCCGTCTCTCGTCTCCCGTCTCTCGTCTCTCGTCTCCCGTCTCCCGTCTCTCGTCTCCGTCTCTCGTCTCTCGTCTCTCGTCTCCGTCTCCCACCAACCGCCTCCCCGACGGGTAGCCGGGGCGGGCGGCGAGGGGGGGCTGGGCCTCCCCCCGAGCCTTTGCGAAGGGCTGCCTGCGGCTCTTAGCGAACAAAGCGAAAGCAAACGCAAGGCTGCCTTATTTTGCGTTTGCCGCGGCGGAGCATAGAGCCGCAAGCAGACCGAAGAACGGCTCGGGGGGAGGCCCAGCCCCCCCCTCGCCGCCCGCCCCGGCTACCCGTCGGGGATCTCCAACTCAAGGGCCGTCTCATCACAATTAGGAAACTTAACGCAATTCAAGCATTCCTTCCAAACCTTATGAGGCATATCCTCCTTATTGGCAAGACAAAACCCCAACCGCTCAAAAAACCCCACCTGATATGTCAGAGTAAAAACCCGCGGACACCGCAGCCGGCGGGCTTCCTCAACCAACAACCCAACAAGACGAGACCCGACGCCCCGCCCCGTATAACCCCGATCCACCGCCAGCGAACGGACCTCCGCCAGATCCTGCCAAACAACATGCAGCCCCCCGACGCCCACAACAGCACTGTCGTCCAGGGCCAACGTATACTCCCAGATCCCCTCATAAACAGAATTGCGGGAACGCGGCAACATCAGCCCCTCGGCGGCATAATCGGCAATAAGCCTGACAATATCCTCCGCATCCGAAAGGGTCGCCTTACGAAACTCAATCATCAGACAATAACTCTCCCCCGCTGCAGTCTCTGACTAATAAATCTTCAGCTGATCAAATCCCAACTCCCGATTCTGCTTCCAACCCCGCTCCAAAACATAGCAAGGAAAAGCGTCAAGATCCTTAATCCACTCTAAAGCAATGCGCATTTCTTCCTGACATCCGGGCGCGATAAGACAGTTCACTCGTCCATCCCAACGATATTGCGGCAAACGAGCAACAATCCCCTCCATAAGACCGTGCCACCACAACGCTTCACCCACACGCGTAAGCGGCTTATCCAAGATCGGCAAAACAACATTCAGATCCCGGACACCGGCGCCCCCGGCGTCACCATCCCCATGTGCCATAAAATAGATCCTATTAGACTCCACCGGTTTGTTGTCCACAAAAACACAAGGCAAATCCAAACACCGGCCCCACATCTCCCCGGCCTGACCCGGATTTTCCCAGAGCAGCAGCGACATAACATCTTTCGCTTCTAAAACATCCTTCTCCAGCTTCTCAGAAACCAGCCCCAGGAGCTCCTCCACCGCCAACCGGAACGCCGCGTTCAAACATCTGTCAGCATCAACCCAACCCGCCTTTTGATAACCTTCCGCAGCCACCCGGCCAAGCCATTTGGCCATAGAGCAAAACTCCAGCTTACCGCCGGTTTTTTTGATTTGGGCAACCTCAATCAACCCCCGGCTCAAAACAATCTTGTTACGCTTAAAAACAATTCGCGCCCCCAAAGGCGTCAACCCCTCGAAATAATCACGCAAAACCTTAAGATAAGAAACTTCCACAGGGTTAATCTGCCGCTCCCAGAACTTCCAGTCAGGACACTCAATCTTCACCCGATCCGGCACGCCGCCAGACGCCACAAACAAACTGGGCGACATCCGTTCACGCCAATATATCGCCTTACACATCAGCTTGCCGCCGAACACATCCATCAGCCGCAAAAACCGCTCAGAAAACTGCGGCGCCACAAAATACATCACCGTACGCGCGCCGTTCGCCAACTGCGCTCCCCACAAAAGGCCGGCTTTCAAGAACTCTTCCTCCTGATCTTCCCGGGTTTTCACGATAATACCCGCTCGCAACTTCATATCGCCGCCGCTGAAATAGCGGAACCCCGCAGGCAAAGGCCATTTAGCCTGCCTATCCTGAGTTCGTTCCAGCCAGTTAGAAACGATAAAAAGATCGGAATGCGCTTCCCATTGTGCTCTCCAATCCATCTCCAGAGCCATCTTACTTAACACCTCACTCAATAATATCTCTGCAAAACAATAAAAACTATTACAGCGTGCCACAGTTGACATGCGAAAGACTTATTATGCGGATCATCGTAAGCGAATTATTGCCTTCACCGCCATTATGAAGTGTCATAAATCGCCGAAATTGAGCCAATCAGGTTCTGCTCCTTGCGTGAAAAAAATCATCCGGTATACCACTATGTCTTACCCTATGGTAAAGCTCCTATTCAAGAACCTTATCCGAAAATATTGTAAACGATATTAAGTTGAATTGAATGACTCAAATGCGACGGGCGATCCCGGAACTATTTTTTATCCCCCGAAACAAATCAATCCAAAGAGCCAAAACAAGCTATAATGAGTCAGTTTTTGGCAACACCGAGACAGAACACAGCTGATCACCAACCTGATAACACCAGCATAAAGCAAAACCGACAAATACGCAAGAGGCCAAAAAATCGATAATCTTCAAGAAATTAGGATCAACAGATCAAACCCTCAGCAAAAACCAATAAACAAGCACCAGCGAACCCACAAGCACACGATAAATCATAAACGTTCTAAAAGTAAACCGCTTCAAAAAGTCCATAAAAAACGCGATCGACAAAAGCCCCACAACTGCGGCCACCACAACCCCCACAACAAACGGTCCGTTGATTTCGGCCACAACCACATCCTTCATCTTAAAAACCCCGGCGCCGAAAATCACCGGCGTAGAAAGCAAGAAAGAAAACCGAGCCGCTCCTTCGCGGTTCAGCTTCAAAAGGCGGCCCATCGTCATTGTCGCCCCCGAGCGGGAAACCCCGGGAATCAACGCCACCGCCTGCGCCAACCCTATAAGCACGGTATCCTTAAGAGAAATACTCTCCGCAGGACGCCTCTGAGGCGCTTTATCAGCCCAGAAAAGCAGCACCCCAAAAACAATCAACATAACCGCCACCACAGGCGTATTCAAACTGTCAAAGAAATCACCCCAAAAGAACCCAGCCAAAGCAGCCGGCACCGAACCCACAACCAGAAACCAAAACAATCTTTCTTGAACAACATCCTCCCCCGTCATCCTGCCGCGCGACCCTGTCACCAACTTTTGGAACCCCACCCACGCGCCGCGGAACAACTTAACCCAATCTCGCCAAAAATAAGCCACCACAGCTGTCAGCGTGCCAATATGCAAAGCCACTTCAAACGTAATCCCAGGCGTATTAAAATTAAACAGTTCCGACACCATCACAAGATGGCCCGAGCTGGAAACCGGCAAAAACTCACCCAACCCCTGGATGAGACCTAACATGATTGCTTCGAAATAAGACAACTCGTCTCACACCCCCCTTTTCAATGGACAATGGACAATGGACAATGGACAATGGACAATGGACAATTGCAATGGGCAAGGCTGATATCCTTCAGCCTGTGGACCAATGGACAATTATGAATGCAGCGAAACAGCGTAACCGGGTCAAACTCGTCTGTGCCGTTCACGCTTTGGCACGAACAGTTATTCATCACGAGTGGCTGAGATCCAGGATAACAGTCACTTATCACTCCCAAGTATCTTTCCCCATTGTCCATTGTCCATTGTCCATTGTCAATTGTCCATTGTCCATTGCCTTTAAAGGCTATAGTTCGGCGCCTCTTTTGTAATCATTATATCATGAGGATGGCTCTCTTTTAGACCGGCGGCTGTCATCCTGATAAACCGGGTATCCTGCTGTAACGCCTCAATGCTGGCCGCGCCACAGTAACCCATACCGGAACGCAGTCCCCCAATCATCTGATAGACTGTTTCCGCTAACATGCCTTTGTAAGGTACCCGGCCTTCAATGCCTTCGGGAACCATTTTTTGGTCGCTTTGCTGAAAATAGCGGTCGCCGCTGCCTGATTTCATGGCGCCGATTGAGCCCATGCCCCGGTATACTTTGAAGCTGCGGCCCTGATAGATCTCGATCTCCCCCGGGCTTTCCTCTGTGCCGGCAAAAAGCGATCCAATCATAACAACATGAGCGCCTGCAGCTATGGCTTTGACAATGTCGCCGGAAAACTTGATGCCGCCGTCGGCGATGATCGGGATCCCCCGTTTGGAAGCCTCTTTGGCGCAATCCATGATGGCGGTAATCTGGGGCACTCCGATCCCGGCAATAACCCGGGTCGTACAAATCGAACCCGGTCCGATGCCGATCTTAACGGCGTCCGCGCCGGCGTCAATCAGATCCTTCGTGGCTTCAGCCGTCGCCACGTTGCCGGCGATAAGTTGGAGTTCGGGGAATTTTTGGCGCAGTTCTCTGACCATCTGGCGCACGTTGAGTTGATGACCGTGGGCCGTATCCACGACGACCACATCAACGGAAGCCGCCCGCAGCGCCTCCACACGCTCAATTGTGTCTTTAACCACCCCCACCGCGGCGCCTACGAGAAGCCGCCCCCGTTCGTCTTTAGCTGAATGGGGATATTGGCGGGCTTTTTGTATATCTTTGATGGTGATCAGGCCCATCAGGGTCATGTCTTCGTCCACCAAAGGGAGTTTTTCAATTTTGTGCTTGATCAAGATATCCTTGGCGTTGTCCAGCGTTGTCCCGACCTCCGCCGTGATGAGGCCTTCCTGGGTCATAACTTCCTTCAGTTTGCGGCTGCCGTCCGTTTCAAAACGCAGATCCCGGTTGGTCACAATGCCGACGAGTTTGCCCTCCACCGTGACCGGTACCCCCGAAATCCGATATCTGGCCATAATATCCTGAGCTTCCCGGACAGTCGCTTCCGGTCCCAGATAAATCGGATTCGTAATCACGCCATGCTCGGACCGTTTCACTTTGTCCACCTCAAGGGCCTGTTCCTCAATCGTCATGTTTTTGTGTATGATACCGATGCCGCCTTCCCGCGCCATGGCAATAGCCATTTTCGACGTGGTCACAGTGTCCATGCCGGCACTCACTAGGGGGATATTAAGCCTGATTTGAGGGGTCAAGTATGTAGCAACATCAACCTCGTTGGGCAAAATATCCGATTTAGCCGGAACAAGCAAAACGTCGTCAAAAGTCAATCCCATTCCCTCGCGTATTTTATCCGATGCCATGCCAAACCCCTTTCCCGGAACTGTTATCTTGTTTTTCTTCCCTTTGTCACTTCTTGGCAGGAATTAGAACCAGTATAACAGAAAATATCTGTCTTGAGTAGGGCTTAGCCGACAAGTTTTTCTGAGAGATATTGAGCGTTACAGATCAGGCCCCAGCCGGACAATGGACAATGGACAATGGACAATGGACAATGTGAGAATGGACAATGTGAGAATGGACAATGTGAGAATGGACAATGTGAGAATTTAGCCGATGACACAATGGCTTCATATCATGAAGTCCCTTATTTATGAGAGGATAGCCTTCACCATTGTCCGTTGTCCATCCTACCATCT
>WRHI01000096.1 GCA_009783315.1 Peptococcaceae bacterium
AAAGAACAGCAATCGGCTGTTTCAGTTTCTCGGGGATTGCCTGGCTGTGCAGATGCAGGTGTGGGCTGATTGGCGGGCCGCTTACCTGAATTGGTATCATTGCGGAGGCGGGAAAGAGATTATTAAAATTGTGGGGGCCGTTCTTGTTGTTATTGCGGCTATCGCGATTCTGGTGATGTCGTTTCCTGTGTCCGGTATCTTTGCGCTTATCGCAGTCATCGGGGCAGCGATGTTTGTTATAGATTCGCTTTTCAAGCTTTATCATTCAGGGAAGGCGCTAGAAGAATATAATAAAGGAGATCCTGCTTGGGCGCAAGTCTACGGGAGGCGCGAGGGGATGTCGGACTTTCTGACTAAGACCAATTTTAATAATGCAGCATATAATAGAGCTTCAATGACTATAGCAAAAGTCTGGACCGGAGGCCAGAGAATTTGCGGGGTCGTGGGATGCGTGCGTTTTGTCGGAAACCTTAAGCCTCTGTCAAACCTCCTCAGCACCCGCGCGGGGGTAGGGAGCCACTTGGTTTCCTCGCGCACATTCATAGCAGGAGGCAAGGATGGCATTAAGATCAAAAACACCTTTACCTCTCAATCTGTTTGGAACGGATTCAAGACAATTGCCGGGGATAAGGGTGTTCGCTCGACACTCGCATCGAACTTTGTTAAGGATTTCAAAGTGTTCAAACCCACCTCCATCAATCCCCTGCAATACATGAAGCAAATATCAAACATAAGTAAGCCGGGCCTAGCCTTGTTCGGCGACGCGAAAACGACATCGCAAAGCATTGCCGGCATAGCCAAAGGTAGTATAAGCACAATTAAGAAAGTAATAGCACCAGATCAAAAGATTGACATTACTGTCTTGTCAGGAACGTAAGGCCAAGATCAGGAGATAGCCATGAATAAGAAGTATCCGTACCAAAGATCAAAGAAGAAGAAATATTATAAGAAGTGGCGTGATGGAGTTCCGGGCTGGCAGAAACGAAAGACCATTTTGAATGTGGTAGTTCTCTTTGCTTTAGTGAGTTGGCTATTGTATATCCTTTGGGGCGTCTGGGGTGCTGCTCCGGAAGACTTGTTAATAACTGTTGCTGGTGGTTTTTTCATTGGCCTGGCTATTGTCCCATTTCCATTCTTTGTTTGCGTAGCCTTATACATGCGATGGAACTTAAAATACGGCGCCCCCTTCTCCGCCATGACGAAAGAATTTCTTCTCGCCACTGAATACGGGCTGGAATATGGCTATGTGCGCAAAGTCTGGAATGATTGGAACATGGCGGAGGTCAACAGGAGGGTTGTTTTCCGCATCAGATTCGCTGAAATCGAGTTCATGGATCTTGATCAAGACTCTAATATATGCACGATCGGAGGCTGCCGCGGGCGAATCACCATGTATGATGATCCGGCCATGCAGACCTATCAGCCCTACAACAGTTATGAACTGTCCCCGAATGAGGCTTTCAAATTCATCTTTGCTTTCAGAGACCAAGAGGAATTTGTCGAGCGTGTAAAGAATGAAGTCAAAGAAGGTGCCTGGGGCAGAAAACACGACGGGCATAAGCTTGGGACATAAAATTGTCCATAAACAACCGATTGACATCACTATCCTGTCAGGAACATGAGTATACGATACGAGGGGATGACCATGAATACGAATTATCCGTTCATAAAATCGAAGAGGAAGGAATATTATAGCAAGTGGCTAAATAATCATGAAAAATGGAAGAAGAGGAAGATAATCGTCGCTATATTTTATGTAGTTGCCGCGGCTGTTTTCATAGCTGTTTGGGTTTATCTTCTTCTGGTAGAACCTTTTCCTTATGTTACAATCAATGAAATACTGCTTGTCTTATTGGCATCAACATTCTGTGGTATGATACCTTGGTTCATCGGAATAGCGCTCTCTATGCGATGGAAATCCAAATACGGGGCCCCCTTTTCGCACATGAGGAAAGAATTTCTCCTTGTTGACGAAAAAGGTCTTGAGTTCGGGTACATCGGCAAGGATTGGAAATGGGAGTTCCACCAAAGGATTATCTATCGCATTGAGTATGACAGCATAATTAATATTGACATTGATCGAGACTTCCATATCTGCACGATTAGGGGCTACGCGAGCCTGACTCCTCACGGAGAGGGCCCGTTACAGGAAAACAGCAGTGTTGAGTTCCCCTCGTGGCCGCCCTTTTATTTCCTGTTTTCCTTTGATGATCAGGACGGTTTCGAACAATATGTCAAGGGCAAAGTCTATCCGGGTGTTTGGGGCAAGTATAAGGGGCCAATAGAGCTGAACTCAGATGTTCAGTCGACTCTTCGAGGCTTGTTGCTTTATCTCGATTGACAAGAGTTCATAGACTCAATTCTAATACTTTTCGAGGAGTGATGGATATGGAGAACACAAACGCACAAGAGTATCTGATTCAAGCCGGTGGGCTCATGGGGCTGCAAAAATATCAAGAAGCCCTGGCTATCTTAGAAAAAGCCGAAACAGAAGACAGATTCAACATGGATGTCTACCTGTCTAAAGGCATAGCCTACGCCAATTTAGAAGACTTTGAAAAAGCCCGAACCGAATTCGAAAAAGCCCTCAAGATTGATAAAAAAGAAGGGATTGTCTATTTTCATCTTGGCAATATTGAGATGCTTCAGGGCCATAAGGCGAAGGGTTTTGAATACTATAACAACGCCATGGCTTATGGCTATGATGACGCCCAGTTGTTTTTCAGCCTGGGGCTGATGCATGAAGAGGATGGCGAAGATGATCTGGCCCTCAGGAATTATACCAAAGCCATTCTCAAGGATCCCCGCCGGGCCGACATAAGGATCAACAAAGCCCGGCTCTTAATTAAGAATAATCATTATCCTGAGGCTCTACAGACTTTGGACGAGCTCAGGCTGTCCAATCCTGACGTTTTTGAGGCCTATCATCTGAAGTTTTTCGTTTTGCTTGAACTCAACAAACTTGAAGAGGCGGAACAAGTCATCCGGGAAGCCATAAGCCTGTTTCCCCAAGATACCGGATTCGCTCTTGATAAAGCCTCATTGCTTATCGCCAAACAGGAATACGATAAGGCCCTTGCCTATATCTCCGGCATTGAACATACCATGGAGGTTGATCCGGAGGTCTTGCACAGCATTGAGATGACGAAGGCCCGGGTTTATGTCTCAATGCAGGATGTGAACAAAACCATTGACGCCCTGGAAAAGGCTAAGGGGATTTACGCGTCCATGGAACCGGCGGTCTTTGATGATGAAGCCGCTTATTTGCTGATGAATTGCTATGTGAGTGCCGAAAACTACGAGAAAGTTATCGAGTGTGCCCAAGATCTGAAGAAAGCTGAGAGCGAGGAGGAAGCATACTACGCTCTGGCCGCCTATTACTATGAGCCCCTGGCTCTTAAGCACCTGGGCAGGAGAGAGGAATCCCAGAAGCTTTTCAAAGAATCTGTGTCCCATTATCGCAGTCTTTCCTTAGCGGATCCTGGCAATATTGACACCTACACCTTCAGGATTATGAGCCTGCGGGAACTGGGGGATTACGCCAAAGCCCTGGAGTTGGCGGACTATCTCATTATGGTCAAAGAGGATGTCTCCGAATTCCATATACTGCGCGCCGCCGTCTTAACGGATTTGGGTAGAGACGACGAAGCCAAGGAAGAGAACAATATCGCGCAAAGTCTGGGCGGGATTCTAACGAATCTGCCGGATTTCAAGCTGTAATCCAATGAGGAGGTGCCCGTGATGGATTTGGTTGTGAATGACGAAATCATGAAGGTAACACAAGAAAAATATGAGGAATTGGCCGCGGCTATGGAAGGGCTCAAAAGAGATCTCACGGAAGCAATGGACACTATCCGCGCCGGCTGGGATTCTGGGGCGGGGGACGCGTTCTTTGCCAAGTATGACGATGAATGGCTTAGGGCTGTCAGCGATTATACAGATGTTCTCAGACATATGGCGGATAATATTAAGATGGCCAAAAACAAATATCAGGAAGTATTCGACTGTGCCGATGGGGTGAAACTTCCGGAGTGAGTATTGGTGCGGAAACGGGCAATCAAGCAAAATCAATCCATGCAGATTTAATTCAAAAGAATTAAATAAATAAAAACAAAGGAGACAAAGTAACATGGCAGGAACAATTAAGATGACCCCCGAGGAGCTCAGAGAAGGAAAGAAATTCATGTTAGAGAAACTTGACGCTCTTGTAGGGGAAGCCAATCAGCTGAAGTCGAAAATCGACGGAATCTGCGCCAATTGGGAAGGCGCGTCTCAAAACTCGTTTATTCAAACCTTTGAAAACGATATTTGGCCGATCTTCAAAGATACTTTGCCTGAAGTGGTCAGTGGAATTGGCGAACAGCTGGGCGCGGCCGCGGATGGCCTTGAGAAAGCGGACGAGGAAATCGCCAACGCTCTCAGCGGAAAGTGATGAGCTGTCCGGATCGGGAGTGTTCCCAAGGTTGTTCTCGGGGCTGTTCTCGGTGTTGTTCCCGAGGTTGCTCTCAGGGTTGCTCTGTGGAGGTTATGGATCTCATAGCCTCCACAATTCTTATGGTTTCTTATGTTGAGGGGTAGAAGAATGGAATTATTTAAGACAACAATAAAGAGCAAATATTATAAGCAGCCTTCCCGTAAAAGGTTTGCCTTGATCCTTGTCGCCAATATTGGGATCGCTGTTTTTGTGCTCATCAGTCTTTTCACAGCCCTGATGGAAGGATTCCATGGGGCGGATTTAGGAAGGCTTTTCTTAGCTGTTGTTTTGGTGGGTTTGATTAACCAGCGGCCAGAGAATAAAGAGCGTTATGAATTTTGCCTGCTTGATCTGATCTTGCGTGAGGATAGGATGCAGATAGCACAGGATAATGGATATACGTACGAATTCATGTATACTGACATTCAGGAAATGCAATTCAGCGACCAACTCATGTGCCTGCGCCTGTTTGGGAGGTATTCTGAAGGATCTAAATATAAAGCTCCCGGGAAAACGAAATTCGGCGAAAAACTCCTGTACCTTGAAAAAGAAGGATCTGCAACCCTTCTCGCCCATGTGGGGAGAATCTCGAACAGAGGAATACACTACGTTGACAGGAAGTGATGCCCGACCGGAGCAAGCAAAAAAAGGGCAGAAACAATAGAAGGAGGAGACCATGGCAGCAATCGCGCTTCATTACAACGACCTCGCCAAAGCGGCTTCCAACGCCGACGCCATCGCCAAAAGCGCGGACAAATACGCCAATGAATTAAGCAAGAAGGTCATCGGCAAGTTTTCCGCACTTTCGGGGGGTTCTTCAACATACACCCATAACGCCGACTATTATGTCACACGAAAAATAGCCGCCCTGGGCAGGAAGAGCCAATCCTTCCATACCCTCTCGTCACAATTGACGACGCTGAAGACAACCGCCCAAAGAGTCGATCAAGATGTACAAAGAACGATGCGGGGAAGCAAAGAGACCTTCCTCGGGAGCCACAGCAATCTGCGCGCCAGCGCTTGGAAAGAGGCCATGATAAATTGGCTGATTGATCTAAAGAACAGCAATCGGCTGTTTCAGTTTCTTGGGGATTGCCTGGCTGTGCAGATGCAGGTGTGGGCTGATTGGCGGGCCGCTTACCTGAATTGGTATCATTGCGGAGGCGGGAAAGAGATTATCAAAATTGTGGGGGCCGTTCTTGTTGTTATTGCGGCTATCGCTATTCTGGTGATGTCGTTTCCTGTGTCCGGATTTTTTGCTCTCATCGCAGTCATCGGGGCAGCGATGTTCTTAATCGATTCTCTCGTCAAGCTCTATCATACGGGTGTGGGGTATTCCAAATATAAGGAAGGGGATCCCGCATGGGCGAAAGTCTATGGAAAGGTTGATGGAGTGAGTGACGCGATCAGGATACACAACTTTGGAAGTGGAGGAGCAAACAAGTATTGGGGATCTGTTTCGAAGATCTGGACCGGAGGCCAACTGATCTGTGGCGTTGTGGGGGGCGCGCGTTTTGTCGGAAATCTTAAGCCTCTGTCAAACCTCCTCAGCACCCGCGCGGGAGTAGGGAGCCACTTGGTTTCCTCACGCACATTCATAGCCGGAGGCAAGGATGGCATTAGGATCAAAAACACCTTTACCTCTCAATCTGTTTGGAACGGATTCAAGACAATTGCCGGGGATAAGGGTGTTCGCTCGACACTCGCAGCGAACTTTGTTAAAGATTTCAAAGTGTTCAAACCCACCTCCATCAATCCCCTGCAATACATGAAGCAAATATCAAACATAAGTAAGCCGGGCCTAGCCTTGTTCGGCGACGCGAAAACGACATCGCAAAGCATTGCCGGCATAGCCAAAGTTAGTATAAGTGCAGCTCACAAAGCATATCACAAAAAGTTTGATGTTTCTATCTTGTCAGGGACGTGAGGCGAGAAAGAGGTATGATTATGAACAGGAATTATCCGTACAAAGGATCAATGAAGAGGAAATATTATGACAAATGGCTAAAAAACCAGGAGGCTTGGCAAAAGAGGAAGGTTGTTCCTTATACGTTCTATGCGATAGCCGCATTTGTTTTTGTGGCTAATTGCATATTCCTGTTATGGATGGATCGCCCTCAAGATATTACATTCTTTCTTATCCTAACGACCTTATTTGCGGGGTTGGTTCTTGGATTGGCCCCCTGGGTCATAGGAGTCGCTTTCTCAATGAAATGGAAATCCCAATACGGGGCCCCCTTTTCGCAAATGACGAAAGAATCCCTTCTCACCAATGAATACGGCCTCGAATATGGTTATGTGGGCAAGGACTGGAAATGGGGAGACCACAACAATAGGATCGTCTTTCGCATCAGATTCACTGAGATTGAGTTTATCGATATTGACAGGGACTTTAATATATGTACGCTTGGGGGCCGCCGAGGGCGGATCACAGTGTATGACGACCTGACCATGCAGGCATATCAGCCTCACAACAGTTATGAACTGTCCCAGAATGAGGCGTTCAAATTCATCTTCGTGTTCGAGGATCAGGAGGAATTCGTGGAGCGTGTAAAGAGTGAAGTCAAAGAAGGCGTCTGGGGCAAAAAGCCTGACGGTTTATATAATACCATTCCAAGGGAGCCATGAACATGGTATCAAAAATATGAGGAAGGAGATCCTGCCTGGGCGCTGGTCTATGGGAGGTTTTTCAAAAATCTGAACCGGGGGCCAGCTGATCTGTGGTGTTGTAGGAAAGGAGACTTATCATGCGAGGAATATGTTGGATTCTCTATCATTTGGTTGCTAAGCATTTACCGGCTTCTTCATCCAAATTGGGCGGTAAAATGGTCAGGGGTTTTTTGGCGCGGAGAATTATTCGGAAATGTGGCAAGAACATAAATATTGAGAAGAACGCCTACTTCTCACCTAATATTGAGATTGGCGCTCATTCAGGTATCGGGCAAAACGCTATCATCACATCGGGCGTCAAATTAGGCGCCAATGTGATGATGGCGGCTCATGTAAGAATATATACCCGCAATCATAATATCAGCGATGTTGATATTCCTATGATAGCGCAAGGGGAAAGTGAAATAGAGCCGGTTACAATTGAAGATGATGTTTGGATTGGTGACGGCGTTATTATCTTGCCGGGAGTGACGGTTGGTGCCGGAAGCGTTATTGGCGCCGGATCGGTTGTAACCAAGGATGTTGAAAAATTTTCGATTGTTGCCGGGAATCCGGCGAAACTAATAAGAACGCGGGGAATATCATGAATGGGCAGCCTCCTCTAAGCGTTCTGCGTACGTATACAGGTATTATAGCGATCATAGGTGTATCCCTGATTTCTCATATCTGCGCGCTGTGGAATCTTGGTGCGACCTATAATCTGGGCAGCGACGACGCCGCATATGTGATCAGCGGTGTTAGGTTTCTGGAATCCGGCGAAATAACGATGCATGATGTGATCTCGGCACAGATCCTGCCGGGAATGACTTGGCTGATTGCACTGTTTGCTTCCTTTCTGGGTACGGGCGTAAGACTGTGGCTGGGTCTGAAGCTGCTCTGGCTTGTCATGGGGGTCGCAACCGTGTTGGGAGTCTACAAGATTGTCCGGCTGTTCGCGTCGGAATTTTTTGCCTGTCTGGCGGCGGCTTTTTTGCTTGCGCCTGATTTTGTTTGGATGGATAATCTTATCTTGACCGAAACGCCTTTCATGTTCTGTTTTATCTGGTTGTTTTATTTTAGTTTCCGTTTGGCGGAGGAGGGCCGTTTCCGCTATTTTGTCATGTTGTTTCTTTGTTTCTTCGCAGGATTTCTGATGAAGCCGGTGCTGGGCATTTTTCCGGTATTTCTGATATTGTACCTCCTGTGGAACAAATATGATGTCAAACGAATGCTCGGGCAGCTTGTCTGCGCCGTCCTGCTGATGCTGGTTTTCTTGGTTCCCTGGACTGTGCGCAATATGCAGGTTTTTAACGCATTTATTCCGCTCACCTATGGCACGGGCAACCCGCTGCTTCTGGGTACGTATCAGGGAAGGGGATTCCCCTTGGATGAGGAACTGGATCTGGAGAGCATGGTTTACAGTACGCTCCCCGATGATATCAGGGAGAGTCTGGGCCTTGGTTCGGAAAATCACATGAACCATCTACGGAAATATCATGAGCTGAAACTGGACGGCATGATCGCCCAATATCGCATGCGTGAATGGTGGGCCCAGAACCCTGTGTCCATGCTTGAGAGCTATTTCGTGCGCAAGCCCTTTATGATGCTGGTACACAGCTTTTACTGGGATCCCTTGGTCGGGATCCCCAGAGAATTCAATTTTGCGCTCCGCGGTGTGGATCTGCTTCTTGCCACTCTCGGGTTTACAGGAATAATCCTGAACCGCCGTCGTACGAAAGAGGCGGTTTTTGTGCTGGTTAATTATGTGTTTCATGTGGGCTTGTACAGCTATACATTTGCGTTCAGCCGCTACGCCCAGACGTTGTTTTTCATGCGTTTTGTCCTGCTGGGGTGGGGGCTGTATGAGTTGTCGTGTTATCTGGCTTCAAGAAAGAAACGGAGTGCTAAACGGCAACCAATTTCCACCGTTGATAACGGTTGTCCCCCGTATAAGGTTTAAGGTCTATGAGCGAATAAGAGTTTCCGTTGCTGGTGGTGATAACAAGGGTTTGATTCATGACGATTTTATCGCTGTTGGCAATGATAAACTCGCCGTTTCCCATATCAAAGAAATACCATTTTTGTACGGTTGATGAGGCTCCCAGTGTGTCAAAATGATTAAGATAAAATTCTGCAATGCCATTGTTATTCCGATAATTCTCATGATATTGGATATAGTAACAATGTCCGCCCTGACTCAGCAAACGAAACCGGTGTAAATACGATCCTCCTTGATCCGGGGCCGCGCGAACCGGGCACCCAAAGTACATCGTGTATGCATTGGCGTCCATCACGTAACCAGTGACGGTGTTGTAGAACTTGTAGTATGATCCCGAGAAGCCGCTGACAGGTACCGGATTTGTCGGAGAGGGCTTATTCCCTTCCACAATGATTTTTTTCACAGGTTCTTTAGTAACGGCCTCCTTGATTTTGGCTGTTTCGGTGTCCAGGATGACGCCGTTTCTGGCGATATAGCTCCAGGTGATAACCTTGGTGCCTTTGACCCCTTCCTGCCGGACAAAGGGTGGGCCAACATCAATGGTACTGTCTTTCACTGTTTCTGTTGCAAAATCTGTTTCTTCCGTAACTTCATATGTCCCTTGCACAATGACATTGATGATGCCTCCGGCGATCAGGGTTTGCAGCGCTTCTTCCTTTCCTATAAGCTCTTCCTCTTGCTCTATCCCGACAATTTCTATTTTTTCCTCAAAGGAAACGGAGGTTATGCTATAGCCTTTGGCTATGAAGAGCGTTTTGTAATAGGCTTCCAGCTCCTTCAACACGTCCTGGGCTTCCTCTTTGTCGGAAAGAACGATTTTGATCTGAGAGTTGACGCTGATGCCATATCCTGTGGCCACGTCCGTTTCTATCACGATGGTTTCTATCGGGTCAGAATCGTCGGTAGGTACGGCGTCAGGATCGCCTACAGGATTAGGCTTGGCCCCGACTCCGAAAAACAAGAATAGGGTTGCCGCGCCTATTATAAGCACAAGGAGAAACGCCGCAGAAGCCAGGGCGGCGGTTTTTTTATGTTTGGTCAGAACAGCCGAAAGAGCAGTGTGAAAGGTATCCTTGCGCCGACTGTTGTTTTTGTTCTCTTTCTCCTTCCCTTTCTCTTTCTCTTCTTGGTCGGCGCTGGGAATCGACATAGAAATTGAGGCGGGTTGGGCGGCGAGGTGGTGTTCCGGGGCTGGTTCGGAGTCTTGTGCTTGCGTGAAATCGCCCCTTGTGTTTTCTTGGACATCCGCAAGCAGGGCTATTGTATTTGACAAGTGACCGCTTTCAACAGATATCTCCGGCCGGTCTTCGCTCCGAACCGGATTAATTGCCGCTGTATCCAGTTCGTACCCTTCGGCTGCGGCGTGGGCCTCCAAAGACTTGCGCATCACGGTGGGGTCGGAGAACCGTTCCCGACGGTCATAAGCGCAGGCTTTCAGCACAAGGGCGTTCAGTTGAGCGCTGATGCTGAGGCCGGTATCATTCAGCAGGAGATCGGGTATGGGTTCGCCGTTCATACGCCTTTGCAGCGCGTTTTCCCGGTCATGGGGTCTGATCGGCTGTGGGTAGGCCGGCAGGAAGGGCGCGCGATTCTGGTTGAGAAGGGTGTACATAACGATGCCCAGGGCATATGTATCCACGCTGGCACCGTATTTTTCGCCTTTGAAGACTTCCGGGGCCATTGTGATGTAGGTTCCTTTTTTAGACAAGCCGGACATGGTTTGTTCAATCTGACGGGCAACGCCGAAGTCCCCCAGCTTGTATTCGCCATAGGGGGAGACGAAGATGTTTTCCGCTTTGATGTCCCGGTGAATGACGTTTTTCAGAGCGCACAATTCCAAAGCTCTGCATATATGAACCCCCAGTTTGACGACGTCAGCGACGGAAGGGGGCTTCTCAGCCACGTGAGCGGGAAGACTCTTTAAGAGTTCCATCCGGATCAGGATGTCACAACCGAGATCGAGGGTTCGTGATGGGTTGTTTCGAAGTTCGGAAGGCAGGGAGGGGAGGGCTTTGTCAATAATCTGGTAATCCTCAATACTGACAATGTTGCTGTTGCCACGGAATTCACGCATCAGATCTATTTCGGAAATAATGTTCCGAGCAAACTCGCGAAAAAATTCTTGTATGGAACTGTCGCCAAGCCCCTCTAGTCTCATGCGTTGTATTTCAGCGCTGTCTTGGGGGACGGAGATGAGTTTGACTGCTGAGTACCAGGTTTTATCAAACTTAGAGAATTCGCGGTCAGTGTATTCTCTCCGGCAAATTTTGTAGACTTTGCCAAAGGAGCCTTCGCCGATAAGTTCTTCAACATACCATGAGCCCCAAAGAGGTTCGTATTTTGTGATAGACGCCGACGGCGAAGACGGTGTGGATGAATCGGACACTGTTATCACCTTTTCTCCGATAATCTTGTAATCCGTTAATCCGGATTGGGGATTGTATCTAAATGATGTTATATGGTAAATATATCACAGCGCGGCCTACGGCCGCAAGAAGTCAGAAGTCAAGTTGACTGTAACGATCATCGCTGGTTACAGATCAGACCCCAGCCGGAGGGGCAGGAGGGGGCGGTGGACAATGGACAATGGACAATTGACAATGGACAATGAGGAACACAAGATGGGCCCGCTGAAAAACAGGCCCCTTTCTCAACGTGCAAAACCCACTCTTAGTCTTACTGCAAAAAAATCAGCAACAATGCTCTGGTAATCCGGAAAATAACGATTTGTAAAAAGACGCAAAAA
>WRHI01000097.1 GCA_009783315.1 Peptococcaceae bacterium
ATTTTAGGAATGAGGATCTCCAGTGTTGGATCGGTTATGGGGGCGGCGGTGGCGCCCATGGTCCGAAATATTTTGTTGATGGCTTGGGGCGAGGTGGGGTCTTTGAGTTCGGGGGTTCTTTTGTTGAGTATGCCGATTTCGATCAAGCCGGTTATGAGCTGAGGGGCCTGCAGTTGACCGAGGGCCAGGGTTTGGTTGAGGGTGTCGGCGAGGGTGGCGTTAGGGTCGTGAGTAAAGGTGGTCCAGATGGTGGTGAGGGGAAGGAGGAGAGGTTGGATGACCGGTGTCAGGAGATGGGTTTTCCAGCAGTCGTCGAGGAGGTTGAATTTATATTGGGCGCC
The DNA here is from genome assembly GCA_009783315.1 of Peptococcaceae bacterium. Taxonomy (GTDB): domain Bacteria; phylum Bacillota; class Desulfitobacteriia; order Desulfitobacteriales; family Syntrophobotulaceae; genus WRJI01. The sequence goes on from WRHI01000097.1 coordinate 342, forward strand.
TTCGGCCAGTCTCTGAATGTCGGCGTATTCGCGGGCGTTAGGCTGGTGGCTTTGGAGATATTGGGAGAAAGATTGCCGGGATACCATGGCGTTCTTTCGGGCGGTTTCGAAGGTTTCGGCGGTTGTGGTAAGGGTTTTTTGTATAGTTTTGAGTTTTTCGGTGTTGATCCTTTTGATGATATCCAAGCGCGTCATTTCTGCCGCGCTGAGGATTTCCGGGGCGGATCGATAGAGTTTGACGGCTTTTTCTTGGGGTTCCATGGTGTTGTCAACGACACGGCCCAGCCATTGGGCGATGTCTTGGAGTTTCTGGATACGGATGTTGATTTTGTCGCCTTGGCCGCCGATGGTTTCTTGGGCTTCTTTGTACGCGTTGTAGAAGGCTTCTATGTTCTGGATGTGAGTTGTTATGAGGCCGGTTATGTTCTGAGTTAAGGATCCGGGGCCTTGGATATGTTCCCATTGTTCGAGGGCTATTTCGGCGTCGTCTCCTTCCCAGATTACGGTTTTGGCCCCGGTGTCTAACCGTATGGTGTGAGCCGCATAGTTGTCCCGCTTTGCTTTGACTGTTTTGATGTTTTCTTTCAGTTCGAAGAGGTCGATTTTCAGAGGTTTCTCATCACATAGCGGCAGGTGCGGCAACGGATCCCAGAATGATAGGCGGGATTTTTCGCCGTATTCGAAAGCGTAAGTGTTGATGGCTTCGGTTTGTTTCTGCGTGCCGATACCCGCGAAGTCGTTATAGAGTAAGTCGGCTATGCCTCTGAGTTCGTTGGAGAGTTTGTATATTTTCATGTCGATGAACGCGAAGTCGCTGTCTTTGAGGCTAATGACGTTGGGAGCGACAGGCTCACCTGCCGCTTTCGCGGCTTTGATGCCTTCTGCGATGATTATGTAAATGTCGTCTGCCATCGTGCGCCTCCTGTCAAGTGGGGAAATCGGTACCGGTCTCTAATTGTCCATTGTCCATTGTTTAAAAGTTGCTTGTTTCGGCCTGTGTATAATTGTCGGTAACACTTTGCAAATGGTTGGCGTATCTGTTGAGGATGTCTTTGCGGGGATTGGCATATCCGCAGATGATGACGTCATAGAATTCGGCGGCGAGGATTTCCGCTTCTGATTCCTGCCATACACCATTGTCGATCATGTCAAGAAGGGTACGGTGGCAGGACAGTAGTTGGTCATACCATTCAGATTCTTGATTTAAAAGCGTGATCCATTCCGTGATCGTGCTGGTGTCGATGCGAATTGCGGACATAAGAAGAGCCTCCGGTTTTTGTGTTAAATCGCAGGTGGTTTTATTCCTTAACAGGATCTTGCCGTTTGCGGGCATTGTCGGCAACTTTCAGCAAATGGTCTGCGAATTGGTTGAGTTGATTTGCACGGGGTATGGCGAACTGGTTAATGATTATTTTCTCGAATTCATCAACGAGGTTTTCCGCCTCTTCTTCCTGCCATACACCATCTTCAACCATCTTGAGAAGTGTCTGGTGGCAGGAAAGGATTGATTCGTACCATACGGGGATTTCTCTTTTGATGGTCAAAGCACAATCCTCGACTGTATCAGGGTCGATATAATCTGTTGCCATAAAGGACTTCCTTCCAACATTTATGGTGTTGCGATCTAATCATAAGTTTACTATATTTTGGGGTATTGTGCAAAGATGAACCAAACGAGTCATTGCTTTTCGACAAGATTTGGTTACAGTCAGACCGTTCAGACCCCAGCCTAACGGCTCAAAGGGGAGGGGAGGCGGAGCGAGGCCGGTTGAGCCCCATGCCGGAGCCCTTTCGGGAGTGGCGGCAGCAGCTCTTGGGCCTTGGAGCGGAAAAAAGCGCAGGCTGCCACATTTGCGCTTTTCGCGCAGAGGCCATAGAGCTGCGCCGCCACGAAGAACGGCTCCGGCATGGGGCTCAACCGGCCTCGCTCCGCCTCCCCTCCCCTTTGAGCCGTCAGACACGCCCTCCCCTTTGAGCCGTCAGACACGAAGCACTTTAACAGCGCACACCTTATACTCCGGAATCCGCGCAATCTCATCCACAACAGGATTGGTCAGCACATTCACATTCCCATCTGGAAAATGAAACGTCATAAAAACCTCCCCCGCCGCCACCACGTCTCCCACCCGGGCCGTCGTCTCAATCTCCCCGCGCCGGGAAGCCACAACCACCCTATCACCGTTCCCCACGCCCAGCAACGCCGCGTCGCCGGCGTTCATCTCAATATACGAAGCATCCGCCAGCGCGTTGATACCCTCCGTCCGGCCCGTCATCGCCCGGGCGTTATAATGATAAAGCATACGCCCGGTCACCATCGTCAGCGGATACTCCGTATCAGGCATCTCCTGCGCTTCCCTGTATTCCGCCGGATAGAACAGTCCCAGCCCCCGGCTGAACCTCTCCCCATGCAAAAAAGGCGTCCCCAAATGTTCCCCATCGGGACACGGCCACTGCAGTCCCCCCGCCGCGTCCAACCGCTCATGGCTGATGCCGCCGTAAATCGGCGTCAGCGCAGCAATCTCATCCATAATAGCCGCCGCCGAATCATACCGGCAAGGATATCCCATGCGAGACATAACCTCACAGATAATCTCGTAATCCTGGCGCATCTCCCCATCCAAACACACAGCCCGGCGCACCCGCTGCACCCGGCGTTCCGTATTCGCGAAAGTCCCTTCCTTCTCCGCGTAACTGACCCCCGGCAGCACCACGTCCGCCAACAGCGCCGTTTCCGTCAGAAACAACTCCTGAACCACCAGAAACTCCAAACTCTCCAAAGCCTCCCGGACATGGGCCGTATCCGGATCTGTCACCATCGGATCCTCCCCGAAAATATAAAGCCCCTTAATCAGACCCTCCCGGGCCGCCGGCATAACCTGGGTCGCCGTCAAACCGGTCTTGCCACTCAGAGGCACACCCCAAGCCTCGGCAAACTTCGTCCGCACTTCCGGATTAGCCACCTTTTGATACCCGGGAAAATCATAAGGCAAAGCGCCCATATCGCAGGCTCCCTGCACATTATTCTGACCGCGCAAAGGATTCACGCCGCACCCCGGTTTGCCAATCTTCCCCGCCAGCATAGCGATATTGGAAACGCTCATAACCCCTTCCGTGCCCGACGAATGCTCGGTAACCCCCAAACAATAAATAATCGGCGCCCGCTCCGCCCGGGCGTACATCCGCGCCGCTTGCCGCAAATCCTCCGCCGAAATCCGGCAGATCTCCGCCACCCGCTCCGGCGTATATGCCGCCACGACCTTAGCCATCTCCTCAAAACCCTCTGTACGCTGCTCAACAAACGCCCGGTCCGCCAACCCCTCCTGGAGCATCACATGCATCATACCGTTGGCAAAAGCCACATTGGTTCCCGGCCGGATCTGCAGATGCAGCGCCGCCTGGTTCGTCAAATCAATCCTGCGGGGATCCACCACAATCAGCTTCGTCCCCCGCTGTACAGCCTGACGGATCTGGGCGCCCACCACTGGATGAGCTTCCGTGGGGTTCGACCCGATCAGCAAAATCACATCCGCCTCCCGGGTGATATCCCGGATAGAATTGGTCATAGCCCCGGATCCCAGCGTCATAGACAACCCGTGTACCGAAGCCGAATGGCAGACCCGGGCGCAATTGTCCACGTTGTTATTGCCAAAAACCGCCCGCACCATCTTCTGAAAAACATAATTATCCTCATTGGTCGCCCGGGCGCAAGAAAACCCCGCCACAGCGTCCGCCCCATGAACGTCGATAATATCCCGAAACCGCCCGGCCACAAGATCCAAAGCCTCATCCCAAGAGGAAGGCACTAAGCGCCCGCTCCTTCTAATCAGCGGCTGCCGCAAACGATCCGGCGCATGCACAAACTTATAAGAGCCAAACTTGCCCTTAACACACAACAACCCGCCATTCGCCGGCCCGTCCGCCGGCTCCACCCCCACCAACCGGTTCTGTTTCACCAACAAGTCGTACTGACACCCCGTGCCGCAATGAGGACAGGTCGTCCGCACCCGCTCAACCTCCCAGGCCCGGAACCCCTTGGTCTGGTCGCGGGAAGACAAAGCCCCCGTCGGACAATAGGACACACAATTCCCGCAAGACTCACAAGCCGACTCCGCCCAAGGCAGATCAAAAGCCGGACTCATACGCGTCATCAGCCCGCGCCGACTGACGCTGATCGCGTCACGGCCCTGCAGTTTGTCGCATACACGGGCACAGCGGCGGCACATAACACAAAGACCCGGATGATAAGTAAACAGTGGATGAGAGGAATCCGGCAATTGACAATTAGGGAACGGCCCCTGAGTCCCCTCTTGCCTTATAGGCACTTCTTGACGCTTTTTATAATTCTGCTCCGTCAAACCATACTCCAACGCGTAGTCCTGCAACTTGCAGCTGCCGTTACGCGCGCATTTGAAACACTGAAAATCATGATTGCTCAGAAGCAAATCCAAAACAAACCGCCGCGCTTCCACCACACGAGACGAACGGGTAAGCACCGTCATACCCTCAGCGCACTTTTCCGTGCAAGCCGCCAGCAAACCGCCCTTACGGCCCCCTTCCACCTCAACCACACAGAGGCGGCAAGATCCGTCCGGCGCCAAATGCTTCAGATAGCAAAGAGTCGGTATATCAATTCCCAAACCCCGCGCGGCCTCCAACAAAGTTGAATCCGCCGGCGCGCGGCAAGGTTTTCCGTCAATCGTTAGCGCAACCCCTTTTCTTGTCTCATGCTGATCAGCCTGGCCCATGGTGTACACCTCATTTTGCTATTTTTCCGGATTGTGGGTCCCGATGATAAAACCGTCACCGCCCATCGCCTGAAAGACGACGCTTATACACTGCCCCCGAAGGCCTGCCGCCGGTATTTCAAAGCGCACCCGGCCGCCGCCCCCATTGTCTGCCCAAGACCGCAGGCCGACAAATCCGTAACATGTTTAATGATATTCTCCAGCCTATCCACCTGCTCAGGCGGCGACTGCCCCTCTGTCCGCCTCGCCAGAATTTCATCCAGGCATGTCATCAGCCGTGTGGCGCCCAAACGGCAAGGCGTACACTTGCCGCAGGACTCATGGACAAAAAATGCCACGACCTCCCGTACGTACTCTACAATATCCACGCTGTCATCCATAACGACAACAGCACCTGTCCCCACAGCTAAGTCCCGATCCCACATATCCTGATAACTATAAAGCCCGTTCAGCTGCTCAGGAAACCCTATCGGCCCCGACTGCCCGCCAAAATGGCAGAACTGAATGGGCCGGCCCGAAGCCGTTCCGCCGCCATAATGATCCGCGTACAGTACCTCCTGCATTGGCGTCCCCAGCGGAACCTCGAAAACGCCCCGGTTTTTCGCGTGTCCGGACAGACTCACCAGTTTGGTTCCGCCGCCGTCCGTTGTGCCTAAGTCCAAAAACCCCTGACCCCCCAGCGCCAAAATCGCGGGTACACAGGCAAAAGACTCAACATTGTTCACCAAAGTCGGCTTCAGATACAGGCCGAACTCCGCCAGATGGGGCGGTTTCACCCGAGGACGACCCGTCCTGCCTTCAATCGTATTGAGCAGCGCCGAATTCTCGCCACAGACATAAGAGCCGGCCCCGGAAACCACATGCACCCGGCAGGAAAAACCCTTCACACCCATAATGTTGTCCCCGGTGAAACCCGCCGCCTCTGCATTCGCCACCACGCGCCGGAACAGCTCCTTGGCCCGCCGGTACTCACCACGGATCAAGATATAGGCGTCCTCCGCCCCAAAAACATAAGCCGCGATCAGCATACCCTCCAGCACGCTGAAAGGATCCTGCTCCAACAGCAATCTGTCTTTGAACGTTCCCGGCTCCCCCTCATCTCCGTTGCAGACGACATACTTTGGCCCGGCTTCCATACTGTACAAATGCCGCCATTTGCGGCCGGCCGGATAAGCCGCGCCACCCCGTCCCCGCAGCACAGCCGTATCAATCTCATCAAGTGTTTCCATCCGTTCTATTGTCATCGCCCGGCGCAAGCCGGCAAATCCACCCAGATTCAGATATTCTTGAGCTGAAGCCGGATCGAGATACCGACCAACTCTTTTCAGCAACACTTTGGGGCCGGCCGGATTATTCGTCCCGCCGTTTTTCCCGTCGCCTGTCATATCTGTCATGTCTGTCATATCTGTCATGTCTGTCACATCCACTTTACCATTCATACCGGCTCTCACTTCCGTCATCACGACTTGTCCGCCTCCTCACCCCGGAGGCGGCAGCCCCGGATCAGTTCCCGGATCTTCTCCTCCGTTAAACTTCCATACACCTCATCATCAAGTCTGATCGCCGGTCCCTCGGCACAGGCGCCAAAACATGGCACAAACCGATAAGCAAACAATCTATCCTCTGTCAGCTGTTCCTCCTCCACTCCGAGTTCCCGGCGCAGAATCTCCCCAATCTCCTTGCTCTTATTAAAAAAACAAGGTGTGCTGCTGCAGATCTCAAACACAAAACGCGCCTGGTCCCGCGTATGCAACATGGTGTAGAAGGTCAATGCCTCAAAAACCTTCGCTTCCGTTATATCCAGCTCCCGCGCGACCCAGCGGGCTGTATCCTCATCAAGGCAGCGGCCGGGACAATCCCTTTGTAACTCCAGCAGGATATCCAACAGATGCTCTCGCGGGCAGTCGCCGAAACGCCGCACAACAGCACGTTTTTCCTCAACTGACAAACTGTTCACCCCAATCTCGGTATTCGGTATTCGGTATTCGGTAATCGGTATCCAATATTCCAACTATAATAAATAATCAGCAGAAACGCAAAGACCTAGCTTCGTTTGACGTTCCCGCTGATCGCATTATGACGAGTTCATTCTGTCACCAAAGTTGTGGCCTAGACCTTCCTATACAAATACAAACGCCCTTCCTTTCCCACCCGCTCAACCATGCCCGCCTCGTCAAGAACCTTCAGCGCCATGTTGGCCGACTTCCGAGGCAAACACCCCGACCTGCCAAATTCCCGCGAAGTGAACTCATCCGGCAGCTCGGGCATAACCCGTTCCAAACCGCGCGCACGGGTTCCGCCGAAAGCAATCATATCCAGCCAGTTCAGCGGAACGCACCCCTGACTTATATATCTCTGCCGCTGCCGCCGCGTGGATGCGGCTTTCTTGACAGACACATCTCCTCCGTCAGAAACCCTTGCCCCAACAGACACGCCCTTTCCGCCAGGGGTATCTCTCTCAGCCACAAGCCGGTAATCCTCCGCGTCCAGACAGGCCGCGACAAATGACAGATTCTTATGGGCCAGCAAACCGCGGATGCCATAAAGTTCCGCAAGAATATGGCAAGCTTGACCCGTCTTAGGAGACTTACGCCGACGCACAATCTGACCACCTTCATCGACCCAAACAATCCACTTTGTTTTAATAACAGGATAGACCATCGTCACCTTATGATTCTCCAACAACTTGCTCAGCTTTTCCCTCATCAAATAAAAATGGCGTGACTGGATCTCATAGACCCCATCATCACGCAGAACATCAACAATATAGCCGTTTAGCCTGACCTCATGACAGGTGGTGTCAGGCTCAATGCGGGATTTAAGCAAACAATGAATGGGATTCTCATTTAATTCTCCGATAGTGCCCATCATCTCTACCTCTATTCCCATGCTCCTCATAGCGCTCAGGAACCCTATCAGAATGGGTTCTCAGGTTGGTGCGGATATTGTAAGTATAAATGTAATTCTCCATATCCGTCAAAAGCTGCTGATAGGGCACATAAAGGTCAGAGATAAAAGTCGTCTCATCACGCGTCCGAAGCTTCACGACCTCCTTCTTCCTGCCAGAAGTCCATAAAAACGTCGCCCGCTGAATATTGTTTGGGTTAAAAACCTTTTTGGTAAACAAATCGCTCAACACGATTGAGTGCTCGTCAAAAACAATCTTGCGGCTTCCCGCGATTGCCCAGATAATAAAAATAGCCACCGCCGTGACACCATAGATACCATAAAGAGCAACCAAAAAAAGACGATCAAACCGCAGATACAGATCCAACGCAATCAGACAAGCCGGATTCAAAATCAGATACAAAACCCCCGGAATAACAACCGGCTTCATCCGGTAAGTATATTCGTTGTATGCCATAGAACCCTTCTCCTTTCCCGGCGTTCGGCGCCTCTCACTTCTGACTTCTGACATGTCACACCTGACTCCGGCCCAGCCAGCTACAAAGTACGCTTCACATACTTATCAAGCTCTTCCAACAAATAATCGTTAAGAATCCGGATAAAAGTTCCCTTCATACCTAAGGACTTCGACTCAATCACCCCAGCCGACTCAAATTTTCTCAAAGCGTTCACAATAACTGATCGCGTAATCCCAACCCGATCAGCGATTTTGCTGGCCACCAACAACCCTTCCCCACCCACAAGCTCGGAAAGAATATGTTCCACAGCCTCCAACTCTGAGTAAGAAAGCGTGCCCACCGCGATTTGAACGGCAGCCTTTTTACGGGCTTCCTCCTCAGCATGCTCCGCCTTGGTGCGCAGAATCTCCATCCCGATAATCGTCGCGCCGTATTCCGCCAGAATCAGATCGGAAGAATCAAAATACTTATTAAACTTAGCCAGCACAAGCGTTCCGATCCGCTCGCCACCGCCGAGAACGGGCACAATCGTCGTAATCTTCTTAGAAAACTGGCAGGCATTATCCCTATCAAACACACAAATGTTTTCATCCTGCATAATGTTGGCGCTTGTTTCTTTGGTCAGCCGCAGTTCTTCGTTATAGCTTTCCGGAAAACGCTCCGAGTGGATCACCGTCTCATCCATTGTATCGCAAGCAAAAGATTCCATAAAACTGTACCCTAAAATCTTGCCGCGCCGACCAATAATATAACAATTCGCCTCGATCTGCTGCTGCAGCACTTCAGCCATTTCCTCAAAATTGACAGGTTGTCCCGCTGATTTCTGAATCAATTTGCTGACCGCGCGGGTTTTTTCTAAAAGCGGTTCCACCTGGTACCCCTCCGTTCTTCCGATCAAATGCATGAACTTAATCAATCAACACCAAAAACAACTCACTCGAAAACAGCAGCCCAATCTATAATATATAGCGGGAGAGATCATTATTCATAATGATGCCCTCCACACGCTGACGCACATAATCCTTGCCGATTTCCAGCTTATAACCCTCCGGCAATTCCGACGCCTCAAAAGAAAGCTCTTCCAAAAGCTTTTCCACCATCGTATGCAGACGACGGGCGCCGATGTTCTCTGTCGATTCATTGACCTTGGCGGCCATCTCTGCCAACTCCTGAATCGCGTCGGCGGCAAAAGTCACCTCAATCCCTTCCGCCGCCAGCAAAGCGCTGGCCTGCTTCAGCAAGGAAAAATGGGGCTCCGTCAGAATCCGCTGAAAATCTCCCGCCTTCAAAGACTCCAACTCAACACGGATGGGAAACCGCCCTTGCAGCTCCGGAATCAGATCCGACGGTTTCGAAACATGAAAAGCGCCGGCGGCGATAAACAGAATATGATCGGTGTTAACCGGTCCGTACTTGGTCATAACCGTCGACCCCTCCACAAGAGGCAAAACATCGCGCTGGACCCCCTCCCGGGACACATCAGGACCGCTGCCGCCTTCCCTGCCGGCGATTTTATCGATCTCATCCAGAAAAACGATACCCTCCTGCTCCGTGCGGCGGATCGCCTCTTGAACTGCCTCATCCCGGTCAATCATATTCTGCGCTTCTTCATTCGTCAGAATACGCCGGGCCTCCCGCACCGTAACCGTACGTTTCTTTGTTTTCTTAGGAAACATGCCCGAGACCATTTCCTGCAGATTAATGCCCATTTCCAAACCCGTCGCCCCCAGAGCGTCGGCATAAGGCGAATTCTCCTCCACCTCGACCGAAACCCGCCAATCCTCCAGTTCGCCTTTCTCCAAACGCGCCCGTAAAGTCTTACGCTCATTAGCCATTTCCGGCGAAATCTGGGACTCCTTTTCCTCAGGAGGACTCTGTCCGAACAAATACTGAAAGGGATTGCCCCCCGTCGACTCCCGCTGAGGATCCGGCGCCAGCAGCTTCAGCAGTCGTTCCTCCACAATCGCCTGCACCGCCGGTTCCGCTTCAACCATCTTTTCAGCTCTAACCATACGCAAAGCGGCCTCAACCAGGTCACGAATAATCGACTCCACATCGCGGCCCACATACCCCACCTCAGTAAACTTCGTCGCCTCAACCTTGCTGAAAGGCGCCCTAACCAGCTTAGCCAACCGCCGGGCAATCTCCGTCTTGCCCACACCGGTAGCCCCAATCATCAAAATATTTTTCGGCAGAACATTCTCTTGCAGCTCCTCCGAAAGCAAAGATCTGCGGTAGCGGTTGCGCAAAGCGATGGACACCGCCCGTTTCGCCTTATCCTGCCCAATAATGTATTTATCAAGTTCCGCGACAATCTCGCGCGGTGTCAGCTGTTCCATAACGCCTCCCTAATCCGCTTGCTCAACATCCGAAGCACCCAGAAGCTCTTCAACAGAAATATGTTCATTGGTATAAACACAGATAGAAGCCGCGATTTTCATAGACGCCAGCACCAGCTCCCCGACCGGCATATCGGTATGGCGCGACAAAGCCCGAGCCGCTGCCAAAGCGTAATTGCCGCCGGAACCGATCGCCGCGATAGCGTCGTCAGGCTCAATAACTTCACCGGATCCGGAAATAACCAGAATGCTTTCCCGATCAGCCACAACCAACAACGCCTCCAAATGGCGCAGCATACGATCCGTCCGCCATTCCTTTGCCAGTTCAACGGCTGATCTTTGCAGATTGCCATGATACTCCTGAAGCTTGGCTTCGAACTTTTCAAACAAAGTAAAAGCATCCGCCACAGAACCGGCAAAACCAGCCACAACACTGTCGTTATAAAGCCGCCGAACCTTGCGGGCGCCATGCTTCATAATGGTGGTTTGTCCAAAAGTGACCTGCCCGTCGCCCGCAACCGCGGTCTGCCCATCTTTGCGGACGACCAGAATAGTGGTGCCATGAAACATATGACAACCCTCCCAAGCATAGTGTAATGATTTTCCGGCAATTCGTCAAGTGATTGTGATTGCACGTCACCTGCTACAGATCAGACCCCAGCCGGAGGGGCCGGAGGGGGCGGTGGGGCACAGGGCGGAGCCGTTCTTCGTGGCGGCGCGGGGTCTAAGGCCTTTACGCGAAAAGCGCAAATAAGGCAGCCTGCGCTTTTTTCCGCTCCAAGT
>WRHI01000098.1 GCA_009783315.1 Peptococcaceae bacterium
ACAAACAGACTTAAGCATTGTGTCGCGAATCACGACATGGTGTTGGTGCTTGAGTGAATAATGTTTCTATTCCATTTTGTCGTCTCTGTGTCGTTGCATGGGTCTTTAGCGTGTCGGTTAACACTCTTTGCGGAATAACAGATGCAGAACTTGCTTCTATGGTTAGCAGCGGTGAAATTCCAGGAAACACTAAAAAACTGGCCTTGCTGGGGAATCAAATCAATGACATCTCCCCCCTTCAAACGCTAAAAGATCTGGAAACGCTGGATTTAGATCTAAACCAAATTAGCGATATAACACCTCTGAAATCCCTAACAAAACTGAAAAAACTGAACTTGATCTATAATAACATCAGCGATCTTGAGCCGTTGAGTTCATTAAGGCAACTAAAGGAACTTGACTTGACGCATAATCAAATCAGTGACATTACCCCGCTAAAGTCTTTGACAAATTTGGAGAGCCTTAAATTGTCGATGAACAGCATAAGCCAGAAACAAATAGGTGAACTGCAACAAGCGTTGCCAAACTGCTGGATTGATGTCGGGAATAAGTAAGTAAATAAAGAAATAAATGCGGGGGTAGATTCGGTGATGCGATAAGAATAATAATTTTTGGGAGTGGGTGAGCAAATAACTTATGGTGGGATCTATACAAAATTTAGCTTCAATAGGAGGAGACCATGGCAGCAATCGCACTTCGTTACAACGACCTAGCCAAAGCGGCTTCCAACGCCGACGCCATCGCCAAAAGCGCGGACAAATACGCCAATGAATTAAGCAAGAAGGTCATCGGCAAGTTTTCCACACTTTCGGGGGGTTCTTCAACATACACCCATAACGCCGACTATTATGTCACACGAAAAATAGCCGCTCTGGGCAGGAAGAGCCAATCCTTCCATACCCTCTCGTCACAATTGACGACGCTGAAGACAACCGCCCAAAGAGTCGATCAAGATGTACAAAGAACGATGCGGGGAAGCAAAGAGACCTTCCTCGGGAGCCACAGCAATCTGCGCGCCAGCGCTTGGAAAGAGGCCATGATGAATTGGCTGATTGATCTAAAGAACAGCAATCGGCTGTTTCAGTTTCTCGGGGATTGCCTGGCTGAGCAGATGCAGATGTGGGCTGATTGGCGGGCCGCTTACCTGAATTGGTATCATTGCGGAGGCGGGAAAGAGATTGTCAGGATTGTGGGGGCCGTTCTTGTTGTTATTGCGGCTATCGCTATTCTGGTGATGTCGTTTCCTGTGTCCGGTATCTTTGCGCTTATCGCAGTCATCGGGGCAGCGATGTTTGTTATGGATTCGCTTTTCAAGCTTTATCATTCAGGGAAAGCGCTAGGAGAATATGAAAAAGGAGATCCTGCTTGGGCGCAAGTCTATGGGAGGCGTGAAGGGATGTCGGACTTTCTGACTAAGACCAATTTTAATAGTGGAAGAGGAAATAGGATTTCAATGGGCTTCGCAAAAGTCTGGACCGGAGGCCAGATAATTTGCGGTGTCGTGGGGGGTGTGCGTTTTGTCGGAAATCTTAAGCCAATATCAAACCTCCTCAGCACCCGCGCGGGAGTAGGGAGCCACTTGGTTTCCTCGCGCACATTCATAGCCGGAGGCAAGGATGGCATTAAGATCAAAAACAGCTTTACCTCTCAATCTGTTTGGAACGGATTCAAGACAATTGCCGGGGATAAGGGTGTTCGCTCGGCACTCGCATCGAACTTTGTTAAAGATTTCAAAGTGTTCAAACCCACCTCCATTAATCTTCTACAATACATGAAGCAAATATCAAACATAAGTAATCCGGGCCTTGCCTTGTTAGGCGACGCGAAAACGACATCGCAAAGCATTGCCGGCATAGCCAAAGTTAGTATTAGCACAATTAAGAAAGTAATAGCGCCAGATCAAAAGATTGACATTTCTGTCTTATCAGGAACGTAAGGCCAAGATCAGGAGATAGCCATGAATAAGAAGTATCCGTACCAAAGAGCAAAGAAGAAGAAATATTATAAGAAGTGGCGTGATGGAGTTCCGGGCTGGAAGAAACGGAAGCTTATTTCGTATGCAGTATTTCTTTTTATGTTGCTGGGATGGTTGGCGATTATTCTTGCGTTCATTATTGGAGTCAACAAAGAGTATTTGCTAACAAGTATAGCCGGTGGGTTTTTTAGCGGCTTGGTCTTTGCGATACTTCCGTTTTTTATCGGAACAGCCTTATACATGCGATGGAACTTAAAATACGGCGCCCCTTTCTCTGCCATGACAAAAGAATTTCTTCTCGCCACTGAATACGGGCTGGAATTTGGCTATGTGCGCAAAGTCTGGAATGATTGGAACATGGCGGAGGTCAACAGGAGGGTTGTTTTCCGCATCAGATTCGCTGAAATCGAGTTCATGGATCTTGATCAAGGCTCTAATATATGTACGATCGGAGGCTGCCGCGGGCGAATCACCATGTATGATGATCCGGCCATGCAGGCCTATCAGCCTTACAACAGTTATGAACTGTCCCCGAATGAGGCGTTCAAATTCATCTTTGCTTTCAGAGATCAAGAGGAATTTGTCGAGCGGTTAAAGAGCGAGATCAATGAAGGCGTCTGGGGCAAAAAGCCCGATGGGCTCATTTAATACTTTTCGAGGAGTGGTCAGGGACGTGAGGCGAGAAAGGGGGGTCTGGGGCATAAAGCCCGACGGGCTAGCATGCTAATTGAGGGGCCATCGAGATTGCTGGCCAACCTGACACGATTTAGGTTCATCTTGACGGCATTCGCTTTTTTTTGATATATTTATATATAGTGCGGAAATCAAAAAACCGTGGCGGCAAGAAAGAACGGAGACAAAGGGGTGATAACAAGTGATCTCTGAGCTGGTTAGGAAGGGCTTAATAAAAGAAGCAGCGAGCACAAAGCATGTAGCCTACGTCTTACAAGACAGCCATCTTTTTTCTGTGACAGAATACAAGGTCTTGATGAACCAAACGGAGAAAGGATTTCTTAAGTGCGCCAAGCTAAAATATAATGGGAACACGAAATTCATTTACATGCCCGGAAATCACCAGTCCTTAGAATCGCTGCTCCCAACCCTTGATCCCGATAGTTTGCTGAAGATCCTGAGCAAGCTCTTGAGGCTGTTCCTGGAAATCAAGGGCAACGGGTTTCTTAAATGCCAGAACATTGACATCTTCCCCGGCAAAATCTTTATTGACGCTAAGACATATGCGCCCTATGTCGTGTACTTACCGGTTACCACCGGCCATGACGGCAGCGGCGGCGCGGCTTTTGAAAACGAACTCAGAGCCGGTTTGATTGAGCTGATCAGCCGCACCAATTTCGTCACGTCAGCTTCTGAAAGCATCGCGGATATAAACGCCGCCCTGCACAATCCGGCCAACGCGATTGAGCATCTTTACGGCATGGTCAGGCAGTACGACGCGGAAGCGCCGGATCCTACCGTATTCTGCGCCGACAATGAGAATGCGCTGTCGCAGCCGCCCTTGACCCTTTCCTCTGTTGAAGGGGCGGAAAACGTTCTTTTTCATATTGACAAACCCCAGTTCCTTATTGGCAAGAATCCCGATGTGGTTGATGGCGCCTTACCCGCCAACGCCGCTGTCAGCAGAATCCATTGCAAGATCATGTACAATGGGAGCTATTCTGTAACGGATATGGGCAGCCTGAACGGAACCTATGTCAACGGCGCCAAGCTGCCGCCCCACACGCCCACAGCCATCGGTCATGGAGATGTGCTGAAAATAGCGAACAGCTGTCTCAACATTGCTGTTCATCAATAAGTGAACAAGAAGTGTGAAAGAAAGGAGTTCCCATGAGCAAACCGGTGATTATTATTGCGGAAAGCGACGAAGGTTACTTGGAATCCCTGGAGAGCAAATTTGTCGAAGAATTGCACGAGAAAATAGAGTTTGAACTGATATCAGACAGGCATTATTTTCAGGAGTACTTCTCATCCCCCCGGCAAGGGGAAATCCTTATTGTCGGTGAGGATTTCTATACTTCCGAGCTGAACAAACATAGCCTGAAGCATATTTTCGTGCTGTCGGAAAACTTCGAGACAGACGAAACAGAGAATCACCAGGTCATAAAAATCCGCAAGTACGCGAGCATTAAGGAAATTTATAACAAAGTCTTGTTCAGCTTATCAAGAGAATCCTTGAGCGGCAGACTTGTCAACAGAAATACCCAGGTTATTATGGTATATTCGGCCGGCGGCGGTTCCGGCAAAACAACGGTGGCTCTGGGGATCAGCGCGTGCCTGGCAGCCAATCACCAGAAAACGGTCTATATCAGCGCGGAACATGTACATAATTTCCAGCAATATCTGACCGACAAAACCTTTGTGGGAAACGAGGCGTACAAAGAATTCCACACGGAAAACGAACGGCTGTACAACCGGATCATGCCCTTTATCAGAAACGAACGCTTCGATTATCTGCCGCCCTTCTGCGCCTCGCTGACGTCTTTGAACATCAGGTTTTCCGTTTACGAAACCCTGATCAGAGCAATGAAAGCCACCAACGAATACCGCTATATCATTGTGGATACAGACCATGTTTTTGACGACCGGAAGGCTTCTCTGCTGGCGATGGCGGACAAAGTGCTGATTCTTGTGAACAAGGACGCCTATGGGGCTTTCAAGACCGCTGTCTTGCAGAAAAATATCAATTGCAGCAACAATGATAAATACATCTTCATTAACAACAGATATCAAGCCGGATCTCCCGGCGTCTTTGACCTTGGGGATACGGAGAGCGGCGTGATGATCAGCGAGGCTGTTGAATACATTGAGAATTGCGCCGCCGCGACGCCGGATAAGCTTGCCGGGATTCATGGTTTGCAGAGACTTACCTATATGTTGACTTAGAGGGAGAGGGGACCATGGAAAACAAAACGGCTGTTGTTATCTTTAGGATTCATAAACGCAATTACAGCACAGATGTAGAAGTTCCTTTGCATATTACCGCCAACGACCTGTTTCTTGCCCTTAGTAAAGCCTATGATTTGCCTGTTGATACAAGCAATATCCTCAATTGTTACTTGAAAGCGGAAAATCCTGTCGCCTTGCTCAAAGGCAGCAAGACCCTAGGGGAATACGGAATCAGAACAGGTTCTGTTATTCACTTCACGGAATAGGAGGGTGAGCGCGTTGGAACAAAGATACAAGATCATTATCTCAGGCAAAGCCATCTATCAGGAAATTGAAATTCCTGTCGGCTGCGAAGCCCTTCGAATTGGAACGGGTTTGGAGTGCGATTGCCGGCTCAGAAAAGAAAACTTCTTTGAACCTTTCGAACTCTATATCAGCAAATCTGCCACTGGTTTTCAAATGACATGTTCGCACAATATCTATCTGGCCGCAGGCGACGACCGCAAGCTGATTACCAAAGACCTGCGCCATCAGGATAGGGTAGCGGTGAAATATCAGCGTTTCAACCAGGAACTGTTCAGCCTGGATTTCATGATTGATTTCGATTACGAAACCAAAGATTACAGCAGAGAAATCGATATTGCCGATGTAACCGCCATGTCAATCGGCGGCACGAAGAAATGCCACATTGCCATTGCCGATGAGTTCGTGGGCGCCGATACGATAATCCTTCAACGAATGCCCCATGGTTATATGCTTATGGATAACCAATCCCGTTACGGCGTCTACGTCAACGGCGCCAAGATCGACGCCCGGAAACAAATCAAGGATTATGATTTCTTTTCTCTGGCCGGATACAGCTTCTATCTCAAAGGGCATAAGCTGTACACGGCACAAAGAAAGAACATGGCTGTTAACGGACTGCCCAAGAGGGACCTGGCAGACGGAAGCACCATAAGCTATCCGAAATTCAACAGGAATACCAGAACCAAAACCGTGATGCCAACTGACACCATCGCCATATTAGATCCGCCCCAGGTTCCGGAAAAGCCTAAGAACAATCTGTTGAAATCATTGATCCCGGTTTTGGGAACCGTGGCTCTAACCATACTTATGCAAAGTGTTATGGGCGGCGGCAGCAGGTTTATTATTTTTAGCCTTTGCACCATGTCCATGGGCGTCGTAACCTCAATCATAACGTATATAGGCGGCAAAAGAGAGTACAAGAAAAGCGTGGCGCGGCGGATAGAGGCCTATAGCGCTTATATAGACAACAAGGAAAAGGATATCATCAGGCGTCAAGACGAAGAAAGGGAACTTCTGGCCGGAATCTATTACGGCGCTGACCGGGAATTAGCCATGGTCAACAGCTTTTCCGCGGACTTATTTGACCGTGTGGCCCAAGACGAAGACTTCCTTCATGTGCGTCTGGGCACGGGATCTCTGCCGGCCCACAGGAAAATCGATTACAAGAAGCAGGAGAAGCTCGAGGTTGGCGATGGGCTGTCTGTCAAGCCGGAAGCCTTATGGGAGCAGTACAAACATATTCATCAGGTTCCGGTTGTCTGCGACTTCAGAAAGGCAAACGCCGTCGGCGTTCTGGGAACGGATGAGCAGCTCTACAATATGCTGAAGATCATCCTGTTGGATATAGCCTGTCGCCATTATCCGACAGATGTTAGAACCGCGCTGATGGTCCCGGAGAAGGACTCAAAACAGTTCGCCTGGATCAGGTTTCTTCCTCATATTCAGAACGAGGCCATGAATATGAGGAACATAGCCTGTGATGAAGAAAGCAGAAACCAGGTGCTGGAATTCATGTACAAGACGCTCTCCGAGCGGGAGAACACGAAGACAATGATGCCCCATTACGTTGTTTTCATCTATGGGGAATCGAGTATTCAGAATCATCCCCTGTCGAAATATATCGTCAAAGCGCGTTCCCTGGGCTTTACCTTTGTGTTCTTCGAACATGACAAAGAGCTGTTGCCCCAAGGATGCGACGATATCATCGAAGCGGTTAGGGATCACCATGAGGGGCATCTTATTTGTGCCGCCGATTCAAAGAGAGAAGGTTTTGCGTATGCTCTTGTTTCTGATCAGGATATAAGCAAGGCCGTCATCAAAATCGCGCCGGTCTACTGCGAAGACATCAGCCTGGAAGGTTCGTTAACCAAAAGCATATCCCTCTACGAACTGCTGAATATCATCACCGCCGACGACATTGACCTGGGACAAAGATGGGAGACGTCCCAGGTTCAGCGGTCTATGGCGGCGCCCCTTGGGGTCAAGGCCAAAGGTCGGGTCGTTTCTCTGGATTTGCACGAGCGGGCCAGCGGCCCCCACGGCCTGGTGGCCGGCACCACCGGCTCGGGCAAGAGCGAAATCCTCCAAAGCTACACATTATCCATGGCCACACTGTTTCACCCTTACGAAGTCGGCTTTGTTATTATCGACTTTAAAGGCGGCGGCATGGTCAACCAGTTCAAAGCGCTGCCGCACCTTATCGGTGCCATAACCAATATTGACGGCAAAGAAATCGATCGCTCTCTACAATCCATCAAAGCCGAACTGAGAAAGAGACAGCGCCTGTTCGCCGCCTGCGAGGTCAACCATATAGACGCCTATATCAAGAAATACAAAACCGGAGAAGTCAAAGAACCCATTCCCCACCTCATCATTATCGTTGACGAATTCGCGGAACTTAAAGCCGAGCAGCCCGAATTCATGAAAGAACTGATCAGCGCGGCGCGTATTGGCCGCAGCTTGGGCGTTCACCTTATCTTAGCAACGCAGAAACCCTCCGGACAGGTCAACGAACAGATCTGGAGCAACTCAAGGTTCAAGCTTTGTCTGAAAGTGCAGACCAAGGCGGACAGCAACGAAGTCCTGAAATCACCGCTGGCGGCGGAAATTCTGGAACCGGGGCGCGCCTATCTGCAGGTCGGCAACAACGAAATATTCGAGCTGTTTCAATCCGCCTACAGCGGCGCTTCGGTTCAGGCGGAAAGGGGCGATGGGCTTACGGAATTCACCCTGAGCGAAGTCTCCCTTTCGGGCAAGAGAACGCCGGTCATTCAACAAAGAAACGCGAAGAAAGCCGAGAGCGAACTGACGCAGCTGAACGCGATAGTAAACCATGTCGCGGCCTATTGCCGCAAGCAGGGCATTGCCAAGCTGCCGGATATCTGCCTGCCGCCGCTGGCAACATCCATACCCTGTCCACAAAGCTGTGACTTGACAGGCAAAACCCTCAGCATGAGCGTCGAAATAGGGGTTTTCGACGATCCCGCCAATCAGTACCAAGGCAAAGCTGTGATCGATATCGCGACACAGAACAGTATCATTATCGGCTCATCCCAATACGGCAAGACCAATCTGCTGCAGACCCTCATACGGAACCTGGCGTCCCAATACGATTCCGGTGAGTTAAACATCTATATAGCGGACTTTGGGTCGATGATTCTCAAAAGCTTCGCCGGCTTGAATCATGTGGGCGGCGTAGTCGTTCCATCAGAAGATGAGAAATTGAAGAACCTCTTCAAACTGTTCAATGAGGAGATTATCAGGCGCAAAGGGAAACTGTCTGAAATAGGATTAAGCTCGTACATGTCCTACAAAGAAGCAGGCTTCACCGATATGCCTCTTATGATGTTTATGATTGACAACTTCATAGCTTTCAAAGAATTGTACGGCGAATACGAAGACGACTTGGTGAACCTCTGTCGTGAAGGCGTCTCCTACGGCATGACATTCGTCATAACATCGCCCCAGACCCAGGGAATCAGCTATAAATACATGAGCAATTTCGCCGGCAGAATATGTCTGTACTGCAACCAGAATGAATACAGCAACGTCTTTGACCGGTGTAAGATGGCGCCTGAGAATGTTCCGGGCCGGGGGCTGATATCCTTTGGCAATGCGATTTATGAATACCAGACGTATCTGTCCTTTGCGGGAGATCGGGAGATTGACCGGGTGGAGAAAATCAAGGAATTCATCGGCGAAACCAACGCCCGCAGCCCCATACCGGCCAAGAGAATCCCGGAAATCCCACCGTTGCTGACATATGACTACCTCAAGAACAATTTCGCCCTGGAAACGCTGAAACCTTATCAAGTCCCGGTCGGAATCGATTATGACGCTGTCGAACTTGTGACCATAGACTTAACCAAAGCTCTGACCATAGGCATAACCGGCAAAGAAGGAGGCGGCAGAACGAACATAGCCAGAATCTTTATGGAGTATTTGCAGAACCATGTTTTTGATCTGCCGGTCAAAGCTTATGTTCTTGACGACTTCGAGAAACAGCTCGGTGCCTTTGCTTCCTGCGGTTTTGTGGACAAGTACTCCTTAGACATCACGGATTTCGATGTGCACATAGAAGAAATCGAAGAAGAGTTGCAGAACCGCTCGCGGCAGCTGCGGGATGAAGGCGCCGAAGCCTTGCGGGACATGCCGCTGCTCATCTGTTTCATTCAGAACAATGCCTTTTACAGCGCTGATGCTGTCAGCAAAGAAGCCCAAGAAGCATTCAAGAGAATAATCAAAACCTACCGCCAACTCAAAGTGTGTTTTGTCTTCACGAATATTGATAATAACCCGATTCCATACAGCGCTCCGGACATGTTGAAAATGGTTAAAGATTACCCTTATCTGTTCCATTGCGACGATCTCAACACATTCAAACTCATAGATATCAACACGGCGGCTCTCCGTCAATACAAGAAGCGTGTTGAGACCGGTGACAGCTACCTCATAACCGAAAAAGGCGTTCAGAAACAAAAAACACTCTTAGCTGAGAAAGGATGATGAATATGACCGGCGGACTGAGGCATCTGGATACAAAATATTTCAAAGAGACCAGGAAACGTCTCGAAACAGGGATTGGTCAATATAACGAGATGAAAAAAGATCTTGGGCACACAACAGAAAAACTTCTGCTCAATTGGCGGGGGAAAGGGAAAACAGAATTCGAGAAAGAATACAGGATTCTGATGCAACAATTAACAGATATCGCGGATCTCATGTATGAATTGCGGGACAACCTCATTGATTCGGAAGCCAATTATATCGAAGTCGATTTGGCCATCGCCAAACAATTAACAATGGAGTGAAAGGGGGCTGTTGGCTATGAGCGAATTGGATCAGCTGAACCAAACTTTGCAATCCCAAGAAGCGCGGAAATCATCTTTAGAAAGTGTGCTGACGTCACAGAACAAGCGAAAACGCGAGATTGAGAACATCATCACAGCCTTAACCCAAACAAGCGACGGATGGTCTCAAAACATAACCAAGACCGTCAACAAAATGGTATCAGGGGTACCGGAGGCGGTCCAACATAACAGCAACATGAACACCCTGTCCGAACGCTTGGAATCAGAAAAAGAAGGGGCAAGCGATGGGGATAGCGATGTTTCGGAGGCCTTGTCGGAATTGCGCACAGAACTCAACACCATCATTGACAAAGTAACGGACAACAACAGCGAGCTCGACCAGGTTAAAACAAACATCAAGAACACCAAAACAGACATCAAAAAAGAGAAAGAGAAGGAACAGTAGGAGGAGACCATGGCAGCAATCGCACTTCATTACGAAGTGTATCATAAGGAGTTTGGCGTTTCTATCTTGTCAGGGACGTGAGGCGAGAAAGGGTATGACTATGAACAAGAATTATCCGTACACCGGATCATTGAAGAGGAAATATTACGACAAATGGCTAAAGAACCAGGAGGCATGGCAAAAGAGGAAGATTGTTCCCAATGCGTTCTATGCAATAGCCGGGGTTGTTTTTGTGGCTAATTGCGCATATTTTTTCTGGGCAATTACGACTCCTGATGTTGGAATGATTCTATTTGGCTTATTGGCAGCTACGGTTTATGGCATGATTCCTTGTGTCATAGGAGTGGCCTTCTCAATGAAATGGAAAGCCAAATACGGAGCCCCCTTTTCGCAAATGACGAAAGAATTTCTTCTCACCACTGAATACGGCCTCGAATATGGCTATGTGGGCAAGGACTGGAAATGGGGAGACCACAACAACAGGATCGTCTTCCACATCAGATTCACTGAGGTTGAGTTTATCGATATTGACAGGGACTTTAATATATGTACGCTAGGGGGCCGCCGAGGGCGGATCACAGTGTATGATGACCTGACCATGCAGACATATCAGCCCCACAACAGTTATGAACTGTCCCCGAATGAGGCTTTCAAATTCATCTTTGCTTTCAGAGACCAAGAGGAATTTGTCGAGCGCGTAAAGAATGAAGTCAAAGAAGGCGTCTGGGGTAAAAAACCCGACGGGCCTCTTTAAGAGCATTTTAAAGGAGTGATGAACATGACCGACATTAGAAATCCTGGAGACGCCGGAGCAAGCGAGAGAAGAAATTAAGGCCGCGTTGCCGAAGTTAAATGACTTCATGTAGGCGTAAGCGATTCTTAAAGAAAGGGAGGAGACCATGTCAGCAATCGTACTTCATTACAACGACCTAACCAAAGCGGCTTCCAACGCCGACGCCATCGCCAAAAGCGCGGACAAATACGCCAATGAATTAAGCAAGAAGGTCATCGGCAAGTTTTCCACACTTTCGGGGGGTTCTTCAACATACACCCATA
>WRHI01000099.1 GCA_009783315.1 Peptococcaceae bacterium
AGGCCGCCCCTATATAGACGATCTGACCGGAAAGAGCGAAAAAGAATTGCCGGCCTATTTCTATGAATTCACGTCCAAAGGGGCTAACATCACATACAGTGTTGACTATGTGGATTCCGGTGAACCCAAGGGGCAAGTGGTGTGGTCGTCCGTGTACAGTCAGTTTGTGGACATGACTACCCATGTGACGGTGCGTGTCAGCAAAGGCCCTTAGCCCGTTCCTTGAGAACTCACCAATAATAAACAGGAAAGGTATGTTGAAGTGTGATGAAGAAAATAATTTGGATGACCGTATTATTAATTATCCTTATGGGGGTGGGTGGATGCAACACTGTTGCAGATAGCAATGAATCCTCGGCAGCGACAGAACAGATACCAACGGACCCCTTTGAGGTTGTGAAGGAATTTTTTGACGCCTATACGAACAATAACGAAACCATGATGATTGCGCTTTCAACAGCAGAGATGCAAAAAAAAAATCAAAGATGTGGATTTTATTGCCAAGAGCATGTCTGGCTTAACATACTATAAGGTGGAATTCGAAACAATGTATATGGATGTGGAATCAAATGACGATCTTCTAAAGATCGATTGCGTCTACGATGATAAAACTTATGAAGATGCTGAAAAAGCCGGCATACAGTGCAACTCTGTTGTGATGATCGTAAGAGAAAATGGGGGGTGGAAATTTGGCGGGTTTTCTTCGCTCATACTCGAGTGATTGTGGTAAATCGAACAAGCGTAATCATGTGTATGTCGGAGCCTTCATAACATTCAATTCTCCCGTTCTAACGATTAGCAGGGCTGTTTGCACGGGTGCACAGCCAGCAGAAATTAACGGGTCGGTTTACGCTATGTTGTTTAATACTAACTGGGCTGGTCCTTTTAAGTCTGGGACCGTGTATGCAAATACTACAATTGCCTATAGGGGAAAATTAACAATCTATTATTATATATTCTAATTGGAGATATTGGAGATAATTTTGGGAAGAGGTTGGGTTGGCTCCCAACCTCTTTTTGTTGGTGACTGTGCGCATACCGAATTTTCTTTGGATGCCTGTATGATATAATGATCATATCATTCATAGTTACGGGCGGTTGTGCCTCCCTTGTTATGAGGAGCCTATGCGCCTGCGGTCGACAATTATTAATTTGTAAGGAGGTGTGCAAGATGGATGACCCATTATCGCCGATAACCTTCTCAGGTACTTGGGTGGTTGTGTTGCCTCTGATTCTGATCGTGCTAGCCGTTACAGTCTTTATTGTATGGGCTGTTGTAAGCATCGTGAAAAGTCTCCAAAATCGCACAGTGAAAGTCACAATGGTGGAACAGGCGGAGGGAAATCAACTCATGGACGCTGTGTTAGACATTGGGAACCGTGTTGCGGTTTTGGAACAGAAGGTATCGGCTCTTGAGGATTCCGGTACTAAACAGCATCAAGAATCATGAGGTCTCGGGTAACGGTTTCAGAGCATCCTCGGAAACCAATTATCCCCAATCCTTGACGACGCTCACAAATCCCATGTTTCCTCGAAATAATAGGCCATAAAGAACTCGCGAGAAAGGGGAAGGGTTGATTTGACTTCCGAGCTCTTGCGGGGGGAGTTAAGATTGGGCTTGCTGCTTCTTAATGTAAAATTCAATAGCAGACGTTTTATGCTCTAACGTCTCTACCCGGTTCTCAACAGCTAAAACAGAATGCATTTTTTCGGTTACCCCTGCGAGTCCTTCCATCGTAGCTTTTAAAGAGCTATTAATCTGGTGCTCTACCTTGATTTCAAGCTTTCTTAGCCGTTTGTCAACGGCATCGACCTTGGCGTCAACGGCATCGACCTTGGCGTCAACGGCATCGACCTTGGCGTCAACGGCATCCACCTTTTGCTTAACTTCGGAGAGTTCGCTCTTTACACCGTCAAGATCGGTCTTGATGGGTGCCACGACTTCTTCCATCATGGCTTTCATGGTCTGCATATCTTCTTTTGTCAGCATTTAATATCCTCCAATGAATAGGTTTCTTCATGAACATAATTCCCCTTCCGCGCCGTTTTTCCTGCTTCACGATCCGACTTCGTCTCCGTGTGTGACAATGAACGGGATTGATGACCTGAATACGTTTCGCTCGGCGTCAGGGTTTTTGGCGTGCTAGCTTTGTATGATATAATCAGATGTGTCAAAGGAGATGAATGACTTTGCTCTATCAAAGTACCCGCGGTAATATTAAGCCGCAGAGCGCGGCGCAGGTAATTATGTCCGGCATGGTTCCCGGAGGGGGATTGTTTGTGCCCCAGGGGTTTCCCCGGGCTGATTGGCGGGCTTGGCTGGAGTTGAGCTACGCTGAGTTGGCGGAAAAAATCTTTGCCTTGTACATGACGGATTACAGGCCGGAGGTGCTGCGGGAGGCGGCGGAACTCTATGAGGACGGACGGTTTGGCTCGGCCAATCCCGCGCCCCTTCATCCTTTGTCAACCAGCGGCCCTGATCATCAAGACGCTAGCCCGCCAACGGTCCCTAATTCTCTACTGTCAGAAGTCAGAGAGCTGACGTCGTTATCCAATTGTCCATTGTCCATTCTAGAGCTTTGGCATGGTCCGACGGCGGCGTTTAAAGATGTGGCCCTGCAGATGCTGCCGCGGTTTTTGACGGCGGCGCTGGCGATGAGCGGACGGCAGGAAAGGGCGCTTATTCTGACGGCTACATCGGGAGATACGGGCAAGGCGGCCCTGGAAGGGTTTAAGGATGTACCGGGGACGGAGATTGTTGCCTTTTATCCGGAGGAAGGCGTGAGTCCGGTGCAGGAGCTGCAAATGTTGACGACGGGTGGCTCAAATACCCATGTAGCGGCAGTGCGCGGCAATTTTGACACATGCCAAAACGCTGTGAAGGCGGCGTTTCTATCGGAGGAGCTGCGTGAAGAAGCGGCGAAACGGGGCATGTTTTTTTCGTCGGCTAATTCGATCAATTGGGGCCGGTTGCTGCCCCAGATTGTTTATTATGTTTGGGCCTATGTTCAGGCGGTGCGGTCAGGGTGTGTCCGGGCGGGGGAAGAGATTAATGTTGTGGTGCCCACGGGCAATTTCGGTAACATCCTGGCGGCGGTTTACGCCCGGCGGATGGGGGTGCCGCTCCATAAGTTGATTTGCGCTTCAAATCGGAACAATGTTTTGAGCGAGTTTTTTGGCAGCGGTGTTTATGCAAGCCGGCGGCCTTTTTATGTGACAATGTCACCATCAATGGATATTTTGGTGTCGAGTAATTTTGAGAGGTATCTTTTTGAGGTGAGCGGTCAGGACGGGGAACGTGTCGCGGCTTGGTTCGCCGAATTGGCCAGGACAGGCCGGTTCGAGGCCGGCACCGATGTGGCTGCCCGATGCGGGGAGGAAATCTGGGCCGGCTGGTGCGGTGAGCAGGATACTCTGGCATGTATCCGGGAGGTGTTCGCGCGGCATCGGTATGTGCTTGATCCTCACAGCGCCGTGGGGTATAAGGTGTATGGAGATTATCGGCGGGCGGCACCGGAGGATGACCGCTATACGGTGTTGGTTGCGACGGCGAGCCCGTTCAAATTCGGCCGCAGTGTGTTGGCGGCGCTGGATCCGGAGTTGGAGAACGATCAGATGGGCGGACGGTTTGGGCATGATCCAGGTATCCGGCCCGATGGCTATAGTCTGAGCGCGCCGGGCGGAAAGCCGGATGGCGAACGCGCGGCCTTGGAGAGGCTGCAAAAGATCAGCGATTGGGACATTCCGGCTGGTTTGCGGGATATTTTCGCGGAGGCGAAGGTGCCGAAGTTTGTGTGCGCGGCGGAGGAGATGCCGGCTTTTATACGTTCGGTCATGAACAAAGCCTGAACAAAGAATGAACAAAGATTGTACAAAGATTGAACTAAACCTGGACCCCAAAGCGCACTGAGGCACCGATTATGAATTGGGGTTCGTTCCTTGTCCGTGAGGCAAGGAATTTTTTATGCCAAATTTTACTATTGACAGGGCTGTAAGGAAGTAATATAGTAACATAGAAAGTATGAATATCAGAAATAAGAGTATTACTGAAAAATGATTTTGTGAAAGGAGGTTTCTGCTATGGGCAGGAGGATCGGAACCGACTCGATTCAAAAGAAAGGTGGGAGAACTGTGAACAAAGGAACAGAAAGATTCATGAGAAAAATTTTTACTGTGGTCTTGGGGGCAGTAGTCATGAGCGCGGGGTTGTTTATACAGCCGGCACCGGCTAGCGGAGCTGAAAAACCAGTGCCTGCTCTAGTGCTTGTTACCGTTTACGACCAAATCAACCGGGGTGGAAAATGTCAAAATTATGTTTCGTATGGGACCTACAAAGCATCAAATAAAACTCTGGGTCTGGCGAACAACTCAATCAGTTCTATAGAGGTGCGCCAGCCTGTCGCAGTAACTTTGTATGAGAATGATGGGACGAGTGGCAAGAAGATTACTTTTCCCAAGGGCTTTTACAACTTGACGGATTATGGGTTTAACAACATGACATCCAGTCTTGTCATTGGGTCTGGGTCGTCGTTTAATTATGGGGGTATCGTTTTCTATATAGATATCAATGAGAATAATTGGGGAGCCGTCTCAAAAACCAAGACATTTGCAGATCTGACGGTTAGTCCGTTGTTTGATATCAGAGTAATGGGCCCCCAATTTAATGACGCGATCAGCTGTATATATGTTCCATACGGCAGAACGGTGACGATATATCAGCATATTAATTATGGAGGAAAGTCTCTGAAACTTACTACGGGTGTACACAATTTAAAGAATTACAAGATGAGTGGGAATACCACTTGGGACAACCAGCTTTCATCCTATAAAATTCAATAGAAAGCTGACGTCACAGAACGACCACAATGCCTGATTTGCACCGGGAGTATGAATTGTAAGTATTATCCGCATAATATTACAAGAATTATACAAAGATAGCTTGCCAAGCCAGGTCGTATCTGATAGAATAATAGACGGAAGGATGGGGAACCTTCCAGGGGGAAAACTTGTATGGGGTTTCTGAAGCAGGCAGTGGAACGTACGCTGCCTGCTTCCTTATTGCGTGTTTTTATGGTATGATTCTCTCTGTGCGAGTCAAAATAATGAT
The DNA here is from genome assembly GCA_009783315.1 of Peptococcaceae bacterium. GTDB lineage: Bacteria > Bacillota > Desulfitobacteriia > Desulfitobacteriales > Syntrophobotulaceae > WRJI01. The sequence goes on from WRHI01000099.1 coordinate 5,108, forward strand.
AACAGTGAATATTTATGTGACCTGGAGGGGAATTCATGAGTGAAGAGAAATTCGAATCGTTGTCAAAAACACAGTCAGGCTCATTGGGCGAGCCCCATACACTCAAGGCGTCGCCCGATTTTATCGCGAACAGATCTGTGGCCGAGGATGTTTACGCGCGTTCTACCCGTGACCGTTTAGGGTTTTGGGAAGAACGAGCGTCAGAATTGCATTGGTTCAAAAAATGGGATGGTGTTCTGGACTGGAATCCGCCGTGGGTGCGCTGGTTTGAAGGCGGCCAACTCAACGCGGCTTACAACTGTCTGGATCGGCATTTAGATGGGGATCGCCGGACAAAACCGGCCGTGATTTTTGAGGGGGAAAATGGCGGCAGCCGGACACTGACCTATGAGGAGCTCTACGCTGAGGTCTGTAAAGGAGCCAATCTGCTTAAATCCCTGGGGGTGACGAAAGGCGACCGTGTGACAATCTTTATGCCGATGATTGTGGAAACGGTGGTCTGCATGTTGGCGTGCGCCCGGATTGGCGCCGTGCACTGTGTGGTTTTTGGCGGGTTCAGCGCGGGTGCCTTGCGGGAGAGAATTGCCGATGTCCAGGCGAAACTTGTGATAACAACAGATGATGGCCAGCGCCGCGGCAAGATTATCAAGATGAAGGGGATTGTCGAAGAAGCGCTGCGTGTCGGCTGTGATTGTGTGGAAAAAGTTGTTGTTGTGGAGCGGAGACAAAGTGAGCAGGGAGGCACTGGCAGCGGACTGCAGGGGAAGGAGCTGGCGAAGCGCGAGCCACAAGCAGCGGATCCGCGTTTTGTTTTCTATCATGATGCTTTGCGGGATATGCCGGTGGATTGTCCTGCGGAGGTTATGGATGCTGAAGATATGCTTTTCGTGCTTTATACGAGTGGAACCACGGGCAAACCAAAGGGCGTTGTGCATACCACAGGCGGCTATATGACGGGGGTTGCGGCGACCCACAGATATGTTTTCGACTTGAAAGAGGACGATATTTATTGGTGTACAGCCGATGTGGGCTGGATTACAGGTCATAGCTATATTGTTTACGGGCCTTTGGCTAACGGCGCTACGGTGGTTCTGTATGAAGGCGCGCCGGATTATCCGGATAAGGATCGCTATTGGCAGATTATTGATAAGCATAAGGTAACGATTTTTTATACGGCGCCGACAGCAATCCGTTCTTTTATGAAATGGGGGTTGTCCTATCTGGAAAAACATGACCTTTCCAGTTTGCGTGTGTTGGCTTCGGTGGGCGAGCCTATCAACCCCGAGGTATGGAAATGGTATTATAAATATGTTGGCGGGGAGAGATGTCCGGTTTGCGATACTTGGTGGCAGACAGAGACGGGCATGATTATGCTGTCGCCCTTGGCCGGGCTCAGCGAAATGAAACCCGGATCGTGTTCTTCTCCGTTTCCCGGCGTCAAGGTCAATGTTTTGAACCGTGCCGGCGAAGTCGCTGAGTGGGGGCACAACGGTTACCTGACTGTGCCGGAACCTTGGCCGGCCATGATGCGGACCATTTACGGCGACGACAACCGTTATGTCAAATCTTACTGGAGTCATTGGCCGGGGATTTATTTTTCCGGTGACGCCGCACGCCGCGATCAGGATGGTTTCTTTTGGATTATTGGGCGCGTTGACGATGTAATCAATGTTTCCGGTCACCGCATCAGCGCCATGGAAGTGGAAAGCGCGCTGCTTGAGCATCCGATTGTAGCGGAGGCCGCTTGTGTTGGTAAAACTCATGAGGTGAAGGGTCAAGCCCTGGTGGTTTTTGTCACGCTGCGGGATAAAGATGCGCCTAAGGATGAAGTCATTGCTGAACTGCGCCAGTTTCTGGCAGGAAGGATTGGCGCTTTTGCCCGACCGGAGGAGATCTATTTGACGAACGATTTGCCGAAGACGCGATCCGGGAAGATTATCAGGCGCTTGCTGAAGGATATCGCGGAAGGGCGTGCTTTGGGGGATACGACGACTATGGAGGGTTCCCAAGTTTTGAAGGAGCTGTATAAGGGGTAACCGGGTACCACGTCCAGCCAAAAACTCTTATTGGATTCAGAAATATTTTGCAAGATTTTTTTGCGCGATTTTTTGAAACGGAACGAAACGAGCATCTGTTCCTATGTGGTCATATTTTTATGAATTGCTAATATTAAGCGGACATATTCTAGAATGAAGTGCGCAAGCTAATCACGCATTCAAAAAATCGGCTTATTCAAGTTGACTTTGCCGGTGCTAGGGAATGCGGTTGAGGACACCAGCCTCAATACTCAATATTGGAACAATTGAATAGGGGAGGACTGGAGAAATGAGAGATTGGCTTTACAAGACAGCGTTGGTGCTGACGATTATCGGCGCTATTAACTGGGGATTGATGGGCTTGTTCCATCTGGACTTTGTTGCTCTGCTCTTTGGAGGAACATTCGCTTTGCCCAGTGTTATGTCGAGAATTATCTATACCATCATTGGCTTGGGCGGGCTGACGACGATCGGATTGCTGTTCATGGATTTTGATCGCAAAACTCATGACGAGCATGACAGAAGCACGGTAAGACCCACCTACTAATCTTTTTTTCGAAAAGGCTGCTGCCCAACGCGGCGGCCTTTTTGTTAGGTATGCTTTTAAAAAGGTATGAGATTCTCGAATCTTATAATATTTTGCGGCTTTTTTGATTTGGACTTGCATTAAGGAACTCTTATGAGTATAATATTGAAAATGATGGTGTTCGGTTAATTGAATTGATGACCAGTGCCATGGATGGAATGGAACTGTAAAAGATACAGGTTCGGTTGAGGTTATTATTTGTGCTGTTCTGTTGTTTGTTTCCGTTTCGCTTTGTTTCAATTATGTGTATAAGGGTTTGACGGGTTATCTTTGTGCGGTCAATATAGCCTGGATTGAATCATGGCTCGCTTTTATACATAAAATTATGAGGAGGTATTTATTTGCCAAAAGAACACAAGCTTCAAATCATCCCGTTGGGAGGTCTCGGCGAAATCGGTAAAAACATGACCGTGATCCGATTCGACAATCAGATCCTGGTTGTGGACGCCGGTTTGGCTTTCCCGGAGGATGATATGCTGGGGATTGATCTGGTTATTCCCGATTATTCCTATCTAATCGAAAACCAGGATATGGTTCTCGGTATCGTTGTGACTCATGGTCATGAGGATCATATCGGGGCGTTGCCGTATTTGCTGCGGGATCTGCATGTGCCGGTTTTTGCTACCAAACTAACGATGGGGTTGATAGAATCAAAGCTGCAGGAAACCAACGGCAGGTTGACCGGTAATGTTGTTCAACCGGGGGATTCCGTCCGGTTGGGCGATTTCAAAGTCGAATTCATTCAGGTCAGCCACAGCATTCCCGATTCGGTCGGGTTGGCGATTACGACGCCCCTGGGGACAATTATCCATACGGGCGATTTCAAAATGGATCATACGCCCATTGCGAATGAGAAGGTTTTGGATATTGCCAAGTTTGCTGAGCTGGGCAGAAAAGGGGTGCTCTGTCTTCTGTCCGACAGCACCAACGCGGAAAGGCCAGGGTACACGCAATCGGAGTCGGAAGTGGGTCTGGTTTTCAACGAAACCTTCCAATTCGCTAAGGATAGGATTATCCTGGCGAGTTTCGCTTCCAACATCAGCCGTATCCAACAGGTCATCAACGCGGCCATGTTAACCAGCCGCAAGGTGGCTATTGTGGGACGCAGTATGTTGAATTACGCGACGATAGCCGCTGAATTAGGGTATCTGACGGTACCAGACGGCATCCTTATCAGCGAAGATGAGATTCTAACGTTGCCGCCCAATCAGGTTTGCATCGTTATGACGGGCAGCCAGGGCGAACCTATGTCGGCGCTGACGCGTATTGCCATGAACGATCACAAAAAATTGGAGATTCATCCGGGGGATACCGTTATTATTTCGGCCAATCCTGTTCCCGGCAACGAAAAATCTGTTTCGCGCACCATCGATCAGCTGTTTCGGCAAGGGGCCAATGTTATTCACGGATCCTCTTCCAACGTTCATGTTTCGGGACACGCCAGTCAGGAGGATTTGAAGCTGATTCTCAATGTGGTCAAGCCTAAATATTTTGTGCCTATGCACGGTGAATACCGCATGCTGATCAATCACGGCCGGATTGCGGAACGGTTAGGGATTCCCAGTGAGAACATTTTTATCGCGGAAAACGGCAGCGTGATTGAGTTCACACGGAGAGGCGCCGGAATGGCCGGGAAAGTTTCTGCCGGTAAAATCCTTGTGGACGGGCTGGGTGTCGGAGATGTGGGCAACATTGTGTTAAGAGATCGTAAACAATTGGCTCAGGAGGGCATACTTATAGTTGTGCTGACAATTAATCGTGATACCTGCGAAATTGTGTCCGGGCCGGATGTGGTGACCCGCGGCTTTGTCTATGTGCGTGAATCGGAAAGCATGCTGGATGAGGCGAAGGATAAGGCCCGCCAGACCGCGGAAAAGTGTCTTGAAGGCGGTGCTGTGGAATGGGTGTCCATGAAAAACCAGGTGCGAGATACGCTGAATAAACATTTTTACGAGAAAACGCGGCGCCGGCCAATGATTCTGCCGATTATTCAGGAAGTCAAATCGTAATGTAAAATTTTGGTTGTTGTTTATTTGAGGTTTTAGCTAAAATAGGTCTTTGAATTGGTTGACATTTGGCATTGCTTTCGATATACTGACTACTGTTCGACATTTGGCCCGTTGGTCAAGCGGTTTAAGACACCGCCCTTTCACGGCGGTAACACGGGTTCGAATCCCGTACGGGTCACCATTTTCGAGATTCGCGGTTCGCGGTTCGGGATTCGGAGGGATTCAGGATACAAGGTTCGAATATCGAATTATCGAATATCGAATCATCGAGTTGGCCCCGTAGTGTAGCGGTTAACACGCCTGCCTGTCACGCAGGAGATCGTGGGTTCAAGTCCCATCGGGGTCGCCATAATCCATAAGGATGCCGAGTACCGGGCTCCGAAGGGCAACTGATCTAGGGGTGTCGCCAAGCGGTAAGGCACCAGACTTTGACTCTGGCATGCGTTGGTTCGAATCCAGCCACCCCTGCCATTCCGCTGTTCGGGCCATTAGCTCAGTTGGTAGAGCACCTGACTCTTAATCAGGGTGTCGCAGGTTCGAGACCTGCATGGCCCACCAAACAATTGATGTTTGGATAATGATGTTTCTGCGGGTGTAACTCAGTGGTAGAGTGTCACCTTGCCAAGGTGAAAGTCGCGAGTTCGAATCTCGTCACCCGCTCCATATGATTTGAGATTTTTTATTGGATTCTTGGTTTTGTGAGAGATAAGGTTTTGTGGTTTACGAGGTGCCGCGGTTCTGCCGATCTTACCGATCTGCGGAAGCGCTTAGCCGATAGATGCGCTCGTAGCTCAGCTGGATAGAGCGTCTGACTACGAATCAGAAGGTCTGGGGTTCGAATCCCTACGAGCGCGCCATTCTTATTAGGTCTGTTGCTGTTATAGCTCAGTAGGTAGAGCGTATCCTTGGTAAGGATAAGGTCACCGGTTCGATCCCGGTTAACAGCTCCATTTAGCGGGAGTGGCGGAACTGGCAGACGCGCACGTTTGAGGGGCGTGTGGTAACACCGTGTGGGTTCAAGTCCCACCTTCCGCACCATGATTCCTGGAGAGGTTTCGGGGAGATAGTTTTTGACAGAGGTATGACAAAGGCTTATTATGGAGAAGTACTCAAGTGGTTGAAGAGGACGGTTTGCTAAACCGTTAGAGTGGGTAACTGCTGCGAGGGTTCGAATCCCTCCTTCTCCGCCATAGCCATACCGGATGGTTTTGCTTGAATTGTATGGGGATATTCTGTAGCAACCAAGATACCTGTTCGTGTTTCGGTTTAAGGCAGGGTAGCCAAGTGGTCTAAGGCAAGTGGTTCATACCCGCTCATTCGAGGGTTCAAATCCCTCCCCTGCTACCAGAATTATTATGCGGGTGTAGCTCAATGGTAGAGCACCAGCCTTCCAAGCTGGCCACGTGGGTTCGATTCCCATCACCCGCTCCAGCCTGTGTGATACGAAAGCTAATGTTTCTGGTTCTCAAATAAGCGACAACCTTTTTATCAATAGGTGATTCCCAAATATTACCTCGCGAAACACTTGAGAAAAAAGTTGACAGCAAAAATGCGGCGTGATATTATGGTAAGGCGTCTGTGGGAGAGGCAGAATCAAATACCCGCAGATTGCCTATAGAATCAGGGGTTTGGGACAGTTGGTCATTGAAAACTAAACAGCAAGAGAGCCCCGGAA
>WRHI01000100.1 GCA_009783315.1 Peptococcaceae bacterium
GCCTCACCGCCCGACGCAGCCCCCGAAAGGCGAAAAAAATACGCGGGCTTTTGGAGTCTGCCGCTCCCCAACCCCTGACGTGGCACTGTTACTGGCCAGCGCGGTATCTGCCTCCAACTCACCGCACCCACCAATTTTATTTTTCTGAAGAAAAAGCGATTTATGATTTGGGATGACAATTATGGGCGTGGATCATTTTTATGGCCAAGCAGATAAGTTTGGAAAACTCGTCTTTGACTCTCCCCGTCGTGGCAATGACCTCTTTGTGGTCAAGTTTTTTCTCAAGGATACCTGTCGCCATATTGGTAATACAGGATATCCCAACGACTTTCATTCCACAATGAGCAGCTGTTAACGCTTCGGGAACGGTCGACATACCGACGGCATCCGCACCGATAGCTCTGAAAAAACGAATCTCTGCCGCTGTCTCAAAGCTTGGTCCGCTATTCATAATATAAATCCCCTCATCTAACGCAATACCACTTTGCTCTGCCGAGTCCTTAAGCTGCAGACGCAAATCTTTTGTATAAATATCTGATACATCCGGAAATCGCGGACCGAATTCATCAAGATTGGCCCCTCGAAGGGGATTGTCACCAGAATAATTAATATGATCGGTGATCAGCATGAGCGCGCCTTCCGAAAACGCAAGATTAATCCCTCCTGCCGCGTTCGTTATCACCAGAGCCTCAACACCAAGCTTTTTCATAATGCGCACAGGCATTGCAACTTCCTGCTGCGTATATCCTTCATAATAGTGAAAACGCCCGCTCTGAACAACCATAGGGATTCCCTCATAATCGCCAAAAACAAACGCGCCTTCATGGCCTTCGACAGTTGATATGGGGAACCCAGGGATTTCCTGGTACTGAATACGCGCTGTAGTGTCTAATTTACTGATAAATTCACCAAGCCCACTGCCTAAAATAAGACCAATTTTGGGCGCGCTTTTTGATTGAGATCGAATATAAGCAAAAGCATTTTCAATCCTATGATTTATTGTGGACATAGACGCCTTCCTTTCACCCATAGATAAATTCTATCATCAGCAACAATCCGACGCCTTGTTATGCAATCCCGTTGCCTGCTCCCAAAAACTCTCTCCCCAAGGCAGAACCCCCAACCCCAAAGCCTCCGCCACCGTCTGCCCCACATCGGCAAACGACGCCCGGCTGCCCAGATCTGCCCCAGCCCGCAGTTTCTTCCCGCAAACAAGCAATGGCACATACTCACGCGAATGATCGGTTCCCGGCATCGTCGGATCACAGCCGTGATCCGCCGTCAACATAACCACATCCTGCTCGCGCAACCCTGCCAGCAGAACCGGCAGCCAAGCATCAAACTCTTCCAGAGCCCGGGCATACCCCTCCACGTCATTGCGATGGCCATACAACATATCGAAATCCACCAAATTGGCCATAACAATACCCCTCTTCGCCTCTCGCACCGCCCGGAGAATCAACTCCATCCCTTCCCGATTGGAATGACTGGGCCAGCTTTTTCCAATTCCCTTGCCCGCAAAAATATCGCAAATCTTCCCTATCCCCAAAACATCATACCCTTGATTTGAGGCCCGCTCCAACACAGTCTCCCCCACAGGCGTCACCGCGAAATCCCGCCTGTTCTCTGTTCTGACATAAGCCCCCCTGTCCCCTACGAAAGGCCGCGCAATAACCCGCGCCACCCCCAGATCCCCGGTCAGCATCTCCCGGGCAACCCGGCAGATCTCCATCAATTCCTTCAGGGATACAACCTCCTCATGGGCAGCCACCTGAAACACAGAATCAGCGGAAGTATAAACAATAAGGCGACCCGTCCGCACATGTTCGTCGCCCAACCGCGCGACAATCTCCGTTCCTGAAGCCGCCCGGTTGCCCAAAACCCCCCTGCCGACCCGGGCTGCGAAATCCGCCAGAAACGCCTCCGGAAACCCCTGAGGAAACGTCGGAAAGGCCTTATCCAGCACCACCCCGGCAATCTCCCAATGCCCCGTAATCGTATCCTTACCCGCCGACTTTTCCGCCATACGGCCAAATTGGGAGGCGGGAAACGGGATGTGGGATGCAGGAGCCGGGATGTGGGATATGGGCAAGGCGCCTTGAATATGCCCCAACCCCAGCCCAACCAGGTGGGGAATATGTAACCCGCCCTGCCTGATCGCAATATGTTTCAGGGTGTTGCTGCCCTCATCGCCATAGAGAGCCGCGTCCGGCAGCGCCCCTATTCCCAAGCTGTCCAGAACTATAATAAAGAAACGTCCTTCCCTCACAACATCACCTTCCGCACAACCTATCAAGAATAATTGCCGCGGCTGACCGCACCGACAAGTGATTATATGTGCCCGGGCCATAGATCGGCCTAAGAATATAATCGGACCGCCGGATCTCCTCACTCACAATCCCCGAACCCGTACCAAAAACCAACAGATAGGCGTCGTCACCCTTTTCCATACGCGCCCGCAGATCCGCGTAATCAACTGTATTCGGGTACAGCCGGGCATCCGTCGCCACCTGATAGACCTTTCTTTCCCCATCCCCGAGTTCACGGTGAATCTCATCGCGAACCTCCGCCAGATCCGCGGCCAATTTAACACGCACAAAAGCCTCCCGGCGGTCAGGGTTGTATGTGGCGCCAATTCCCTCCTGCCAAAATCCCATAATGCGACGGGTCAACTCTTGCTGAGCCGGGGAGGGATGCACAATATAATAAGACCGCGCGCCGTAAGTCGCCGCGCAGCGCGCGATATCGTGAATGTCCAGATTCGTGATCGAACTCGTGATCGTCTCCATATTCTTGTTGTAGACCGGCGCGTGGACCAACGCTACATAAAGCATACTCACAATCCCTTTTTAGTCCCCTTATTCGGCACAAACTTCACCGCGAACGCCAAACACGCTTAGGCCGCGGCCGCAAATGCTGCCAGCGACCGCGCTGACCCGCCAAACCCGGATACTCCAACGCCAACTCTTCCAACAAAACATAATCCCCCGCCGCAAAAGTCAGATCGTCAAACAGATCCGGCCGCCGCAAAAACGTCCTGCGCAAAGCCTCCTTGCGCCGCCATCGCTCAATATCGGCATGATTCCCCGACAACAAAACCGTCGGCGCCTTCATCCCCTCATAAATCTCCGGCCGCGTAAAGTGAGGATACTCAAGATAACCATCAGCGTGGGACTCCATAAGGGCCGAACCGCTATTGCCCAACACACCCTCAATATGCCGGGCAACAGCATCGATCAACACAGCCGCCGCCAACTCGCCGCCCGACACAACATAATCTCCCAACGAAATCTCTTCATCAACATGAGCACGCACCCGTTCATCAAAACCCTCATATCGTCCACAAATAAACACCACCTCATCATAAGCCGACAAGCGCCGACTATCCTCCTGCCGAAAAATCTTGCCTTGCGGACTCAGCAAAACCACACGCCGCCCTCCGGTACCCTGAGACACGCTGGCGTCCCGTGCCTCTTCACTCTCCAAGCGAACATTCTCCATCGCCGGCAAAGAACGCAAGGCGCTCACAATCGGTTCAACCTTAAGAACCATACCGCCCCCGCCCCCGTACGGCGCATCATCAACACACTTATGCTTCCCCGCGGCAAACTGGCGGTAATCAACCACGCGAACATCAATAATCCCCGCTTGCCAGGCTTTTCCCACCACGCTGTAACGCAGGCACTCCAGCATTTCCGGAAACAGTGTCAGCACCCAAAAAACCATTATAAAACAAACCTCACAGTTAATCCCTATACACGCTCACACAGGACTCGCCTTCTCCTTCTCCTTCTCCACATTGTCCATTGTCAATTGTCATTGTCCATTGTCAATTGCCCAACAATCCTGCCGGCAACACAACATCCATCCGCTGCCCTTCCACATCCACTTTCATCACCACAGACTTCAGCGCCGGCACGCAAATCTCCCCAAACTCACCCCGCACAACATACACATCATTAGCGCCCGTCTCCAAAATCCTTACCAAAGTCCCCAGCAGCACATCCTTCTCATACACCTGCATACCCTCTAGCTCAAAATAATACCAGCGGTCTGTCAAAGGTGGCACAGCGCCGCGATCAATACGTACCTCAAACCCCCGATACCGGTCAGCCATATCCCGGGAATCCACACCTTCCAGCTTTAGATAGGCGTATCCTCGTTCAATCCGGACGTAAGCAACCTGATGTGGCTCTACGCGTTCTCCCTGCATAAGCACAATCTCGCTCAGACAAGCGAACCTGTTAACATCATCGGTCAGCGGAAAAACCTTAATTTCCCCGCCAATTCCCTGAGGTTTTGTCACCTGTCCCACCAATACATAAGGCTGATCCATAGCCCATCACCCCGAACTCACACGGATTCCTATCACGATAAACTTTTCCGAAAAAGCAAAACCGGGTGCCAAAAAGAAAAAAGGGCGCCGCCCTTTTTTCTATTGATCGACATCCAAAATAACCTTCCTGCCGTCCTTCACGGCGGCAGCCTTAACAATCGTCCGAATCGCGTTCGCTGTTTTACCCTGCTTGCCGATGACTTTGCCCATATCACTGGAAGCGACCGTCAGGCGCAGATGAATTGTTTTTTCCGTGGCCGTCTCCGTTACCTCAACCTGATCCGGAAACTCCACCAAAGCTTTTGCCAGTACCTCAACTAAATTCCGCATCAAAACCACCTCCCCAGTATTGATGGTTGATCCGAGGCATTTCCTTGTGTCATGAATTCTTCATGTTATGATATTTCTGCATGATTCCGGCCTGCCTAAGCAAAGATTTTGCCGTATCCGACGGTTGAGCCCCTTCATTCAGCCATTTAAGAGCCGACAGCTCGTTGATGCTAATTTCATGGGGATTTTTGGTCGGATCATAATAGCCGATCTCCTCAATAGGTCTGCCGTCACGCCGCGTCGCTGCGTCGCAGACCACCAGACGGTAAAAGGGTTTTTTCTTGGCTCCCATGCGATGCAACCGAATTTTTGTCGCCATATGTTTCTCACCTCCTTCACCATAATATCCGAAAAGTATTCCCAATCAGCGTACTCCTGCATCGTGTCGAAATACTTGCAATCCATTTAAGTGATTTGGACTTGACGGAGTACTAGAAAGGAAAAGGCATCTTGAACGCGTTTTTATTCGATTTACCCTGCTTGCCTTTTTTGCCCTTCTTGCCTTTCGCTCTATTCTTATCGGATTTGAATCCGGTCATATCGCTCATTTGCTTCATCATCTTCTTCGACTGATCATACTGTTTGAGCAGCCGTCCCACATCCTGAACGCTGGTACCGCTGCCCGCGGCAATTCTCTTCTTGCGCGAATCTTTAATAAGCGAAGGCGTCCGGCGTTCCTCCGGCGTCATCGAACGGATAATCGCCTCAGCCTGGTTAAACTGCTTCTCATCAACTGTGACGTCCTTGAGTTGATTGCCCAGCCCCGGAATCATCTCCAAAATCGAGGAAAACGACCCCATTTTGCGCAAAGCGCCAATCTGATCCAAAAAATCCTCCAGATCCAGCTCCTGGTTGCGCATCTTCTCTTCCAGCTGGCGGGCTTTTTCCGCGTCCACCGCCTGTTCCGCCTTCTCAATCAGCGTCAGCACATCGCCCATACCCAGAATCCGCGAAGCCATCCGCTCCGGGTAAAAAACCTCCAACGCGTCAATCTTCTCTCCGACCCCGGCAAACTTAATCGGGCATCCCGTAACAGCCTTCACCGACAAAGCCGCCCCACCCCGGGTATCGCCGTCCAGCTTGGACAAAACCACGCCTGTCAGCCCCAACTTCTGATGGAACTGCTCCGCCACATTAACCGAGTCCTGACCGATCATGGCGTCCACAACAATAAGAATCTCGTGTGGGTTGACCTTGGCCTTGATCTCGCCCAACTCAGCCATAAGTTCCTCATTGATATGCAAGCGGCCCGCCGTATCAATAAGAACCATATCCTGCCCGTTCGCCTCCGCCTCGCGCAAGGCCTCCGCCGCAATCGCCGCGGGTTTTGCTTTCTCCCGGGCAAATACAGGCACCCCAACTTGTTCCCCCAACACGCGCAGCTGCTGCACCGCGGCAGGCCGGTAAATATCGCAAGCCACCAACAAGGGATGCTTCCCCTGTTTCTTGAAGAAATGCGCCAGTTTGGCTGTGTGAGTCGTTTTCCCTGCTCCCTGTAAGCCCACCAACATAACCAGGGTCGGCGGCTTGGAAGCAATAGCGATCTTGCTCTCCGAGCCGCCCATCAACACCACCAACTCTTCGTTGACGATTTTGATAACCTGCTGGCCCGGCGTCAAAGACTGCAGCACTTCCGTCCCCACGGCCCGCTCCTTAATGCGCGCCACCAGATCCTTAACCACGCGGAAATTGACATCGGCCTCCAGCAGCGCCACGCGAACCTCACGCATGGCTTCGTTGACATCATTTTCCGTTAAGGCCCCCTTGCCGCGCAAGCGTTTAAAAACACCCTGAATGCGTTCGGAAAGACTTTCAAACATCGCCATTATTATTCACCTCAATACGTATCGAGAGCTTTTTGCAGCAGCACCCGAATTTCCGAAAACTCCCGCTCCATACTCTCCTGTGCTATGTTCTCCCGCGTTATGCTCTCCAAAGACTGCAACCGCTGATCCACCTGCAGCAGATAATCCCGACCCGCCAAAAAACGCTCGATGAGGCCGAGTTTCTCCTCATAACGCTCCAAAATCTCCTGGGTTCTTTGCAGCAACGAATGAACCGCCTGGCGGCTGGTGCTTTGTTCCCGCGCAAGTTCCACCAGAGAAAGGTCTTTCAGGTAGTACCCGTCCCAGATAAAGCGTTGCTTCCCGGTAAGCAATGGCGCATAAAAGTCAAACAACAAGGTTTTATAAGCCCATTCTCGTATGCTGTTCTTTTGATTAAACCTGGAACCATCCATGATTTGCGTGATATCACGCCGCGCTGTACAAGAAGCCATTAAAAGATCTCCGCGCTCTGTAAAGTAGTTTTGCTTGACACTGCAACAGTGTATCTTAATTTAGGCATCATGTCAAATTGATAGTCGCCCAGGGGTACATACTTCATGCAATATCCCTGCTCCCCTTAACAACCTTTGCGGCGCGCCGTGAAGAGAAGAGCAGCGTCACCCCGCCAAAAGCCATACAGAAATAATAAGTTATGATCCGCCAGACCAACATAGCCGGAATCGTGAAAGACGCGAAAAACATATTAAAGAACAACACGAAACTCCCCTCCGCGGCACCGGCGGCTCCCGGCAGCGGCACAAAAGAATAAACAAGGTGCGCCAGCACCATCGCCGCCAACATATCGGCGGGAAGAGCCCCGTTCAATCCGAAACTGCGGTAGATAAAATACGGAATCATAAAAAACAGCGTCAGCTGCACCGCGCTGAGAACATAGGCCTGAACCTTCAGCTTGAGATTGTGATCAAGCAAATGCAAACTGTCATGAAAAATCCCCAGTTGTTTTTCAACACGGTCCACAAGATCATCCTTGCGAACAAGTCTGAGTCGGCGCAGCAAAGCCACGCCCTTGCGCAGAATAGCGTCGGTTAAGGTTCGGTTTTTCGCAAACATAATCAGCCCCACAATAACAGCCGCGTGAACACTGAACCCGATCAGCGTCAACAAAGCCAGTCCACTGAGCTGAGCCTTGAAAAAAGCCAGCCGCCAGATCAGCATAACCAAGCAATAAACAACCAGCGTAATCTGATAAATAATAAATTTCTGCGCTTGGATTGACGCCGCGTCGCCGCCGTCGTACCCATCCTTGGTCAGGTGGTAGAACTGCATAGGTTGTCCGCCTGTAGAAAAAGGCGTGATGGCGTTGTACAGCTGCCCAATCATGATAATGCGCAAAGAATACAGAAACCCCGAACTATGATACAACCGCTTAAGAAAAACCTGTAAAACCTTCGCTTCTATCAACCAGCACAAGAACATCGCCATAACAGCGCCGGCGATCCACCATGGCCGCAGGGACTCCAACAGCTCAACCAATTTACCCGGCGTTAAAATATCTGTAAAAAAAATGTAAAAAATACCAGCCATGATCATCAGCGTGATCAGCGCCAGAATAACTTTACTCTTGCTGAGTTTTTTGTGTTTGTCAGTCAATGCTTGACCTTCCATGGCATGATGCTTCTCGCCTTCCGTCCCCGCGTCGAATCATAAACCATATCATAGAACTCCTCCCATTTCGCCAGAATCTGCTCACGGGAATAGAAATTATGGCCTAACCAGGATTGTTCACTCCAATGCTTATAACAAGCTCTGTCCTTGCTCAGGGAGTCAAGAACCCGCGCGAACCCGGCCACATCATCCTCTTTTAGATAATAATCAAACAGAATTTCCTCATAAACGTCAAGATCCCGCAGAAGAATGGGCAGCCGGCAATTCATAGCCTCCAGAATCGTCATGGGAAACAACTCTTTAAAAGAAGGCAGAAACATAACATCAGCCAAATTGTAAATATCATTCATTCTCTCCCGGTCAACAATGCTCAGGAAACAAAGATTGGGCGGGGGATTCTTGACCGAAGCTTTCAGTTCCGCATAACCGTCGCTGATCATGCCGAAAGAAAAACCTCCGGCCCACAAAAACTCCATATCAGGCATACGGCGCGCGACTTCAATAAAGTCGCTGACCCCTTTGCGTGTTTGCAGCTGTCCGACGCCAAGCACAAGAAAGTCTTCCTGGCCATAACCGTATTCAGTCCGCAAACGCTGCTTTTTCTCCCCTTCATAAGGGAAAAAGGCTTTTTCATCAACGAAATTAGGAATATAGTGCACTTTGGCCGGATCAATACCCAAATCCGCTAATTTGCCGACAAAAACAGGGTTGACGGTTACCAGGTAATCCATGCTCTTATAAAACGATAAAACATAATTATAGAAAGTCTTCTTGAAGGGTTTGGGAATCTTCAGGCTGTCCTCCAACGTCTCCGGCAGGAAATGAACATACCCCACAGCCGCGCCGCTGTATTTGGCCATAGCCACAAGCACCGGCCAAAGAGCAAACAGTGTGTGGTAGTGGGTGATATCGGGAGACGGCATTTTTCTGGTGGCAACCTTATATTTGCCGTCCAGCCCCTGGGAAACCAAACGAACTTGTTCCTGGTACGCGGATAGGACTCCCTGCCCCTTCACAACGTCCGCCTTAGACTCCATCTTTATCGTTCTCATCCCTTTAACCCTCCCATTGCTGACCACTGATCCCCGATCATCTCAAGCAATGAATACCGCGTCTGCCAACCCAATTCTCTTTTGGCTTTAGCGGGATCCCCCACCAGAACCGGCGGATCGCCCGCGCGGCGTTCCGCGGCGACAACCTCTAGACGCTGCCCGGTCACCTCTTCCACAGTACCCACAACGTCCCGCACCGAACAGCCATGGCCCGTGCTGAGATTGTAAGCGTCGGCACAAGGGCCGGCCAGAAGCTTCTGCAGCGCCAGCACATGAGCGTGGGCCAGATCCTTCACATGGATATAGTCTCGCACGCACGTACCGTCCGGCGTCGGATAATCCTCGCCGTAAATCGTCACAGCCCGACCCGCCTTCAAGCCTTTCAACAAAGAAGGAATAAGGTGGGTTTCCGGATCATGACGTTCACATAGCTCACCATCGTTGTCGGCGCCGGCGGCGTTAAAATAGCGCAAAGCAACACTATTCATGCCATAGGCTTGCTGATAATCCCTCAAAACTCGTTCGATGATATTTTTTGTATATCCATAAGGGTTCAGCGGCGCCGTCGCGTGGGTTTCCGGAATCGGCGTCTCCGACGGCAGACCATAAACGGCGCCGCTTGAAGAAAAGACCATTTTGTATACCCCCGCAGCCAACATAGCTTCCAGTAAATTCAACGTACCCCCAATGTTGTTGCGGTAATATTTTTGCGGATCGCGAACAGACTCTTCCACCAAAGAGAAAGCGGCAAAATGGAGCACCGCCTCAATAGGCCACTCTTTAAGAACCGCCGCCACCATGTCCGCGTCACACAAATCCCCCCGAACAAAGCGCCCCCACCGGGCCGCATCCGCGTGGCCGGTAGACAGGTTATCCAGTACAACAGTATCAAAACCCGCTGAATGAAGCTGCTTATTGATATGGCTGCCAATATAGCCGCAGCCTCCGGTTATCAGGATCACGCCGGTTATCTCCTCTTGCTTCACGTTTTCTTACCTACATGATATCCCAATTGAAGGCCGATGACAAGAAGGATTTGCGTTTGTCGCGAAGAAGACAAAGACTCGTGACATATTTATGCGACAAAAAAGGAGACCAAGCTTTGAATTACGACGCCATTCACGAAGGAATCTTCCGCGCCAGACCCAATCGCTTTATCGCCCACGTGGAAATAAACGGCCGGATCGAACGCTGCCATGTCAAAAACACCGGCAGATGCCGAGAACTGCTTGTACCCGGAGCGAAAGTCTATTTGCACCAGCCCCGCGCTCTCCCGGCTTCACAACGCGCTACAAAATATGATCTGACGGCCGTTTGGAAGGGCGAACAGCTGATCAACATGGACAGCCAAGCGCCCAACAAGGTTTTTGCTGAATACATGCGGTCCGGGCGGTATCGAGAGGACATAACCCTTATCAAGCCTGAAACAAAATACGGCGGCTCCCGTTTTGATTTTTATGTCGAAACAGGAAAAAGCAAGATCTTTATTGAAGTCAAAGGTGTAACCCTGGAAGAAAACGGCGTGGCTCTGTTCCCCGACGCTCCGACTGAACGCGGCGTAAAACACCTGAACGACTTGGCGCAATGTATACACGACGGTTATAAAGCGCAAGTTGTCTTCATCATTCAAATGAAAGGGATCAGCCATTTCAAACCCAACAACAGAACCCATGCTGCCTTTGGCGAGGCCCTGGCCAAAGCCGCCGCTGAGGGTGTTGCTGTGCTTGCGCTGGATTGCGCGGTCACCCCCCATAGCTTGACAATTGGCGATCCTGTGCCGGTAGAGATATGAGGCAATGGACAATGGACAAGGCTGATATCTTTCAGCCTGTGGACCAATGGACAATGAGGAACAAGAAACAACAACAATAGACGATGATATATCTTGCATCACCAATCCCCAGACATAGAACAGGAGAAAACGCATGACTCAAGAACAGCCCGTCTGCGTAGCCGCATCAGACCAGAACTGCGCGCAGTCATTTCCTCTTGAAGGGTGCATATTTTAAAAGTGCAGGATTCGACAAAAAATAAATGGAAATATCTACTGCGGGGTTCTCCCGCAAGCTAATGGTGAATGGAGATGGATATTATGTGGGCTCGTAACAGTCCCGAGGTAGGGTTTGGTGAGCGGGAGACTCCAAAAGCCCGCGAATTTTTTTCGCCTTTTGAGGTTGCGTCAGGCAGAGAGGCGCTTGGATTCTCCCGCTCACCAAACCCTACCTCGTGCCTCATTG
>WRHI01000101.1 GCA_009783315.1 Peptococcaceae bacterium
TTGGAGTCTCCCGCTCACCAAACCCTACCTCGGGACTGTTACGAGCCCACATAATATCCATCTCCATTCACCATTCGGTTGCGGGAGAACCCCGCAGGAGATATTTCTATTTATTTTTTTGTCCCTTCCTGCACTTTTAAAATATGCACCCTGCCGAAGACGGCGATTTGCAAAGAAAAAGAAAATGGGGTACACTATGGTTAAAGGTCAAAAAAGGTCAGTGGTGATAGCATGGGAAATCTTGCCGATAGAATAGAGGCTTATCTCAAAACCATCTTGGGTGAAGCCGAAGGAGGATCCATCATACTGCAGCGGGGTTTTTTGGCTAAAATATTCTCCTGCGCGCCTTCTCAAATCAATTACGTTTTGACGACCCGGTTTACTGTGGAGAAAGGATATCTTGTAGAGAGCCGGCGAGGCGGCGGCGGTTTTTTGCGCATTGTGCGCCTGGGTTTTGATGAGGAGAGTAACTTTCACAGACTCATGAACGAACTGCTGGGAGAAGAAGTTTCGCAGCTGCGCGCCAACAATCTCTTGGAGAACCTTTGTGAGGAAGACATTCTTACGGAACGAGAAGCGATTCTGTTGAAAAGCGTGTTTGCCGATAAAATCATCGGTGAGTTTCTCAGCAACACCTATGCGCCCCGGCTGCGCGCCAAAATGATGAAGGAAGTACTGATCGGCATATCCCGCGCCGATCTGGAAAGCTGATACAAAGGAGTGAGTGACCCTATGATTTGCCAAAAGTGTCAGGTTCGGCAAGCCAGTGTTCATGTCCAACAACATGTCAACGGAAAACTCTCGGAGACATACCTGTGCCAACAGTGCGCTCACGATCTCAAACAAAGCGGATTCAGCTATCCTGCTTTGGTGGCGGGATTCCTGCAATCTCTGCTCGGCGCTTCCGCCGCCAACGCTATGCAGGAAACCGGGCAAGAAACCGCTGCCGACGCTTGTCCCACCTGCCACACCTCGGCGGCGCGCATACAACACACAGGGTTTGTCGGCTGCGCTGACTGCTATGAACATTTTGCCAGACAGATGGACAGCTGGCTGCGGCGTATCCAAGGACAGGTTCGCCACGCCGGTAAAGCACCTCAGCGCTGTGAAGCGGCGATTCAAGAGGCGGCCACTCTGGAACAACTCAAGACCAAACTGAAAACCAGTATAGAGGCAGAAGCCTTTGAAGAAGCGGCCGTGTTGCGCGACCGCATCCGCGAACTGGAAGACCGCACGAAAGGGGAAAACGCCGATGGCCAGAAAACATGTCAAACACGATAGCCTCCGCGATCTCCAGGGGCCCAGCCGATGGATGCAGGCCGACCCACAGGGACCCAACATTCTCGTGAGCACGCGGGTGCGCTTAGCCCGTAATCTGGCCGGCTTTCCGTTCCCCCATGCAGCGACGCCGGAGCAATGCCGGGAACTGGAAGAAAACATGGCCTCTGTTTTTTCCGGCATCAAGTTGGACGGGCAGCCGTTGCGATACCTATCTATGAACGTCCTTTCCGACAACGAAAAAAGGATCCTTGTTGAGAGGCATCTGATGAGCCCTGATTTCGCCAATCTTGATAGACCGCGGGCCCTGTTTCTGTCTGAAGACCACAGAGTCGCCGTCATGATCAACGAAGAAGACCACATCCGCATCCAAGTATTTGAACCGAACTGGCAATACCAGCAGGCCTGGGAGCTTGCTTCGGAATTAGACAACAAAATCGAAGAAAAGGAGCCCCTGTCTTTCCACGAAAAATTCGGCTATCTAACGGCCTGTCCTACAAACGTCGGCACAGGACTGCGCCTTTCTGTCATGATCCATTTGCCTGGATTAAGTGTCCTGGGACAGATCCGCGAGATCACAGGTGCTCTTAACCAAATGGGACTGACCGTACGGGGACTCTACGGCGAGAAATCCCAGGCTTATGGGAATCTCTATCAGATATCCAACCAGATAACCCTAGGCAAATCCGAAGAAGACACCATGCGCCACCTGGACGCGATGACCCAAAAAATCGTCGAAAAAGAAATGCAAGCCCGCCACCATTTAGGACAGGAAAGCCGGCTCCAGCTTGAGGATCGGGTCTGGCGCGCGCGGGGGACACTGCAGAACGCCCGTATCCTATCCACCGAAGAAGCCTTCAAAACCCTGTCTCTGGATCGGCTGGGGATGGATCTGGACATCTTGCCCAAAATCAAGGTCAGCTACATGGAAACCCTCATCAACTGTCTGCGAGGTACGTTGGGCAGCGCGTTGGGAAGTGGGACGCCGGAGGTGGAAAGTGAGCAGTCGGCGGTTGAGGCGGCGGCGGATGATAAACCGGCACAAGGAGAGAGAACAGAGTCAGAAGATAAATTGACGACGCCAGAGGGCTTGGTAAGCCCGAGGGAGCCGGCTGAAATGGATGATAATCTCCTTGATATCGCGCGGGCATCGTATCTTAGGCGCCTCTATGAAGCGCCTCTGGGAGGCGCTTCATAGAGGCGCAGGGGTTAGGGGGTTAGGGGTTAGAGGTTAGGGGTTAAGGGTTAGGGGCCGGGGTTGGAGAGGGTTCTGAATTAAACGAAGAAGGAGTATTGAAGTGGATAAATATACGCAGCGGGCGGAAAAGGCCCTGATTCTAGCTGAACACATTGCCAGAAAGCTGGGTCATCAGGTGATTGGAACCGAGCATATTTTGCTGGCTTTGATTGAAGAGGGAGAAGGGGTCGCAGCTCGTGTGCTCAGCGACCTGAATGTGGATGC
Organism: Peptococcaceae bacterium; assembly: GCA_009783315.1. Classification (GTDB taxonomy): domain Bacteria; phylum Bacillota; class Desulfitobacteriia; order Desulfitobacteriales; family Syntrophobotulaceae; genus WRJI01. The sequence continues at coordinate 2,741 of WRHI01000101.1, forward strand.
CGAGAAGACCAGCGCCAAAATTGTTCAGATTACGGGCATCGGAGAACCGGTTACCGGCGATGTTTCTCTTTCGCCTCGGGTGAAGCGCGTGCTGATGATTGCCCAGGAGGAAGCCCAGCGCCAGGGTATCAATTATGTTGGGACAGAGCATCTGCTCCTGGGGTTGATTATTGAGGGAGAAGGTATCGCTGCGCGGGTTCTTACGGAGCTAAGGGTGAACCCGGATAAGGTCTGGGAACAGATCCTGAATGTTCTTGGCGGCGATTCGGAAAATATTCCGGCGCCCGGTTCGGGAGGGCTTGGTCTTAAGTCCGGCCAGGGTGCCCTGCTGAATGAGTTTGGACGGGATCTGAATATGCTGTCTGTGGAAGGCAAGCTTGATCCTGTTGTGGGCAGGGAAACTGAGATCGAACGGGTTATTCAGATCCTTTGCCGTCGGACGAAGAACAATCCGGTGCTGATCGGCGAACCCGGCGTCGGCAAAACGGCCATCGCCGAAGGGTTGGCTCAGCGGATCGTTGCCAACCAGGTGCCGGAAATTCTGAGCGACAAACGGGTTTTGACTTTGGACTTGTCGACAGTTGTGGCCGGAACCAAGTACCGGGGCGAGTTTGAAGAACGTATGAAAAAGATTATGGAAGAAATCCGTCTTGACGGCAATATAGTCATTTTTATTGATGAGCTGCATACACTGATTGGCGCCGGTTCGGCTGAGGGCGCCATCGATGCCGCCAACATTTTGAAACCGGCTTTATCCCGCGGCGAGATTCAATGTATTGGCGCCACGACGCTGGACGAATACCGCAAGCATATCGAGCGGGATCCGGCGTTGGAACGCCGTTTTCAGCCTATTCTGGTGGGAGAGCCCACCACTGAGGAAGCCGTGGCTATTTTATATGGTCTGCGTGACCGCTATGAGGCTCATCACCGGGTTAAGATTACCGATGAAGCTATTGAGGCCGCTGTGAGGTTGTCCGGGCGCTATATATCTGACCGCTTTCTGCCCGATAAAGCCATTGATCTTGTTGATGAAGCTGCTTCGAAGGTGCGCATCCACAGTTTTACCATGCCGCCTGATTTAAAAGAGCTGGAAGAACAAGCCGACGCCATGAAAAAAGAAAAAGAGGAAGCTGTGAGGCGGCAAGAGTTTGAAAAAGCTGCTCAAGCGCGTGACCAGGAGCAGCTTCTGCGTGGCCGCCTGAACCAGGTGCGCCAGGAATGGGAGTCGTCTCGGGAAAAGGAAAGCTTAATTGTCGAGGCTGAAAGTATCGCCCAAGTTGTGGCCAGTTGGACGGGGATACCGATCAACAAGCTGGCCGAAGGCGAAAGCGAAAAACTCCTGCATCTGGAAGCCCGGCTGCGTGAAAGGGTCATTGGGCAGGACGAAGCCGTCAAAGCTGTCGCCCTCTCCATCCGTCGGGCCCGGGCCGGACTGAAGGATCCGAAACGTCCTATTGGTTCTTTTATTTTTCTCGGTCCCACCGGTGTGGGCAAAACCCAGCTGGCTCGTACACTGGCGGAGGTTCTTTTCGGCAACGAAAACGCCATGATCCGGGTGGACATGTCCGAGTATATGGAGAAACACGCGGTTTCGCGCATGGTGGGGTCGCCCCCGGGATATATTGGCCACGATGAAGGAGGCCAGCTGACGGAGCAGGTGCGCCGCCGGCCTTACAGTGTCGTGCTTTTTGACGAAATCGAAAAAGCCCATCCTGACGCTTTCAATATTTTGCTGCAGGTTTTGGAAGACGGAAGGTTGACGGACTCCAAAGGGCGCGTTGTTGACTTCCGCAATTGTGTGATGATTATGACCTCCAACGTTGGCGCGACTTTTTTGAACAGAGAAGCCATGGGTTTTGCCGCTGTGCGCAACGAGTTGAGCGAGTACAAGAGCATGAGCGCCCGGGTTATGGATGAGCTGAAGAAGACCTTTCGGCCTGAGTTTCTCAACCGGGTGGATGACTTGGTTGTTTTCCGCTCCTTGAACAGCGATGATATGGTCAAGATTGCAGAAATCCTTTTGAACGAAGTGATCAATCGAATCGAGGAACAGGGGTTGTCTCTGGCGGCGGACAGCGATGTTTTCAGGTATATCGCCCGCGAAGGAGAAGACAAAACCTATGGGGCCAGACCCTTGCGCCGTGCTATTCAGCGGTTGGTGGAAGATGTGCTTTCTGAAAAAATCTTGTCGGGAGAGTTTGCGATGGGCGATCATATTGTCATGACTGTCAAAGATGACGCGCTGGTTTTTGTTATGGGGACGCCCAGAAACAAATCGCTGCAAAAGTCGAAGATAGCCAAACCGGTGCCGGTCAAGGGAAAGGGGTCAACGCAGATCGTGAAAGTGGTATCTCCCGGCGATTTGTCCGAGGATGAGGCGGGAGAAAGCAAGGCAGGAAAGGCAGAACCGACAAAGACAGAACCGGGAAAGACCGGTTCGGCAAAGACCGGCTCGGGATCAGGAAAGACCAAGACCAAAACATCCGGAGCCGAAACAGGCAAGACAAAGGGCGCGAAAAAAGATCCTGCCGCTAAGGATACCAAAGAGACCCCGGCAAAAAGACCACCGGGAAGGCCCAGGAAAAACGAACCGAAGCAAGGGTCTGCCGATGGACAAGGGTCTGGCGATGGGCAAGGATAAAACGGTTTTCTTCTGCCGCGAATGCGGCTATGAAAATGCCAAATGGTTGGGCAAATGTCCGGGCTGCGGTGTATACAACACCTTTGTGGAAGAACGGTTGACGAAGAAACCAGCCGGCGCCGGCGCTGTATCCGGGCAAACGTCTTTGCGCAAACTGCGGGAAAAGGCGCCGATCGGCATGGCCGGCACAGCAGGCATGAACGGCATAGTCGGTATGTCCGGTATGGCCGGGTTGTCCGGCGCAGCAGGGATGGCCGCCGGACAGGCGGTTCCCCTTGCCGATATAGAAGTTGTCGGTCAGGAGCGCTGGGACTCCGGCAGCGCGGAACTCAACCGCGTTCTGGGCGGTGGTGTTGTGCCGGGCTCCCTCGTGCTCCTGAGCGGGGAGCCGGGCATTGGGAAATCCACTTTCATGCTGCAGATGGCCCGGTTCATGGGAGGCAGGGCGAAGGTGCTGTACATTTCCGGGGAAGAGTCCCTCCGGCAACTTAAACTTAGGGCTGACCGCTTGGATCTAGCCCCCGCCAATCCGAGCCCGGGCAAGACAGACACGGGCCAAAGGGAGGCGGACCCGGTTCAGGAGGGGGTTACTCCCCGGCAAAGCAACGTCTCTGTTATGGCGGAGGTTTCTCTTGACGTGGTGGGTGCGGAAGCGCTGGAAGGCGGATATCAAGTTCTCATCATCGATTCGATTCAGACGATGATGTTGGATGATCTGCAGTCGGCGCCGGGCAGCGTCAGCCAGGTGCGGGAATGTGCGGCTTTTCTCATGCGGCTGGCTAAAGATTACGGCGTCGCTGTCTTCATGGTCGGTCATGTAACAAAAGACGGCACCGTAGCCGGGCCGCGGGTGCTCGAACATATGGTGGACACGGTGCTTTGTTTTGAGGGGGATCAATACCACATCTACCGCTTGCTGCGCGCCAGCAAAAACCGCTTCGGTCCGAGCAACGAGATAGGCGTTTTCGAGATGCGCGGCAGCGGCCTTGTTGAAGTGCGGGATTTGTCGGGGGTTTTTCTGGAAGGGAACCGGCCGGCAGTAGGATCCGCGATTACGGTGACGATGGAAGGCACGAGGCCTTTGCTCGTAGAAATCCAAGCCTTGGCGACGCCGTCAGTTTACGGTCAACCGCGGCGCACAGCCAACGGGCTCGACTATAACCGGCTGCTCATTCTGCTGGCCGTGTTGGACAAACGCATCGGATTCCCCTTCGCGGCCAAGGACGTCTTCGTCAACGTCGCCGGCGGCCTGAAGATATCCGAACCCGCCGTAGATATAGCTGTCGTCGGGGCCCTCCTGTCCGCCCTGAAAGACAGAATCATTCCCGCCATGGTTATGGTGGGAGAACTGGGGCTGACCGGCGAAGTGCGAGGCGTCGCCCAGATCGAACAACGTATTCTGGAGGCCCGTGACTTCGGGTTCGAGCGCTGCATGTATCCTGAGGCCAACGCCGCCCGGCTGAAGCAGGTTGTGGATAAGACCGGAGGCGTGGGGTTTTACCCGGTGAAAAGCATTGAGGACGTTATTCAGTTGACAATTGACAATTGACAATTGTCAATTCACCGCAAGGTGAATACAGTTAAAGTCTTCAGCATATTTTCTTCTCTTTGGACAGCTTCATCCAAGGAGAGGTTAAGCGTGTTGGCCAGTGCGGCGAGGTAGAACATTTGTCTGCCCAGCTCTGTTTCAATGGTTTCCCGGCAGCGTGGACAAAGAGTTCCCGCCACATGGGAACTGAGCAATCCTTTGAGATCCGATATGGTCGCGCTTTCCGGAATGGATTCTTTGTGGGCCTCTATGGCCAGACAGCCGCAGGATGTGACGGCTTTGGTGACGGCCCGCGTCACGCGGGCGGAGGCCTCTTGGTTTTTGGCTAAGATATCAAGGATGCTTTGATGACGGATGAGCATGGTGTCTACGGTTTTTTGGAAACTTCCGCCATTGGTCATGGGCCATCACCCTTTCCTGAATCCTGATAATCTCATTATAGGCAGGAAGTCCGGGCCTTGTCAATTTAACTTGTGTACCATCAATGAAAAAAATTGCTTGAAGGCGCTCACAATTTGTCGGGTCAGGAAAAATCTACAGGAACGATTCAGAACGATTTGATAAATTTTTTCTTTACTGATCTATGTTATTCCTGTTATAATAAGAAATACGACACAACGGACTTGTTCTTTTATTTGTCTCTAGTTAAATTGTCTCACAATTTAGGCATTTTCCGGCGGGAAGATGTCAGATCATTTCTATTGCAAAGGAGGAGATGAAGCTGAGGAAGGTTATGCGGGTTATCATCGCGTTGCTAATCGCGGGACTTGGGTTCTATTTAATTTTTCAATTGGCGAAAACGAATCTCATTTCAAGTGCACTTATGGATTATTCTATTGACAAATATTGGGCTTATGCCGTTGTGACGCTTGTTTTTGGAAGCATCGGCTTCCTTATCGCGCCGGCGATTATGCGTTTTGCGGCTGCCAGTATCAGTTGGATTGAAGCCCGTCTCGTCAAAATGACGATTATTGAGGTCATTTCCGGGGCGATTGGCCTTTTTCTGGGTGTATTGCTGGCGTTTTTGTTTAATATGGCTTATGCCGAAATTACCATTGTGGGGCCGATTGTCTCAGTGCTGGTGAATCTGATCTGCGGTTATGTGGGCGGTTATGTTGGTTTGGTCATCGGCGCGAAACGCAAGGAAGACTTGGCGGGTTTGGTCGGCCGCCGCAAAGAGAAGCAGGAAAAAACAGATAAGGAAAAAGGGAAAGCGGATAAAAAAGGCGAGAGCGAAGTTGTGGCCGTGTCGGCAAAGTTGTATAAGATCCTTGATACAAGTGTGATCATTGACGGGCGTATCGCGGATATTATCGACACGGGCTTTCTGGACGGAACCCTTTTGGTGCCGGAATTTGTGTTGGATGAATTGCAGAGGATCGCGGATTCTTCGGATATGTTGAAACGCAACCGCGGGCGCCGGGGACTGGATATTCTCAATCAGATTTCTAAGAAAGAAGGATCTGAGATTGAGATCAGCAGCCAGGATTTTGATGACGTGACAGAAGTGGACAGCAAGCTGGTGCGGTTGGCCCAAAGTATAAAAATGCCGATCCTGACCAACGATTACAACCTGAACAAAATTGCCGAACTTCATGGCGTCAAGGTGCTTAACATCAACGAGCTGGCCAATATGGTCAAACCGGTGGTGCTGCCCGGCGAGGGGATGACGGTTCAGGTGCTGAAAGAAGGCAAGGAGGCGGGGCAGGGAGTTGCTTATCTGGAGGACGGCACCATGGTCGTTGTTGACGGTGGGCGCAATCTGATTGGCCAGGAGGCCCAGGTGACAGTGACGACAGTTTTGCAGACGGCCGCCGGACGGATGATTTTTGTGAAACCGAAAGATGATCTTGATGATCCGTCAGAGTATTATGAGGCCAGAATGAGTTATTAAGCTTATGAAGAAGAAAACAAGGATCGCGGTGATCGTTCCCGCCGCCGGGGAAAGCCGGCGCATGGGGGGCTTGAATAAGCTGTTTTTGGATGTGGCAGGGCAGCCTGTGCTGTTGCGTACGGTGGAGGTTTTTTTGGCTTTGGGCGGGGATGATGGGTATGACGTTCCGGTGATTGTGGCTGTTAACCCTCATGATCTATCCCGCGTGGAAGATTTGTTTGCAGGAATGTCTGATGTTACTGTTGTGTTGGGAGGCGCGAACCGGCAGCAATCGGTGGCGAACGGGTTGGCCCTGGTGGGGGACGACGTGGATTATGTTATTGTGCATGATGGGGCGCGACCTTTGCTTAAGCAGGCTGATCTGGAAGCGTTTGTCCAAAGAGGTCTGGAGGTGGGCGCTCTGGTTATGGCTGTTCCCGTCAAGGATACGGTCAAAAAAGTTAATGAGAGCGGTTTTGTCGCGGAAACACCTCGGCGGGAAGAGCTGTGGTTAGCACAGACGCCTCAGATGTTCAGGCGGTCTTTGCTTAGCGTGGTGCACGCCGAGGCCTGCGCCGAGGGATTCACAGGAACTGATGAGGCTTCGCTGCTGGAACGGCGAGGCTATGAGGTGGCGGTTTTTCGGGGGTCTTATGAGAATATAAAGATAACGACGCCGGAGGACGCGCGCCTTGTTGAGGCACAGGGGTCAATAAGGTGTTTTCCAACGGTGAACAGCGGACGGGCGAATAAACGAGCCAGGAGGAACCCTTTGATGCGGATTGGGCTGGGGTATGACATGCATGGGCTGGCGGAAGGGCGGGATTTGATACTGGGTGGGGTCAAAATCCCTCACTCAAGGGGCTTGCTGGGGCATTCCGACGCCGATGTGTTGACCCACAGCGTTATGGATGCTTTGTTGGGAGCTTTGGCTTTGGGGGATATTGGCCAGGTTTTTCCGGACAGCGATGCGCAGTATAAGGATGTTTGCAGTTTGACGCTGTTGAGGCAGGTAGCGGCCTTGGTCAGGGGCCAAGGGTATGCTGCCGGCAACGTTGACGCGGTGATCTGTGCGCAAAAACCGTTGTTGGCGCCGTATATAGGTGAAATGCGCGAGAACCTGGCTGCTTGTTTGGAGCTTGAGGTTGGGCAGGTTTCGGTGAAAGCGACGACAACGGAACGGTTGGGGCCGGAAGGCAGGGAAGAGGGGATCAGCGCGCAGGCTGTCGTTCTGGCCCTAAGAAAAGACGATGAATGAACCCACAACCAGAATGAGAGAACCGCTCCCGTGTCTGTTTGGATGACTGGGAGCGGTTCATATATTGCCTGTTCGATCTATTTTCTGTGCCCTGATAAAAAGCTGGGAAACTTGAAATCCGTTTGGTCGTATTGTTCGTAGTCGTCGTGTTCTTGGTTCTGTTCTTCATCGACCGGATTCATGTCTTCAGGATTGTTGTCTTCCGGGCTGTCTTCACCCTGAAGGTCATTGGTAAAGTCAGTTGTTACGCCATTTGTTATTTTGTATTCCGCAATTCTGTCTTTATTGATGGAACACAGTTTTTCTTTGAATCCATCTGATTCTACAAGCAGCTTCAAGGCAATTTCGAAATTGTCCGGGCTCCAATCCTGTAACTGCAAATATTGCTCAGCCAAGGCGCCATTACGAATTAGCCGCTGAGTTCTCTCTTTCTTGGACCTTTCTTTTTCACGGGCAAGCAAATCTTCCTTCTGTTTTCGCAGCTGTTCGATTCTTGCGTCAATGGTGCTGACTTGATCCGTCACATTTCTTCTTGGACCCATAAACACCCTCCTTTATTCTCTTTGGATGGTTTTCCTAAAATAGACGTTTTCTGCTGTGGATTGTATAAGCTACGGTTATTATATCCAAGAAAAATGTTTCGATCCTGAAATGAGTTGTTACCGATCAAATCGATCAGACCCCAGCCGGAGGGGCAGGAGGGGACGGTGAGGCATAGGGGCGGAGGTTGGGCGGGGTGTGAGGCGCGTTCGCCAAGCCTTTGCGGGAGGGGCGGCAGCAGCTCTTGGGCATCGGAGCAGAAAAAGAGCGCAAGGCTGTCTTATTTTGCGCTCTCTGCGC
>WRHI01000102.1 GCA_009783315.1 Peptococcaceae bacterium
GCCTTTGATGATGCCGTCTAGGATGTGGGCGGGGTCGGGGATGTTGCTTTTGCCGTAGTCTGTGGCGTCGAAGAATGTTGTGAGGCTGCCGCCTATGGAGCGCATGAGACCGCCGAAGCCGGGATCGTCTTTGAAGATTTCCCAGCTTTTGGCCATGGCTTGGAGTTTGGTGAGGTTTTCGGGTTCGCCCCAGATGTTTTTGAGGATGTCGTAGGGGTTGATGATGTCGGTGTCTAAGTATTGGGCCATGATGGCTATTTTGCTGAGGTTGATGTCCCATTCGCCTGGGGCTTCCGGTCTGGGGTCCAGCAGGTGTCCCCAGAAGGTTAGCAGGTTGGTGTAGGGGGCTTCTTCGGTGAGCATGAGGTCGGTGTAGATGAGGGCCAGGGCGCGGTATTCGTCGGCTGTGATGCCGTCCCAGGGTTTGGCGAGGAGTTCTGTCCAGCGGCCTGTGTTGGTGTAGTAGTCTTGCATGGTTTGGGCATTCATTAGGGAGATGGTTTCGCGGACTTTTCCGAAGTTGGCCGCAACGATTTCCATGGGGTAGAGGTCGCCGCCGCCTGGTGGTTGGTAGCATTCTCCCAGGGCTATAATTTTGTTACGAAGGAGTTCGGTTTTGAGTCCGTTTTCTTGGACGTCTTTCGCGTGTTTGAGGTCTGTGGCTTCGACCCGCTCGTAGAGTTCTTCTATTTTGATTTTGGCGGTGCTTTGAAAGTAATGGAGGCGTCTGAAGTAGGGCAGGATTTTGGTTTCGAGGGCGGGGACGACGTAGTTGGGGTATTTGTTGCGATAGGCTTCGACTTTTTCGATCATGCTGAGGATTTCGCCTAGGCTGATGTCGATGGCTTCTTCGAAGGCTTGGCGGGTGGCGTCGTCGAAGACTCTTTGCATGTAAGCGCCTCCTTTCTTTTCCCCTTTGTTATCTGAACTTACAGTCCTTGCAGGGTTTCTGAGGTTTGGGTGATATGGGCGATTTTGGTGTCCATGAGGGTGTTCAGGGCGGTTATGGTTTGGGTGATACGGAGGTGCTGCTGGGCGTATTCGTCGGCGATATAGCCTTCTTTGTTTTGGGCGGCTTGGATTTCTTCGAGGGCGGCAGCTCCGTCGTTGACGGTTTGGCTTTGGATTTTCATTTGGTCGAGGCCCAGTTGGACCATGAGGGGTTTGATGCCGATGGTGTCGCTCATTTTGTGCCTCCTTGGAGTTTTTTTGTGTGGCGAGGCTTGTTAGGGAATTCCTTCGTATGTGTCGTCCGCCGCGATTTCTTCTGTGAAGGCTCTGCTTGTTGCGGCTGTGCTGTTTAGAATGTCTTCCAGGTCTTTTCCGATGGCTTCCCAGATGGTGATGGCCATGCCTTCTATGAGTTGGGCGTTTTCCCCTTCGAGGTTTTTGCTTTCGGTCATGGCGAGGATGTGGGCCAGATATGTTTCAAAGGCCAATTGGAGGCTTTCGCCCGCCGCTGTGTATTTGTCGGCCAGAGCGTGTTCTTCGTCTTGCATGGTGATGGGTTTCATAGCTTAGGCCCCATTGACGCCAAGGGTATATAGATATCCCCTGATGAATCGTTTTCGAGCCCCGGATTTCTAATGACACTCATTCTTCCTTTCCTCCAATTCGTATGTTTTTTGTATAATATGGGGTTTTATCCCTTTGTTCACAATTCTATCTGATCCTGGTTATTCCGTCAATGTATTTCAGGGCAGAAACGGCTTTGCTGTTCGTGTGTTCGACATCATTCGCGATTATTTGCCAGACTTCGACATTGGTTCTGCATGTGTCAGTCGCTTTCGGTGAAAATCTAAGGGACTTGTATTATCTCCTATCCAAAGTTATCCGCCCAATCCTGCCGGCCCGAAAATCCTTCAGCACCATTTGCGCCGTCTTATAACAATCAACCGCGCCGTCGCCAACCAAGTGGCCGCGCCGTCGGCCCAATGCCTCCAAGGTCACCTCTTCCGGCGACTCCACCGCGCCATAACGCCCGACGTCCCGGGGATATTCAGCTTTAAGCCAATCCAGCAGCCATTGGGCCAGCTCTTCTAAATCATAAACCTCATCGCGGACAGCCCCTGTGGCCGCCAGACGCAGCCCCGCTTCCGGGTCGTCGAATTTCGGCCATAACATACCCGGCGTGTCCAGCAAATCAACCCGATCATGTACGCGAACCCACTGACTATCCCGCGTCACGCCGGGTTTACCGCCCGTCTTAGCTCTGGCGGCTGCCGTCAAACGGTTAATCAAACTGGATTTGCCGATATTGGGAATCCCCACCACCATAACGCGGCAAGGGCGCGGTCGCACGCCCTTGTCCGCTAAAGCCTTCATTTTTTTGGCCAAGAGCAGCTCAAGTTGAGGCACAATCTTTTTCATGCCTAACCCCGTCGCGGCGCTAACCGCCAGCACCATGCCCTCCCGATTCTCCCGGGCAAGCTCATGGCGCCAGCAATCCGTCATACCCTCATCCGCCAAATCAGCTTTGTTGAGTAAGATAATTCTGGGTTTATCCCCAACAAGATCTCTCAGCAGCGGATTGCGGCTACTCACAGGAATCCGCGCGTCAGCGACTTCCAAAACAGCGTCGACCCAGCACAGCTGATCAACCAGTTTTCTCCTGGTCTTGGCCATATGGCCCGGAAACCATTGTATTTCCATACTCCACCACACATGTCAATGAAAAAAGCCGAGACACAGCTCGGCTCTCCGGCTCGAAACACGACCGTAACGGCGGATTCGAATTTCGAGCATCACATTCCGAGCCTCGAATTCCGAATCCCGAACTCCGAACCCCGAATCAGGGCTAGCGACGCTCGCGAATACGAGCGGCTTTGCCCGATAAACCGCGTAAGTAATACAATTTGGCGCGGCGCACCACACCTCTGCGCACAACTTCGATTTTATCAAGACGCGGCGAATGCAAAGGAAACGTTCTTTCGACGCCTACGCCGTTAGAAACACGGCGCACCGTAAACATTTCGCGCAGACCATCACCCCGCATTTTGATAACCACACCTTCAAAAACCTGAATACGTTCCCGGGTTCCTTCCACAATGCGGACGTGAACACGAAGGGTATCCCCGGGACGAAATGAGGGAAGATCCTTCTTCATCTGCTCTTCTTCAATCATGCGAATGTAATCCATTTGGCTCCCTCCTTCCTTGCCTAGATGTTCATGAAAGAGCCTCTTTTGGGAAGCGTCTTTTCAGCGGACCATCCGTTTTCACGCCACAACAGTTTACCACACGGCAACATAGAAAGCAAATTTCCTGATACCTGTGACTGAGGAGAAGGGATCAAGAGAAGGGATCAGGGGCTAGGGGTTAGGGGTTAGGGGTTAGGGGTTAGGGAGGGTGACTATCAGCGGTGCTGATAGTTGGGAATTATTGCTGAGAAAGTGTGATTTGATTTGGGCCGGTTGATCAATGCTTTTCATGTTCCAACGGACATTAGGGAAAGACTTCGCCTTCACTACAACTTTTGCCTTCATCTTCAAACTCCCGACTATCAGCACCGCTGATAGTTACCTTCCCTAACCCCTAGCCCCTACCCCCTGATCCCTTCTCCCTACCCCATCGACATAAATTTCCGGGCAAAAAACCGCGCCGCCTTATAGACCGGCACCTCCAGAACCTTCGCCGCCAGCGCCAGCTGCTCCCCAATCGCGATATTCTGCGGACAATGTTGTTCGCAGCGTCCGCAACGGGTGCAGAGAGACGCGTTTGTCGTCGCGTTTTTGAAGCTGGTCTGCATCAAATACCCTTTGCGCGCCGGCCATTTGCCTTCGACACGGGTGTTGTTATAACAGGCAAAACACGTCGGGATATCAACCCCCTGGGGACAAGGCAGACAATAACCACAGGCTGTACAAGGCACAACAATGGTTTCGTTCAGCACTTGGCGGACGTCCTCAAAAAGCGCCAGATCCGGCCCGCTCAGGGAATTGGCTTCAGCCTCAGAGGCGACGCGGATATTCTCTTCCAACATCGCCATAGAATTCATGCCCGACAACACAACGGTAACCTCCGGATGATTCCAGATCCAGCGCAGAGCCCATTCCGCCGGCGAACGCTGAACCGAGGCATTATCCCAGACGCGGTATACCTCCTTGGGCAGACGCGTAACCAGTTTGCCGCCACGAAGGGGTTCCATAATCGCCACCGGGATGCCTTTAGCCGCTATATACTCCAGGCCGCTTTTGCCGGCCTGATTGTGTTCATCAAGGTAATTATATTGCATAAGGCAGATATCCCAATCATAGGCGTCAGCCAGCTTCACAAATTCTTCTCTGCCACCGTGATAGGAAAATCCGACTTGCCCGATAGCGCCCGTCCGTTTCTTTTCGGCAATCCAGTCGAGGACGCCCAAGGCGGTCAGCCGTTCCCAAACACTGACCTCGGTGAGCATATGCATGTAATAGTAGTCAATGTGATCTGTTTGCAGCCGTCGCAGCTGGTTGTTGAAAATCTTGTCGAAATCGACTGTCTTCCTGATCAGATAAGGCGGCATCTTGGTGGCGATTTTGACACGATCCCGATAGCCTTGGGCCAGCACGGCGCCCAGGTTTTCCTCGCTGCCCGGGTAAATATAGGCCGTATCGAAATAGTTCACGCCGTTTTCAATAGCGTAGACAATTTGTTCCTGGATGTCGGCGAATTTTCTCGGAAACCGCATACAGCCGAACCCCAGGATCGAAAGCTCATCGCCGTTTTTCATGTTCTTTCTGTACAACAATGGGATTTTGTCATCTCCGATCTTTATGGTAGAATATAGAAGCTTCACGATGAAAATTCTAAGGAGGCCACCATGCCGCGTACAACCCTCGCTCACCGCAAGCTCCCCGTTTACTCCAAAGGCGAAGAAATCTTCAACTCCGTCTCACACATTGTCGGCGGCGGGTTGTCTGTCGCCGCCCTCGCAACTTGTCTCATCGTCGCCATCACCCGCGGTTCTGCTTGGAGCGTCGTCTCAGGCGCGGTCTACGCCGCGTCCCTGATTATACTATACACCATGTCCAGCCTCTATCATAGTCTCAGACCTGTCGGCGCCAAAAAAGTCTTCCAGGTCATCGACCACTGCTCGATTTTTCTGCTCATCGCCGGCACCTACACACCTTTGATGCTTTGCAGTATGCGTCCGGATCATCCCTGGCTAACCCTGGGCATCATGGCCCTTGTTTGGGGATGCGCCATTGTCGGCATCACTCTCAACGCTATCGACTTAAAGAAATTCGCCCTCTTCTCCATGATTTCATATCTGGGTATGGGCTGGTCGGTGCTTCTCGTCGTCAAACCCTTTATCACCATTTTCCCCTTGCCGGGCCTCATTCTCATTGTCCTCGGGGGCGTCTTCTACACGTTGGGAGCCGTGCTTTACGGCCTTGGCAGAAAACACAAGTATATGCATGGCGTCTTTCACATCTTTGTTCTGATCGGAAGCATTACCCACTTCTTTGCTATTGTCTTGTACAGCCTGCCAATGGACAATTGACAATGGACAATGGACAATGGACAATGGAGAAGGCTGATATCCTTCAGCCTGTGGACCAATGGAGAAGGCTGATATCCTTCAGCCTGTGGACCAAGGCTGATATCCTTCAGCCTGTGGACCAAGGCTGATATCCTTCAGCCTGTGGACCAATGGACAATTTAAAACAGGGAATAGCACTATTGGATAAGCAATTATTTAGAAAGGTTCTCGTGGTATGAAACAGGCTGCCCCAAACAACCAGGGTTATGATGCCTACGATGTGGCTATTATCGGTCTTGGTCCGGCGGGCGCCACCCTTGCCCGCCTGCTTGATCCGAAATTGAAAACAATCGCTATTGATAAGAAGAGCGACGGGACCGTTTCCTTTTGTAAGCCTTGCGGCGGGTTGCTGGCTCCCGACGCCCAGAAGGCGCTTTCTAAGTTTAATCTGACCCTGCCTAAGGATGTTTTGGTGGATCCTCAGATTTTTGCTGTTAAAACGATGGATACCGCTCAGAATCTTTTGCGGTATTATCAGCGTTTCTATATGAATTTTGATCGCCATAAGTTTGATATGTGGCTTATTTCACTGATTCCGGATCATGTCACGATCGCCACCGGCGCTCGCTGCCATAGCGTTGCTAAGGTTGGCGAGTTGTATGAGATTGCTTACTCGCGGCAGCATCTCTCTTCGGGGCAGGAGGAGGGTTTGCGCCGTGATGAACGCGCCACTCCGCCTTACGTTGAACATATCACCGCTCGTTATGTGGTGGGGGCGGATGGCGCCAATTCTGTTCTGCGGCGACAGCTGTTTCCCCAGCGTAAAATCCGGCAGTATGTCTCTGTTCAACAGTGGTTTGTGGAAGAACACCCGGTTCCTTTTTATTCCTGCGTGTTTGATCACCGGGTGACGGATTCTTATTGTTGGAGCATTTCTAAAGACGGCTGCTTTATTCTGGGCGGCGCCTTTCCGATTGACAAGAGCAAGGAGCGCTTTGCGTTGCTGAAGGACGCTTTGCAAAAGAACGGTTTTGCTTTTGGTGACGTTCTCAAGACTGAAGCTTGTTTGGTGTCACGGCCTCAGGGCCTGCGCGGTTTTTGCGCGGCTCAGGGCGGCGCCTTTCTCGTTGGGGAAGCGGCGGGGTTCATCAGTCCTTCGTCTCTGGAGGGCATCAGCTACGCTTTGAACAGCGGTCACGCGCTGGCAACAGTTCTCAACGGGAACCGCCAAAACCCGGCGCGGGATTATCGCCTGAAAACCGTTCCTATACGAATAAAACTGCTGCTGAAAAGCCTCAAGTCGCCTTTTATGTACAATCGTTTTTTGCGGAAACTTGTGATGAAATCGGGGCTGAGCAGCGTCAAGGTTATGCATACTTGAGGAAGAACCCCGCTGAATAATTTTCGATTTGAGATTCAGTTACTATTTAGATTATTTTGATTATTACCAGCTGGTCATCAGTGTCGAAAAAAAAGAAATTTGACGGATAATTTTCACAAAATATAGGAGGAAAAGGGATCGTGTCGTAGAATATGTGAGTTTATGGAAGCTTCTGTGAACCCCTTACTCAAAAGAGCGAATGGCCATGAAACTCTTATGAATCCCTTTTCAAAAAACCACAATTAAGGAGGAATTGAAAATGAAAAGAACCGCAAAGCTTCTTGTCACCTTGGTTTGCATGTTTACCCTTATGGTTCCCGGTGTTTTGCACGCCAGGCAAATACAGAATTTGACAAGCTTTAAACTGCCTGCCTATCAGGGAATCGCACGCACGTCGTTCCTGACAAAGTCAACAACAAATGCCAACTGGGTGATGAATATCACCGCTTTGACAAATGCCACTACGGTGCATACTGTTCTGCAAAACTCGAACTATGAGAACAGGAGCGACTACGCAATTGTAGGACCTGGCAGATATGAGATCAGATCGACAGGGCAGGCCAACTATCTATATTGTGCCTTGTTGATGAATGGCAAATCTACAAGTAGCGTCGGCTATGTAACAGGGAGCTGGTCTCCGGATAACAAATAAGCATGTATCCCCACATGTTCGCAGATCATGACTGCGTTTTCTGAACAGGTATGGATATCGCCGTTTAGGCGATATCCATACCATCCAATAACATTCTACGGAGAAATACTATATGCTGAAAAATGATTTGAAGAGAGCCATTCTCTCTTGGCCAATGATCTTCTCTGTCGTTTTGGGGTTCGTCTCGATTGCCGTTGGGATGATTGCGATACCTATTGCCAATTCCTTGAAAATATATTTCGGAGATACCTCCGATATTACAGCAGAAGAGAAATGGAGCCTTATCTACAATGGCTTAAACAAAGTCACCTTATGGGATTTTGGGCACTACTACTTCTTCCTTTTCATTCCTTTACTGTGCTGTATCCCTTTTGCGACTGCTTATTTGAGAGACAGAGAAACCGGGTATTATAAGGCCCAGATCATACGGAGCAATTACAAAAGGTACCTCTTTTCCAAATACACAGCGACTTTTATCTCTGGTTTCCTCGCTATCCTTATTATCGCTGTCATGAACCTCATCACCATTAGTATTATTGATTCCGGCGATGAATACAGAAGTCTTTTCTATGCTGACGGCGCTTTACTGGCTGATCTGGCTGCAACCCATTTCAACCTCTTTGTTCTGGTACATAGCCTTATCATTAGCGTCATGGGCGGCGTGTATGCTGTGATGGGACTGGCCTGTACGAAAGTAACAAGGAATATTCTGGTGGGATTGGCTTTCCCGTTTTTGTTTTACAATTTCACAGCTTATGTCATGAATGTTTTCCAGT
Source organism: Peptococcaceae bacterium (assembly GCA_009783315.1). GTDB lineage: Bacteria > Bacillota > Desulfitobacteriia > Desulfitobacteriales > Syntrophobotulaceae > WRJI01. Next base: position 8,273 of record WRHI01000102.1, read on the forward strand.
TGTATCTGTGGTCGCCGGAAGCGATAACCAACTTTCACTCTTATGCACCGGCTATGGCGGTGGTTCATCCTGTAAACATCATCCTTCAGTTGCTTGTGCTGCTTGTTCTCGCAACAATCATTTTCTTTATGAAGACGTATTGGAGAAATAACGATGAATATGTTTAAGAGCTTTGGCGGATTGCTTATCTACAATTTAAGCAAGATCAACAGAAGAGTCCTTCTGTTGCTGTCTGGTATGTTTGTGATTATGACTGTTTATTGGGTTATCGGGTTTGATGTATCAAGCACAATTTATTGGGATCCGGAAACAGAATCGGCCAAAGAACTGACGGCTTCAATCTGGGATTGTGTATACAGCTTGTTCTCAGAATCGATGTTGTTTTCGACTCCGGTATTCCTCATCTCTATGTATGCCGCTTATTGTTCTTTCAAGAATGATTCTTTCGAGTCTCCTGCGAAAATAAGAACAGGCAGCTATATGCAATATGTCCACGCGAAATTGGTATTCGTCTTCTTGTTCAATCTGGTTCTGTGTGTGGCGGCCTTTCTGTTGACAGTATGTATTGCCGCGGTATTTCTTGATTTTCAATTGAGCTGGAACAGCGTTTCCGTACAATTCAAACCCTACATGCAGTTTTATTCTGTGGGAGAATTTGGTGCCATAACACTCATGACCTATATCCTTGTCCTGACTTGTTTATCTTGTGTTTTCGGTATAGTGGTTATGAAGCTTAAGCACCATCTGATTGGACCGGTTGCTATTGTCGTTTATCTGTTAAGTCAATATGTCATTTTAGCCATTGATCCTATGCTTAAAGGGGCTAATATTCTTAAGCTCTTCTGTATGAACCTGTATTTAATGATCGGCCAAAGGAAACTGTACACGGAAGATCTCTATGATTTTCTCACGGTGAAGATGGGCATCATCTTGCCGATTGCTGTCTGTATCGGGGTCTATGGTTTGGCCCTGTTATCCCTCAAGTTCAAGCTGGTACAGGAAGGATGAGTGAACATCCGTGTTTCTTCAAAAAATAGCCCAATCAAGCCATTTCTCAGTCTCCTTTATCATTCCTCTCATGCTTATCTTGGCCTTACTGGTTGTGGTGGATCAGGCTTCTTTTCTGTCAATGGTCGGGGAATATGGCCTGGATATCCCAGCCTATGATGAGACCTCCACAGAAAGCGAGACATCATCCGTTATCCAACCCAGCGCCCAAGAAATCATGCTACACAGTGTGTATGGAATCAATACCTATGGGAGAAAAAACATCGTGGACATTGTCGGGGTTGCCCTGCCATATCTGTTCCTGGTTTTCGCGGGCGGCCTCTTGTTGACAGTGATGACGGAGCCGGGAAGCCGTTTTCTGTATGTCATCCGACATAGGACGTATACGAAGTGGCTCTTGAGAAATCTCACCAGAATTGTGTTATGGCTTGTTGCATTATGGACATTGTTTTATGCCGCAACAGGTGTTTTCTCCCTCCTTCTCTCGGACAATCGCGATGGATTGGGACCGATATTTTATCATTTGAATGCTGCTGCGTCCCATGATGCTTCTTTTCATCAAGTAATCGTGTCCCAATACGTATTGGGTTGTCTGGTATGTCTCATGATTGCCGCATCCCAATTTATGTTAAGTGTTGTTCTGAAAGACGCCTCCAAAGGGTACATCTATCTCAACGCCGCAATCCTCTTTTGTGTGTTTATCGGTATATTTGACATTTACAATCCGCTTATGATGAGCAAACATAACAGTTTGAATCTTCGGATTGGGGCAAGCCCCTTTGTGACAGGCGCAGTATTGCTTGGATTGGCGATTCTGTGCACGGTTCTTAATAAAGAATGTTTGAGGAGGAAAGGATTATGATTTCATTGGCGAATGTGACAAAGCGTTTTGGGGAAAATGTTGTGCTCGAAAATATCAATTTGCGCTTCGAAAAGGGCAAAATACATGGGGTCGTTGGGAAGAACGGCGTTGGGAAAACAGTGTTGTTCAAATTGATATGTGGATTTATGCCTCCGACAAGCGGCGATATTGTTGTCAAGGGACAAAAGATCCGCAAAGATATCGACTTCCCTGCGAGTTGCGGGATTATCATTGAGACACCGGGATTCATTAACACTCTGTCAGGATTCAAGAACTTGAAGCTGTTATCGGATATTAACGGGAAAATACCGGTCAGTAAAATTAAGGAGCTTATGGCTCATTTCGGATTGGATCCGGAGGATAAGAGGAGCGTCAAAAAATATTCGCTGGGGATGAAACAGAAGCTGGGAATTATTCAGGCCGTTATGGAGGATCAGGAGATTCTGATTCTGGATGAGCCCATGAATTCTTTGGATGAAGGAAGCGTGGAAAAGGTAAGGAGGGCCCGCTGAAAAACCCATAAACCCGATGAATTCTGGACTTTTGAGGCCAGTATTGCTATAATAATAGCAGAAACAGCAACATAAACCAAGATCTGGGGTGTGAAATGTATAGCAAGAAGG
>WRHI01000103.1 GCA_009783315.1 Peptococcaceae bacterium
CGGGCTTTTGGAGTCTGCCGCTCCCCAACCCCTGACGTGGCACTGTTACTGGCCAGCGCGGTATCTGCCTCCAACTCACCATTGAGTTGCGGGAAAACACCGCGGCAGAAAGCTCTGCTTATCTTTATCGTCAGTTCATGCACTTTTTAAATATGCACCCCGTTCTGTTTCCGATCGTGTCTGTTACCAGAATTTATGGGCAGAATTCCTGAGAGAAGGGCGTAGCTGTGGTCAGGGAGCAGAGGTTTCCCTTGAGGGATTCAGGAATTCTAATCCAATTCTAATCTGATTCTAATGTTTTCTGAAGAGCCGGCATGTATACTATTATCATAAACCTTTGCAGGGGCTGCCGATCGCGCGGGATACCGAATTATATGGGTTACCGAATTATATGGGTTACCGAATTATATGGGTTACCGATGATATTGTTTTACGGAACCCCAAATTTTTGAATAGGAGGTATGGTGGCAACACATGAAAGCGTTCAGAGCCGATATGGTTTCCGGAATCCTTATCATAGTGGTGATTCTATGTCTGTCTGCGTGCTCAGATGAGGCCAGGATTCCCGGCTTAAATGAATTGCTGCATCCGGCGGATTCTGTCTGGGATTGGAGGCCGGTTTTTGAGGATACTTTCTCAGGAAGTTCCGTGGATTCCTCCAGGTGGGGGAAGGCCTGGGATGTGACGTTTTTTTCCCTTTCTGACGGCAGAATGACGACTGAGAAAGGTTATTCCTGGATGAAGGCCCCTCCCATGAGCAATTACGCTGTGGAGTTCGACTTTATTAAACAGGATCAGACGGACAGGGATTCTTATCTGAGGCTTCAGTTTCGTACCCCGGAGAGTCTGGGTCATAATCCTTATCTGTATATGGTGGTATTCCGGCCTGTTGGGATTTTTTATTACGATCCTCAAAGTGAGACAGGAGGGAAACTGTCAGATCTGGGGACAAATGTGGGCGACCCGCCGCTTTATGTACGCGTGGAGGTTTTGGACGGATGGATTACCGTTAGTACAAAGACTTCATCCGGCGCATTATTTGATCAACAGGGCGATCCCCTGTATGTCGATGCTCTCCTAGGTCAACCCACGCATATGTGTTTCTACGATTACCAGGTTAAGACGTCTGTCGATAATGTCAGAGTATACGCCGAGCGGCAAGACATGTAACCCTTTGATAGCAATTTAAGAAGGATGGTGTTTATCGATGAAAAATTCGCGATATTTATTTTTCTTATGCTCTTTTGCAGCAGCTTTGCTCGTATTCACACAATGTACGCCGCCGGAGGTTCTGGCGGCCGATCGTCTGTGGAATCCGACGCCGGTTTTTGAGGATACCTTTTCTGGAAACGAAGTCAGCATGACGGATTGGGGGAAGGCGTGGAGTGTCACGTCTCTTTCGCTCTCAAACGAGAGGATGATAACTGAGAAGGGATATTCCTATATTAAGAGACCTTCCATGGATAACTATGCCGTTGAGTTTGATTTAACAAAGCTGGATCAGACACAGCAGGATTCCTATCTGCGGCTTCAGTTTCGTACCCCTGAGAAACTGGGCCACGATGATTATCTGTATATGATCATGTTTCGGCCCGGTGGCATTCATTATTATGATCCTCAGAGTGCGGCGGGAGGGAAACTGTCGGATCTGGGGACCAATGTGGGTGATTCGCCGCTTTATGTGCGGGTGGAGGCAGCCGACGGATGGGTCACTGTCTACGCAAAGACTTCACCCGATGGAGTCTATGAGAAGCAAGGAGTCTCTTTGTATGCGGACACTCTTCTGAATCAAGCCACAAGCATGTGTTTTTATGACTACAATGTCAAGACATCCATTGATAATGTGAGATTGTATGAGGAACTGCCCGTTTGGAAGGTAACGTATGATTATGGGGCAAACGGCGGCCCGGCTTCCGCAGACACGTTTGTCATGGCGCCCGGCAATGAGGCAGTGGATCTTAGTCTCACCATCGAAAGAGAGAATGGCTGGACGCTGATCGGCTGGAACACAGCTGGGAACGCCCATGAAGGCATGGAGCCTTTCGTGCCCACAGAAGAGGTGTATCTGTATGCCATCTATGAGAAGAGCATAACGGTGACATTCCAGGGCTATAACGGCTTGGAGATTGTTCAGCATCCTCCGGTCAGCAGGCCGATTTACAATCATGAGAACACACAGATTCCCACTCCCAATCCGACGCCCTGGCCTGGCTGGGCGTTTGGCGGGTGGAGCCTGGCGGCCGGTCAGGGGGTTTCGGTCAATATATATTCCCCTGTCACGACGGATGCGGACAGAACTTTGTATGGGGTGTATAAGCGCACGGTGACCCTGACGTACGATGCCAACGAAGGGATTGATCCGCCCCCGTCCTGGTCAGGAACGCAATATGCCCACAGCGCCAATATCCTGAACCCCACAAAGCCGTCGGTGACGCTGGCGGGGGCCGGCGCCATGAGCAGAGAAGGGTATGTTTTTGACGGTTGGAAAGATGCGGACACCGACATCAGTTACGCTGCCGGCGACACGTTTGACCTGGCCGGCAATACGACCATGAAGGCTGTCTGGAAGCCACAGACGTATACAGTTACCTATGACTATGGGGCAAACGGGGGGCCGGCTTCCGCCGATGCCGTTGTTCCCATAGACCATGACACGCCGGTGGATCTCAGCCCCACCATTGCAAGCGAGAATGGTTGGACGTTGATCGGCTGGAACACAGCTCAAAACGCCCATGAAGGCATGGCGCCCTTCCTGGCTGAGGATGAGGTGTATCTGTACGCCATCTACGAGAAGAGCATAACGGTGACATTCCAGGACTATAACGGCTTGGAGATTGTTCAGCATCCTCCGGTCAGCAGGTCGATCTACAATCATGAGAGCACACAGATTCCCACTCCCAATCCGACGCCCTGGCCCGGTTGGGCGTTTGGCGGGTGGAGCCTGGCGGCCGGTCAGGGGGTTTCGGTCAATATATATTCCCCTGTCACGACGGATGCAGACAGAACTTTGTATGGGGTGTATAAGCGCACGGTGACCCTGACGTACGATGCCAACGAAGGGATTGATCCGCCCCCGTCCTGGTCAGGAACGCAATATGCCCACAGCGCCAATATCCTGAACCCCACAAAGCCGTCGGTGACGCTGGCGGGGGCCGGCGCCATGAGCAGAGAAGGGTATGTTTTTGACGGTTGGAAAGATGCGGACACCGACATCAGTTACGCTGCCGGCGACACGTTTGCCCTGGCCGGCAATACGACCATGAAGGCTGTCTGGAAGCCACAGACGTATACGGTTACCTATGACTATGGGGCAAACGGGGGGCCGGCTTCCGCCGATGCCGTTGTTCCCATAGACCATGACGCGCCGGTGGATCTCAGCCCCACCATCGAAAGAGAGAACGGCTGGACGTTGATCGGCTGGAACACAGCCAGGAATGCTCATGAAGGCATGGAACCCTTCCCGGCCGCTGGTGATGTGTATCTGTACGCTGTCTATGAGAAGACCGTGACGGCGACTTTCATTGACTATGACGGAACCCGGCAGGTTATCCGCCCTTCGGAGCCTCAGATGATATATAACAGAGATACCGCGAGGATTCCGATTCCGACGCTCTGCCTGTATCCCGGTTGGGAGGCGCAGGGATGGGTTACTCAGTCGGACGCCTCATCCGGCGGTTTCAACCCGCGGCAGATTCCCTTCCTCTCAATACCTGACGACCAGATCTTCTACGGACTCTATGAACGCCAGGTTACCCTTACCTTTGAGGCGGACGGTGGTTTGCCGGAACCGGAGAGTGTTCCCTGTTCGCAGGTTACCAACAGCGCTGACGTTACCAAAACCTGGGGAGGACAAATTTTCCAACTTCCGTCAGTCGGCAAATCAGACGCGGATTTTCTGGGCTGGGCGCTGAACAGTATCAGCGGCGCTCTATACCAGCCAGGCTGGGCCTTAGTTGATCTGCAGGGCGCTCCCGGGGCTGTGATGTATGCCCTATGGCAGGGCAACGGGAATGAAGACGGGAGCGGAGAGGACACCTTCAAACCAAGGGTTGGCGTTTATTATTACCCAGGCTGGCACGAAGGGGCGGCCCCGCAGGATTGGGGAGAGTCGGCGGGCCAGGGGAGCTGGTATCGGGTAAAAGAATACGCTCCGGAACGGAAGCCGTTAAAGGGATGGTATGATGATACGGATGTGACGGTTGTCAATCAACAATTAGAAGAAATGTATGAAAATGGAATCGATTTTATCGCCTGGGACTGGGGATATAAAAATGGCAGACCGAGCCCGGGACAGATCCCGGGTGAAGAAGGGGCGATAGATGCCTATCTGGCTTCTGAGGCCAAAAGTAAGATGCCTTACGCTCTGACTTGGGATCCGTCTACCACGTGGCCATGGAAGGAGCCCCCGGGTGCGTCGGGCAGTATTGATCCTGCCGATCTTGCCACCCGGCCTATTCAGTCTCTGGAGGAATGGGACGCGTTGTTCTGTCATATCGTTGACTATCATATGCAACGGCCGGAATACCTTACCGTTGATGTTGATGGCGTGTCCATGCCGGTGTTCTTCATCATTAACAGCCAATTCTTTGTCTATGTGGTGGATTATATCGCAATCAAAGAGGGCATTCCCGATGATGGTCATAGCAGAGAGGAATTCAGAAGAACGATTCTGGAAAGAGCCCGGGACATTGCCCGTAGCAGGGAATTGGAGGGAATCTTTTTCGTGGGCCAGGCAGATAATCAGCCACACTGGTATGAGGCTGTTCCGAAGAACTACGGGTTTGACGCGATCTCCGCCTATAACTATAAAACCTACACTTCTCAGATTTGGAATGGGAACGAATGGGAGTATAAACAGAGCCCCAAGTCCACGAGTTACTCCGGACCGGGAGGGCTGACAGAGATATACAGCAAACAGTGGAATACCATACTCAGCAATCTGCCGACCAAAGTAAACAATGATGGATCAGAATCGCTCATTCCCTATTTTCTGCCCATAACAGCCGGATGGGACGCTACACCCTGGTTAGATCGCTATAGAAACGATCCTCACAACAATTCGTTTCCCACATCCGCGGATGAATTCAGGGCGCATCTTCAGGAAGCCCGGGATCTGCTTGTCGCCAATCCGGAAAAGACCTGGGGAATATGCCTGATATATGCTTGGAATGAATTCGGGGAAGGCGGATATATTGAACCTTCGAAGAAGTACGAAGATTCGCTGCTGAAACAGGTTAAGGAGGTTTTCGGAAACTGAGCTGTGGTAAAGATTGGCTTTGTGTTCGTCCGCCTCCAGATTGGTGCTTTCCAAGAGACGGGCCGTCGGTCGAGATAAAATCCCTTGTTTCGAGCAACAGGATGTCACCCGGCACCAGATCGATAAAGTCGATTTCCTGCCGGGTGCCGTTGCGTATGACAAGACTGGTGAGGGCTTTTTTCGTAACAGGGTGTCACGTTATCACCTCAAAAGGACATGATGTATAATATAACGTGTCTAGGGTTCATGGGTTCGTATGCATGGCGAGGGATTTTTGTGGTGGTGAGTTCCTTCTGAAAGAGGAATCTACCGAAAGAGGAGCTTGATATGAAGGACGATCTTCAATTCACAAGGGCCGGGCGGGAGGATCTGTTTGAGATCGCTGTCTTTCTGGACGATTGTTGGCGGGTGGAATATCGGGGTATCGTGGAGGATGCGTACTTGGACGCCTTGTCGGTGGCGGTCAGACACCGTAAATTGTTGGCTCGTTATGAAGAAGGCGTGTCGGAGTTCCTGATGATGGTGGATGCAGGCGGGCTGGTTGGTGTCGCCGGGTTCGGCAAATCCTTCACGGAAGGGTATGAAGAAGACGGGGAGATTTCGGCGATCTATCTCCGCAAAGACGCTATCGGTAAGGGGTATGGGAGTCGCCTGTTTGCTGCGGCAGAACAGAGGCTGGGGGAAAAAGGATACTCCGATTTTGTGTTGGATGTGCTTACAGAAAATGAACGGGCTCTGAAATTCTATCTGGCCCATGGGTATAACTTAGTTAATGATTGTGTTATTAGGCTGGGGGAGCGGGAGTATCCTCTTTCGATTCTGCGGAAGACAGGGATCAAAGGGTGAGGATCTCGCCTAATGGGCATTATTCTTGTTGATGTCTGGGTTCGAAAGGCAAGGATGATGTTGCGTACAAGCACCCTATGATTCTTCTGTTATCATTTTGAGTGCTGTATCTAGATCGAAACCATCCTTGATCAACTTAGCCAGCTGTGTTGCGCCTTCCGCTTTGCCTTCTGCTTTGCCTTCCGCTTTGCCTTCCGCTTTACCTTCCATTCTGCCTTCCGCTTTGCCTTCCTCCAACCAGACTTGCTTAGCGTCTTCCAGGTTGAATTCCACCATGAGCATGTTCATCACCTCCGACGAGATTTTGGGTAACAGATCAGCCAGTATACCGTTCTCCACGCAGTACTTGACAGCTTCAGTTATCGCTTCTTCCCGGGTATGCCCCAACTTTCCACATTCCCTGGTCTTGCTGACCAAGGAGACATAGCCGCTCAGATGCGCGCTCCGCCGGATCATTTCTTCGTTATGACCTTTGTTGATGTTGATGACGGGTACTTCCAGCTCCAGGTACCCTGGCTTGCCCGGCCCCTCCTTCAGCATATCAGGAGTCTCCATAAAGGCGTCTGACAGTTTTAATGTGGTGATGTCGGCATAGTCTTTGTCACCTATATACAGAACATAGAATTCGGGCTTAGGTATTTTCAGTGAAAAAAGGCTGTCTTTGTATTTCCTGTTGGTACCCATCGGTATTCCCCTTCTCTTTGTTTGCCGTCCGTGGACGTAATGATCTTCTTGCCTCTATAATATCCTGAAATCCTGATGTTTTCAAGTGACTTGCCTTGTTTATTACGTGTATGCGGCTTAAGGCTTAAGGCTTAAGGGTTCCTGTTTAGACCCCAGCCAGGGCTGCTCGGGGGGAGAACGGAGTGGGACAGACGCTTACTGTCGTGCAAGTGCCAATACGTAAGTTGGGGTGCGGCGTATCCAAAAGCCCGCTGATTTTTTTGAGCTTCTCTAAGGCTTCGTCTGGCTAAAGACAGATTGGATACGCCGCACCCCAACTTACGTATTGGCCCTCGATGAAATGAGGTCGTATGCCTTCTTTGTGTGCCCCCGAATTTGGTTTCTCAAGAGAATCTTTTTCGCGAAGCTGTAACCAAAATACCCGGGCGCTTGACTTTCTTATTGACAAACCTACGTTGCCCCTTCACGCCGTTATTGAGAACAACATCACAAAAGCCCTGTCGGCGGCGGAGGCGATGTCAGGGACAAATGCCGGCGCAAACGCGGCTGATTCGGCGGGCCCTGATCCGGCAGAAGGAGGTAACACGTCAAATGTTTCTAATCCGGCAGAAGGGCTTAATATGTCAAGCGGTTCTGATCTGGCAGGCGTGTCCGATATCTCAGATGTATCCGATTCATCAGGTGCGGCAGAGCCATCGGGTGCGTCCGTTCTGCCGGAAAGGTCTGATCCGGCGGGTATGGCTGATCCGATGGGGGAACTCGGAGCCGGTCTCTCTGCCAACAGTCCCGATCTGTTCATGTGGGGCTGGATCGGATTTATCTTCATTTACCCCTTCATCGTTCTGATTGTCTGGTTGATCCGGCGGGAAATCGACCGCGCCTGCGAATTGTCCTGTGACGCGGCTGTAGTAAGAGGTATGAACGGCGAAGGCAGGAAACGTTACTGCAAGAAGATAATCACAGTAAGAAGCTTTCGTTTCCCGGATCCCGGGTATGCAAAAAATACCCGGAAGCATGACAAAATCTTGGGTACTACAGGAATAAACAATACCGCTCAGCGATGATTATCGCAAGCGGTATTGCCATGTGCGTCACGTCTCTCCGGCTCAAAGCCGGGAATATGGGGTTAGACGCCGTTGATCGTAATTGGCTGGCTGTACAACGTATAAGAGGCACAGTTGGTCGCCGCCGGAGACTGGACTTTGAGCAGCACGATCACGGATGTCCCGGGAACCACCGTGATTGTGGCGCTGTCCATTTCTACAATATTTTCAGCGCCGTCAAGAACAAGAAATTCGGCAGGCAGGTTGGTTTCGATCCCTGCGTTGGTTAAAGCCGTATAGTTTACGGTGACGGCTCCATTCGAGGTATAGCTGCGGCGTTCGGGGAAGATGCCCATGACGGCGTTTGCGGTGCGGTCGGTATAATTGGTGGTAATGCCCGCAGTACCATAGTCGATGAAATTTTTTACGAGCGTCGCGTCGTCCAGCGTCCAGGGCCAAAGCGGGAGACCGCGCGCCATGCACTCGGCGATGATCTCCTTATTCAGATAGCTGTAGTATGGATTGTAGGTCACGTTCATCGGAAGGATGGTATTCAGAATGTTGCTGACCGACCTGAGCGGGTTGCTCAGGTCTACGGAGACGTTGTTAAGGGTACCACATGGCATGTCGGGGTAATTGGCGACCATATTGTTTGTCTGTAAATTGTTATTGTTGATGAAAATCACCTGATTCTCCATGCCCATGGAATGGATTACGGCCATGGTCTTTTCAATCAAGGCCATGTTCGGATCTTTTAGCTCACAGAACAGGACGACATCTTTGCCCTGCATATATTCAAGGAGTTCCCGCAGTGTGGGAATCGGTTCGCCCGCGAAAGCCACGCCCTTCCAGGAGCCGGCGTCGAGCTTCCTGATCTGTTCCATGGTGAGATCGGCATAACCCACCGTCTGCCTTGTTTTCCCTGTCGCCGCAACCTCCGAGTCGGTCAGCCTGCAGGACGGGTTCGTGATGTCGGTAGTCCGGGCGAAGGTGGAGTCATGCAGCAGGAACACTTCGCCGTCTTTTGAGAGGTAGATATCGGTCTCAAACATGTCGGCGCCGGCCTCATAAGCCTTCCTGTACGCGATCAACGTGTTTTCCGGCGCTGTGCCTGAGAGACCTCTGTGGGCGATGATGAACGGACGGCGGGTCAGCGTCCTTGTGGTGTAAATCGAGGCGTCGGCTTTGAGTTTCGTTGGATCGGCGGTGACGATACCGGTCACACCTGACGTGATGGCCTCATGGTTGCCCACGGTGGTGTCGTCGCTGACCATCCATACTGAGATCAGTCTCTTCTGGATTGCCTCTATCGTCTCTTTATCGGCTCTGCCGGTGGTCACGATGACATTAAGCGCCCAACAGGCATGGGCTGTCGATACGATATCGCGAACGTCGGCCTGCCTGATTTCCTGGTCGATAATAAGGCTTGCTCTTGAGTTTTTCACGATATCCCGGTATGCCTTGACAATCTCGGGATTGGGCGACGCCATGTGCGTGTCGGTATAGCCGGCCGCTACCAGGTTCGCCAGTTCAACCGCGTCTGCCATAGTGTTCACGACAAAGAGCGGGAGTACCTTGCCGGCGCCGGCGTCCAACAACGCGACGGCGTTGTCGGCACTGGTGTAATCGACCATGACCGAGGTTGTGACATCGTCGTTAATAACATTGTCCAGCGTATTTATATCGTTAATCCTGGTGATAACGGTGGGGCAGCCGACGATATTCCCGTTCAGTATTTTGGCTCCCGCGGGCTCAGGGTTGGGCTTACCGGCCGACACACGGATGTTGTCGATGTAAAGCTCCATGTTGGCGGACTGGAAGCCGATGCTGCCGTTCTGATAGCGCGTTGCCAGGCCGCTGGATATGATGAGCTGCCCATCAATGTATTCTTTGATGTTGTTGCCCGAAACCTCGACCCTAAGTCTGTGCGTGATCCCTTCGCCAAAGGAAGGGGTAAACGGGGCGCTTGCCGGCTGCGGCGAGGCCCAGGAGCCGCTCGGCAGCATCTCGGCGAACTCCACGCCGTTGCTTGCGGCGGAGGCTTTCCTAACCGCCATTTGGTAGTAGGAGTTATTGGCGTCGCTCTGAATCCGGAACATGATGGCGGCCCAGCGCGACGTGTTGGTGCCGGCTCCGAACCGGAAATCAGCCTCGATCGTATAGTTGCCAATGCCTTCAGGCAAATCATACTGAATGCGGCTGAAACTGTCGTCCACACTGCCTGTTTTCAGCATATCAGCCTTGTTATCAAGGAGTTTTTCGTAGACTCTGCCCAGATATAGCAATAGCCGCAGGGGCATGTTCTGGTTTATCGTTGATTGATGTTCGATTAAAACCACCAGTTTGCCGTCAATAACGAAGGCCACATCGTTAATTAGGCTCATGAATAAGACGTCTTCCAGAGTTGCGGGTTCAACCGGGGTATCCGGCGGCAGCTTGCTTCCTGTCAGCGCGTTATAGATCTCCAGCATCCTGTCCGGGTTGTTGAACAGCAGTGAAAAAAGGCTGTCCTTGTATTTCCTGTTGGTACCCATCGGTATTCCCCTTCTCTTTGTTTGCCGTCCGTGGACGTAATGATCTTCTTGCCTCTATAATACCCTGAAATCCTGATGTTTTCAAGTAACTTGCCTTGTTTATTACGTGTATGCGGCTTAAGGCTTAAGGCTTAAGGGTTCCTGTTTAGACCCCAGCCAGGGCTGCTCGGGGAGAGAACGGAGTGGGACAGACGCTTACTGTCCTGCGAGGGCCAATACGTAAGTTGGTGTGCGGAGTATCCAAAAGCCCGCGGATTTTTTTGGGCTTCTCTAAGGCTTCGTCTGGCTCTCCCGCAACCGAATGGTGAATGGAGATGGATATTATGTGGGCTCGTAACAGTCCCGAGGTAGGGTTTGGTGAGCGGGAGACTCCAAAAGCCCGCG
>WRHI01000104.1 GCA_009783315.1 Peptococcaceae bacterium
TATTTGCTCCAAAAAATCTGCTATTCGGGGGTATTCATGCGGCATATGTATACAGTTCAATGAGGCACGAGGTAGGGTTTGGTGAGCGGGAGAATCCAAGCGCCTCTCTGCCTGACGCAACCTTACAAGGTGAAAAAAGTTATCCCGTCAGGGACTGGTCAGGTTGAGACCGCATTAACACTATTTTGCGAACAGGCGTTTCTAGTTATAATTGTTATACAAGAAGGATTCCCATGACCGCAGTTTCATGACTGATTTATTTTTCAATAGAAAAACACCTTTGTCTGATACAAGATATCTTAATCCAGACAATTCGTATGATCTCGTAATAGTTTCATTATCTTCTGATGTGAACAACAGTTCTTCTTCAAAAGAATCTAGAGAGCATAAATACAATTCGGTTCTATTTAATCCGAGCAATAAATATAGCTCACTATCTGAATACCAACCACATGTAAGCAATTTGTCAAACTGAGTAATTTTTGTCAAGACAGAATCTTCTTCAACTCTAAATAATGAACCTATCACTATGCTGCTTTTGCTGTCGAGGATTCTCTGATTCAAATATATATAAAGCTCATCATCTGTCTTGATCGGAACCATCGTTGCTGCAATGTCTAGCAAAGGGTATTCCCTTCTTTCGCTTGATCTAACATCATTTTTCAGGGACAATACATGCAATGATGATGTCTGTAGCTGGCTGTTATATGATGCAAATATTAGCTCCCTCTCTCTTGTAATCAAACTATATTGCGAATAATAGCCTTGTATCTCCTCTGAGTATAATTGTTGAGTGAAATCGCTGTTATAGATAACAATCTTCATCGTTTCCATATCTATTTGTGATATAAGCACTATGTTGTTACCGGCTTTCTTTATGGCAACAATTCTGTCGATAATATCAGGATACCTCAATATACCCGTAGAATCGAGAACAAAAACTTCATAAGTATTGGAGGCAGCAACGCATCCTCCATCATAAATATCAAAGAGAAAGTCAAACACATCTTTTCTATTTCCGACGCAATATCGAATTTCTTCTTGGGTATCGATATCATAACTGTTCAAGTACGTTTTTTTCGATGATTCAGATATATATGATATCGTTGATTTGCCATAATGAGGCGTCTTCGTGGACTTCTGACATCCTGTTAACCCTGTGAAAAATATTGTTACAACCAATAGCACCACAATAACTGCAACACCAATCTTGTTCTCTGCTCTACTCTTATTCATATCTTAACACCTCGACAATATTGAGTTTGGAAGTTTTTCCAATAATCTTAAAGGTTGCAATATACATTGTGAAGAATGTGATTCCCGTTGACCACAGGATTTGACTCCCTGATATCTCTAAGGCCAAAAGAAATAAATCCTGTTTTGCTAGGATGACATTCAACAACACCATCAAGAGATAAAACGAACCCATCGATATGCAAACAGCACTCAAAGCAATAATAGTAACCTCAATGATCAAGAGTTGACGAACATCGGCAACCTTAAAGCCAATGGCTCTAATAATACCGATTTCATGAAGCCGATTTTTTAACATATTTCCCATCGTCGAGCTAATGACTACAACACTCATAATGATTAGGGATATGACTATTATGCCTCCCACAACAAATATTGCCTGCGCAAATACGGGCAATCCTTCAGCCGCTTTCAAGGCATAATTAAGACGAATGGTCTCATATCGCTCTTTCATGATGCCGGCCACTTTATTGGTATTACTCACATCGTCAGCAATTATAACGATAGCTGTTTGATCCATTTGAGCTTCTTTTATATCACTAGCAGAAAGCATATATAGAGCACTCTGCATTGTGTCAAATAACGACGAATCAACCAAGATAACATCATCCGGCCAGGCATTTAATACAGGTTGTTTGTAGAATCCAGCAATTCTAACCTTCACTTCCTTCCGGGTGCCTGTGTACTCATTATATGAATAGTTGTACGAGAGGAATACTTCCGTGCCGGTTTGGAGTCCACCCTCGTCATGATAGCTCTCATTCACAATTATGTCATTTTCGCCTAGAACCAGTTGCAACCCAGTTATCGCTTCAATGTCTCTTTTATCAACCGGAACAGCAGACACTTGATACCCCATGAACCCTTCTTTAACATCATCATCCGCCTTTATCTCAATTGCGCAACTGATCAACCTATGAAAAAACGCTGACTTAACTCCCTCAATAGCTCTTATCTCATTCAGTGTATCAGTAGTTATTGCATCACTATAAGATGTCCCTTCAATATAGCACAGGTTTTGGTTATCTGTAATCTCACTTTCTGATGACGCTTTTACTGACATAGCCAAACTATAAGTCATATTAAATACTATTATTACAATAGAAAGCACGATGAATATGCTTTTATTATGCCTGATTTGTGACAGAAAACTGGACCCGCCATACTCAATATTGTCCCTTATTTTCATTGTACTACCTCTGATATTTCTCCATGTTTTAATCTAAAGACCTTATTCGAATAATCTCTAACCGTCTCACTGTGTGTAACAATAATAACCGCACGTCCCTCTTCCGCCATATCACGAAATGCTTTCAAAATAATACTCTCATTGCCTTTATCAACATTACCGGTAGGTTCATCAGCAAAAATCGTTGCCGGGTTATTAACCAAGGCTCGCGCTATAGCAATCCTTTGTTGTTCACCCCCAGACAAGGTACTTGGTTTATGATCTTTTCTATGCTCCATCCCTAATCTTTTCAGGCTTTCCAATACGATTGCTCTTCTATCAGATGAATTAATTCTCCTATTGACCAGCAGCGGAAGCTTAACATTATCATAACTGCTTAGCCGAGATACTAAGTTATATTGCTGAAAGACAATACTCGAGTACGCTCTTCTGAATTCACTTTTCTGATTGTCATCCCAAGAACTAACGTTCACATCCCCAATATAATAATTGCCGGAACTAACACGATCAATAAGAGACATAATATTCAGAAGAGTGGTTTTCCCGCTTCCTGAACTTCCAATGATCGCGGTTATCTCTCCATACCTAATCTCCATATTCACGTTCGTTAGTATGTGAATTCTTTGGTCATTAAAGGTGACATCCTTGCATACATCTCTTAGTATAAGCTTCATGTAATCCTCTTTCCCCTCTATTTATTATTATTTATCAAGATCGCTCTTCAGCATTACCAACAGATGTGTGATCTGTGGATCAAAAAAATCCCTCTGGCTATTTAGCCTATATCCTCCCAAACATCTAAATTTTTCCAAATCATCTATAATACTGTTTTTGTCTATAGGGTAATGATTCTCCAGCAAAATCTTATACTTATAGTAGCAAATATACCCGGCAACCTCACCTTCAATGTCAATCACAATGCCATCTACAGATTGCAATATTTCATCTTTATTGCTTGGCTGAAAAATACTGATACATCCATTCATTACCAATAGATCGATTTGGCTTATAATCTCAGCAGGATTATAAGCTAATTCATAATACCTATTCGATATTTCATTGGATATATCCTCGATCAATCGTCCGATCAGCCAAACGACCACCAGACTCTGGCAGAGAACGAAGGACCGCGACGCCCTGCCTATAGGAGAGACCGGGAGACCCCGGGTTCCATAGTCCCGGATTTCTGAATTTCTACAATTGGTTATCAAGAACATAATGCTAAAGGACATAAGAACCATGGAAACTGAATAGATCAGAAGCAGTGTCGGCGCGTTAACCCAACGAGGCATTGTTCACCCTCCCGGCTTCCCTTATGATATGTAACTATTAGACTTCCTAAAGCTCATTATCCGTTATGTTTTTATCCAACACCGCCAGTTCCAATATAATTATATACTAGATTTTTCTATAATTATATACTAGATTTTTCTAATATGCAATATGTTTCTCTAATATACTACAATTTCACCGGGAGTTGATAGTATGCCGTTTGTACCCAAGAAAACAGCGAACAAAGAACCTGCCGTTTATAAGTCGTTGTATATTAAAGAGAAACTTGTTGTTGAGGTAGAGAGAATCGCTAAAGAACATGGCACAAGCTTTAACAATGTGGTTGTCAGTATGATTGAGAAATGTTTGGAATCCCAATGAATCCCACAACCGTTCGCCCCATAGTCATATGTGACAGTACTTGTCGCGGCATAAACAGGAATGAAACATTGTGCACTCAGGAACAAAGCCAAAGCGACTGTAAAAGTAAATACGATCCATGGCGCCTTTCTTTTCACATCAATCATCTCCTATCTCTAATTATTCTAGGGGAAGCAAGGATACATTTCAATTATCATTTAAAAACGACAATTGTCATTTCATCATTTTACCCTTCCATAACCCCCCCCCAGTCAAATGGTATTATATGTAAATGACCATGGCACCATTGATCACAGCGCAAAAAAAGGTTATGCTATATCCCGACAGGCTATGATTCGAATTCACTCTTTGGGGGTATGACATGAGAAAAAGGAATCAAATAATCTTACTCGTTGGCGTAACAGTTGCAACAATTCTGGCTCTTTTGCTTATGGCCCTCTTTGTAAGAAGTCTGCTAAGCAAAAGAATAGAATCTCTTTACCGTTTTCCCGCACCTGAGAAGCCTGTTATTTACCTTTATCCTCCTGAACCAACTGAAGTGACTGTGCGTCTGGAGTACAACGGCGTCCTGGACTATACGTATCCGGCCTACGACAATGGTTGGAGCGTAACCGCGCATCCCAACGGCGTCCTCACAAACCATCATGACGGCATGGAGTATTCGTACTTGTTTTGGGAAGGTCACGGGCAAGCCCATTATGATTTTAGCAAGGGTTTTGTTGTTAAAGGCGAAGATACGGCTGTTTTTTTACAGGAGAAGCTTTCCTATATGGGTCTTTTGCCCAGAGAATACAATGAGTTTATTGTCTATTGGCTTCCACGGATGCAAAACAACGCCTATAATCTCATCGCCTTCCAAGACAGGGCCTATACGGACACCGCTCAGTTGATTGTCACACCTGCCCCGGACAGCATGTTGAGGGTTTTTATGGCCTGCAAACCTCTTGACGAGCCCCTTGAAGTGGAAGAACAGACTTTAGCCCCTTTTACCAGATCAGGATTCACGGTCGTGGAATGGGGCGGCTGCCTCCGGAGCGAATGATCCGCTAGACTTCGCGCGCAACTGATAAGACACCGCCAGGCAGCGGATGACTAAGGGGGCAGACCGTGCAAACGCTATTCATCTCAACGGGACACGCTGACAGTGTGCCTTGTGTTTACAACATCACCGGCCGGGAAAAAGCCGTTTGTGTCATTGTCCATGGCTTTGGCAGCAGCAAAACAAGTCCCACGGCCGCGATGATGCTCACAGAACTGCCGCCCTTGGGCGTCGGGGCCATAGCCTTTGATTTCCCTGCTCACGGAGAAAGCAAGACTGGCGGCGAATCCCTGCGCATTGCTAATTGTCTGACGGCTTTGGCGGCAGCGGAAACCCGGGCGCGGACGTTGGCGCCGACTGCGGAGATCGTCTATTTTGCTTCCAGTTTTGGCGCCTACATTACGCTGATTTATCTGACCGGGCAAAAACAGAGCCGCCGCCGCGCCTTTCTGCGTTCGGCGGCGGTAACCATGCCTCAGGTCGTCAAGGGGCTACAAACCCAGGCGGAAAAAGCGCTCTTGGAAAAAACAGGAGAAATCCTATTAAGCCAAGAAAACTATGGATACGAGTTGAAACTCACCCAAGGTTTTTTTGACGACTTGGAAAACCATGACGTCTTCACGCTATGGCGGAAGGGCTTGGCCGAACTCCATATGGTTCACGGCCAGTCGGATCAAACCATTCCCCTCAGGGACGCCCGGTCTTTTGCCGATAGATTCCATGTGCCGCTCACCGTGGTTCCGGGCGGAGATCACCGGCTGTCCATCCCCGGCGCGCCGGAACGGGTGCTGCAACTGGCAGCAACTTTCTTTCTCGGCTGGCGCTGCTGAAAAATATAGCGCCTAGTACTCCGTCAAGTCCAAATCACTTAAATGGATTGCAAGTATTTCGACACGATGCAAGGAAGAACCGACGACGAATACCGGGTGTCTTCTAGGAGGATCTTATGAAGCAGCGTGTCGAAAGACGCCGCAAGACATTAAGTGATTTGGGCTTGGCGGAGTACTAGCTGTCCACCGCCTTACCCCCATTCACATGCAGCACCTGCCCTGTCATATAAGCCGAATCCTCACAGGCCAGAAACACATAAGCCGGAGCAAGCTCAAAAGGCTGTGCGGCCCGGCCCAGGGGCACGTTTTTGCCAAACTCGGCCACCTCTTCCGCCGAAAAACTGGCGCAGATCAGCGGCGTCCAAGTCGGCCCCGGCGCCACGGCGTTAACCCGGATACCCCGCGCCGCCAACGACAGCGCCAAGGATCGGGTCATCGACACAATGGCCCCCTTAGTTGAAGAATAATCGATCAGCGTTTCTTTGCCCTCATAAGCCGTCACCGACGTGGTATTAATAATCGAGCCGCCCGGTCGCAAATGGGGCAGCGCCGCCCGCACCATATGAAAACAGCTCATAATATTCGTCTCAAAAGTCCGCGACAACTGTTCCGACGTTATATCCTCAATGCTGTTTTGCGGAAACTGTACCCCGGCGTTGTTAACCAGAATATCCAACGCCCCCAACTCCCCCAAAACCTGCGCCACAATCTGCCGGGCCGTCTCTTCATGACGTAAATCCCCGCGCAGAACCAGGTAGCGGCTACCCGCTCCCTCCACAGCTTTCTGCACGGCTTCGGCATCTTGTCCTTCCGTGAGATGGGCAATCGCAACATCGGCCCCCTCCTTAGCCATGGCGATCGCCACCGCGCGCCCAATGCCACTGTCCCCACCCGTCACCAGGGCCACACGACCGGAAAGTTTATGCGCCGCACAATAACGGGGATTATCATACATAGGCTCCGGCGTCATAATCGACTCGCGACCTGGCTGACTGTCCTGCTGCTGCGCCGGAAAGTCCGGCGGAATATCAACCGGATAACTGTAAGTAGAAACCCCTTGGGGACACATAAAATAACAACACCCCTCAGAAATTACGAATTAATGACTTGCTTGTCACTATCATCTGTCAGAGTATTTGGTTTTATTCTAACTGGAGAATGACGATTGATGCCAAGTGGGCTCGTAACAGTCACCCACGACACAAGTGTCGCCAAACGGAACGAAACCGGTTCCCTCAGGCACTGCACAAGACTCAGGATGCTCCGGATCACCCAAACACACGGGTCACAATCCAGATCGAAGCCGCCAACCCGGCCAGATCAGCAATCAAACCCACTTTTACCGCATACCGGTACTGTTTAATGCGCACCGCGCCAAAATACACCGTCAACACAAAAAACGTTGTATCGGAGCTCCCCTGCATAGTCGAGGCCAGCCTCCCGACAAAAGAATCCGGCCCAAAATCATTAATCAGCTGCGTAGAAACCCCCAAGGCCCCGCTCCCGCTCAAAGGCCGCATAATCGCCAGGGGAATAATGTAAAGAATCTCCGTGTTCCAGCCAAACCTGTCGAACACCGGCGTCAGCACATTCACCACCATTTCCAGCGCCCCCGAATCCACGAAAACCTGGATCGCCACCAGCATGCCAATGAGAAACGGAATGATTTTGACCGCCGTTTTGAACCCGTCCTCCGCCCCTTCCACAAAAGTTTCGTAGATCGGCACTTTGCGCCAAAACGCGTAAAGAGGTATCAAAAAAAGCAGCGCCGGGATAATCCAAACGCTGACCTGGGTCACAACCTGCATCATACCGGATTCCTGCGCCTGAACAGCCAGTCAACCGCAATGGCGCAAATCATGGCGCAGCATGTGGCAAAAAGTGTTGTGCCGATAATCTCTGTCGGCTGCGCCGAACCCGCCGAGATACGGATGCCGATAATTGTCGCCGGTACCAGCGTGATACACGACGTATTCAAAGCCAAAAACGTAATCATGCTGCGGCTGGCTCGTTCCGGATGAGGATTCTCCTTTTGCATTTCCTGCATCGCCTTGAGCCCGAAAGGCGTCGCCGCGTTGCCCAGCCCAAGAATATTAGCGCACAAATTCATCACAATGGCGCCCCAAGCGTCGCTGCCGCGCTTCAGATCAGGAAACAGGGGCGCCAACAAAGGCCCGAACACCCGGGCAATGGCTTTCACAATCCCGGCCTTTTGAGCAAGGCGCATAAGCCCCATCCACAGCCCCATGACGCCCATGAGTTGGATCCCAGTCTTGACGCCAAGTTCGCCGGCATTAAGAGCAGATTCCGTCACCACCGCAATATTACCTGTGCAAGCCGCCGCCACGATGCCCACGCAGAGCAGAACAATCCAAATAATATTAAGCATGAGAAAACCCTCCCTGTCACATTTATGACGGAAAGGGCCTAAGTATTCGCTTGTTCAGCATGCGTGATTCAAGTTGTCCCGCAGTCTTCTCCATAGTTAATTGTCAGATATCAGCAAGAGGATAACATTATCCAAATCGTCGATTGTCAATTGTCAAACAATCCAGCGTCTGCCTGCTCCTCAGGCTTATTCCCCTTCTTTTGAGCGAGCGTCTCCTTCAAATTGTTGATCAGATTGGGCACCTCATCAATGATACGATCCGCCATATTTCCTTCCACCGGCAGCAACCTAACCTGATCTTTATTGACGACAAGAAACCCAATAGGCTTAACCGACACACCGGCACCGCTGCCGCCGCCGAAAGGCAAACCCTGCCCGTTGGCCTGATTGTTTTGGCCCGCTTCGGATTTGACATCTTTGCCCTTGCTATCCAGAGCCTGAAAATCAAACTCACTGCCGCCCGCCGCGAACCCGCAGCAGACTTTGGAAATAGGAATGATGGTCGCGCCTCCGGGCGTAGCCACCGGATCGCCAACCACCGTGTTCACGTTAATCATGTTCTGAATACGATCCAAAATCGTCTTCATAAGACCTTCCATGGGGTGTTCCGACACAAGTCATCCCTCCTATTTCAACATACGTATGGCGCGGCGGAACCAGAGAATCATCTGCGCACTTTTAACAATAATATGGCTGGTTTTCAGTCTGACTATACTCAACACATCAATTTGTAAGCCGCTTCGCTCAAAATCCGGCCTGACGCTCAGTCCGATATCCCGTCCGGTCACCCTGACACGCTTGAGAAGGTGGGCCGTCAGCGCTCCCCAGGCCATCCAAATACCCCCGCTGATCAGAGCTGTCTGAGCCGCGTCTCCTGTGCCGCCGCTAACGCTCACCCGCAGCGTTTGAACTTCCATCTTGCGCGTCAGAGCAAACAACAGCCCCCTGATCCGACGCCGCAGCGCCAACAGAATACTGATCCTTGCCCATAAGACATGAACCGATCGGATAACACCGCGCTTGGGTGCAGCCTTCTTAGCCGGGGTCTTTTCCGTCTTTTCCGTCTTTTCCGTCTTTTCCGTCTTTTCGGTCTTTTCCGGCTTTTCCGGCTTTTCCGGCTTAGCTTTCATGCCGTTCATAATGGATTTGATATCACTTGTTATCCCCTGAAAACTTGCCGGCGACAACTCAAAAACCGCCCCAGCCTTCGCCGGCAGCCCACAAGCAACTTCCACTCTGACATTGTTATCCTCGGCAACGATATGCAATCGGATTTTCCAACGTAAAAAAAATCCTGCCAGGATCCAAAACATCAGCGCGCACAACAGGGCCAGCCCATGCATGGCACATCCCCCCATCCGGTGTTCGGTGTTCGGTGTTCGGTGTTCGAAAAGAGAACCTGCCAAATCCATGATCTATCACAATTGTTACCAAATCAGCACAAAAATATTAGAATCACTGGATTCTGCAGAATCCGCAATCCTAATATGTCTAGATCTCCAGATACCGGCAAGGCGATATGGCTGTCTACTTGTCAAGTGTCCCCTCGTTGATGGGTGCATATTTAAAAAGTGCATGAACTGACGATAAGGATATGCAGAGCTTTCTGCCGCGGTGTTTTCCCGCAACTCAATGGTGATTTGGAGGCAGATACCGCGCTGGCCAGTAACAGTGCCACGTCAGGGGAGCGGCAGACTCCAAAAGCCCGCGTATTTTTTTCGCCTTTCGGGGGCTGCGTCGGGCGGTGAGGCGCTTGGATTCTGCCGCTCCCCAACCCCTGACGCGTCCCTCATTGAACCGTATGCATGTGCC